>JANMTG010000010.1:0-7008 GCA_031390205.1 Gemmatimonadota bacterium
AGGGCGGGCTGCCCGCGGCGCCTGCGCTCTCGAGAAGCTCCCGGGCGTGGGCTCGACTCACCTTGCTCTCGGCATCTCCGCCCAGCATCCGCGCGATCTCCGCAACGCGCGTCGTACGGTCGAGCACCGTGATGTCGGCGGTAGTCACGCCACTTCTCGCGCCCTTCGCCACCACAATGTGGTGGTGCGCTCGCGCCGCGATCTGAGGGAGATGAGAGATCGCGAAAACCTGGTGCTCTTTCGCGACCCGGCGCAGAGTGTCTCCCACCTGGAGCCCAACTCGTCCCCCGATTCCCGCATCGACCTCGTCGAAGATCAGCGTCGGCACCTGGTCAACCCTTGCGAGAATGGTCTTGAGGGCGAGCATCACCCGCGACAGCTCGCCACCCGATGCCACGCGCGCCAACGGTCGCTCCTCGTGTCCGATATTGAGCGCCACCCTGAACTCGACATCCTCCGCACCTTCCGCCCCCGGCTCGTCGCGCGGCAGCAATGCGACGGTGAGGCGTCCATCGGGCATCCCCAGCTCCGGGAGCAGCCGATCGACGGCAGTCGCGAGCTTTCTGCCGGCCGCGGCACGCATCTCCGAAAGTCTCGCCGCCTCGGCGCTCATGCGTGAGCCCGCGTCTTTCTCGCGGGCGGTGAGATTGGCGAGATCGAACTGCGCGGTGTCTATCAGGTCGAGCTCGGCGCGCGCCGATCGTCCGGCCTCGACGACGTTGTCGAGAGTGGGCCCGTACTTTTTCAGCAACCCGAACAGCCGGTCGCGCCGCCGCCGCATTTCCTCGAGTCGCGCCGGGTCGAGATCGACCGCGCCCGCGTAATCGTCGACGCTGCGCGACAGCTCCTGCAGCGCGTAGAACCCGGCGTCGAACAGCTCCTGCATGCGGGCGGCAGCGGGGTCAATTCGCTCGATTGCCGTGAGGGGCCGGCGCGCGGCCGAGAGCTGCGTCATCACGCTCGCATCTTCTCCCGCCAGCAATTGGCTCAGAGCCGTGGCGAGCGTGCGCAGCTCTTCCGCGTTCTCAAGCTTGCGGGCTTCGTCCTCGAGCCGCGTGTCTTCGCCCGGAGAGAGTCGCGCACCCTCGACCTCCATCGCGACGTGTCGCAGATAATCGGCCCGCTTCTCGGCGTCGGCTCGGCGCACCAACAAAGTAGCAATCTCGCTCTTCACGCTCGCCAGCTCGGCGTGGGTGCGGGCGACGAGCTCCGCCTGGGCCAGCGCGCCGCCGAACGCGTCCAGTATCTGTCGCTGTGATTCACCGTCGAGCAAAGTCTGCGCGTCGTGCTGGCCGTGCAGGTTCACGAGGTGACGACCCAGCTCGGCGAGCACCGTCGCCGTCACCGTTGCGCCGTTTATCCAGGCGCGGCCGCGGCCATTGGCGGAGATCTCCCGCTTGAGTACGAGCGTGTCGTCCTCGACGTCGATGCCTCGCGCATCGGCGAGCTCCACGATGCCGTTCACGTTTCCGACGTCGAACACGCCTTCGACAGTGGCTTTGTCCGCTCCGGAGCGGATCAGATCCGCGCTCGCCCGCTCTCCTAGCAGCAGGCCAAGCGCACCCACAATGATCGACTTTCCGGCCCCCGTCTCGCCGGACAGGACGTTGAACCCTTTCCCGAGCGGCAGCGTCACCGATTCGATGATCGCGAAGTTGCGAATCCTTAGCTCGGTCAGCATTACGCGGATCCGTCCGTCTCGGGCAATCCTCCCCAGCCGAGCTTCACCCTCATCCGCTCGAAAAAAGTGGCGCCCGGGAAGCGTACGATGCGCACGGGATTGTCCGCGCGCCGCACCTTGAGCTTCTCGCCCTTCACGAAGCTCGTCCCGACCTGACCGTCCACCGTCACCAGCAGCTCGGTTGGACTCTCGTTCGCCTCCACAGTCACTTCCGCATCGGCGGGAATTACGAGCGAGCGGATGGCGAGCGTGTGCGGCGAGACTGGTGTGATGATGATGGACTCGACTGTCGGGACAACGACCGGACCGCCAGCGGACAAGCTGTAGGCGGTTGATCCGGTGGGTGTGGAGATCACTATTCCGTCCGCGGCATAGGTCCCGATGCTTTCGCCGTCCACCGAGACATCGAGGCGCACCACGCGCGCGAAGCCGCCCTTGTGCAGGACAAAATCGTTGAGCGCCCGCCACTGCTTGCGCGTTTCGCCGGCGGCATCGATCGCGCGGGCGGAGAGCGCCATGCGCGGCTGCGCGACGTATGCGCCCCCGGCGAGGTGCTGAAGCGCCGCCTCGAGATCTTCGGTCTGACAGCTGGTGAGAAATCCCAGGCGCCCGAGATTCACTCCGAGAATCGGCTTGTCCTTTCCGTCGAGCCAGCGAGCGCCGCGCAAGAGCGTGCCGTCGCCGCCAAGCGTGATCAATGCGTCGATCTGATCGCCCGACTCGAGCCGCGATCCAGTCCCCGCGACCTCGTGCAGCCCCTGCTCGAAAAACAGATCGAGCCCGAGACCGGGCGCCGTCCGGGAAAGCCTGCCGAGGATGTCGGGCAGGTCATCGTATCCCTGGTGCCCTATTACTCCCAGCCGCATCACACCGCGCGCAGGCGGGTGCCGCGCGAGCTCTCCATTCCAAATGCGGTGCCGACTCGCGCCGCGATTCCGTGCGCGTCGAGTCCCAGCCGTGCGAGCTGCTTCGCGCGCGGGGCCTGCTCGATGAACTCGTCGCGAACGCCGTGTGCGATCACCCGCACCGATGCGTCCATCTCGGCGACGACCGCCGCCAGGTGCGCTCCGAAACCGTTGACAACCGTTCCCTCCTCCACCACGAGGATGTTCGCGTGATCGCGCACTATCTCGATCAGGGTGCGTTCGTCGTGCGGCTTGAGATACCGGCAATTCACCACGGTCACGCTCGTTCCGCTCGCCTGGAGGAGATCCGCCGCGGCGACTGATGATAGTACCATGGTCCCCACCGCGAGGATCGCGACCGCGCTCGCACGATCGCGGCCGGGGGTGCCTGCGCGCCGCAGAATTTCCCACGATGCGTGGCGTACGGCCTCGATCTCGGACGCTGGAGGAACGATGTCGGGAGTCGCGTCCCGGGGGTACCGTAGCGAGAACGGTGCGTCCTGCTCCAGCCCGCTCTTGATGAGGGCAAGCATCTCCGCGCCGTTTTTGGGGGCGGTCACCACCATTCCGGGAACGGCCAGCATGTACGCAATGTCGTAGAGACCCATGTGCGTGGGACCATCCTCTCCCACCACGCCGGCGCGATCCATTGCAAAGATCACCGGCAGGTGCTGAATGGCGACATCGTGAATCAGGTTGTCATAGGCGCGCTGCAGGAAAGTCGAGTAGATCGCGCACACCGGTCGGATTCCGCCCGTCGCCAGGCCCGCGGCGAAAGTGACGGCGTGACCCTCGGCGATTCCCACATCGAAGAAACGCTCGGGGAACGTCTTCGCAAACACACCCGTCCCGGTTCCGCTCGGCATCGCCCCCGTGATCGCGACGACCTTCGGGTTTTCAGCCGCGATTTCCGCGAGGCCCTTTCCGAACGCGGCGGTGTACGCCGAATTCGCCGAAGAGATTTTCCGCTGTTTACCCGTCGCCGGGTCGTGCCCGGGCGGGAGAGCGTGCCATTTTTCGATGTGCTCGCCGGCGGGGAAGCCTTTGCCCTTCTGCGTGATGCAGTGGATCAATCTGGGGCCCGGCAGTGCCTTCACCGCCGTGAACGTGTCCACCAGCGCGTCAATGTCGTGACCGTCGTTGGGCCCGAAGTACCGGAAGCCCAGCTCCTCGAACAGCACCCCCGGCGTGAGGAAGGACTTCATGCTCTCTTCCCACTTTCTCACCAGCGTTCCCATTCCGGAGAGTGGTCCCGGCGCCGAGTCGACAACGGTGCCGATGGCCGAGCGGACACGATTGTAGAGCGGGTTGCTTTGAATCGAAGTGAGATACTTCGAGATGGCGCCCACGTTGGGAGCAATGGACATCTCGTTGTCGTTGAGCACGACGATGAAATCGCACTCGGACGCTCCGGAGTTGTTCAGGCCCTCGTACGCCAGCCCGCAGGTGAGCGCCCCGTCTCCGAGAACCGATACCACGCTGAAATCTTCGCCGTTGAGGTCCCGCGCGACGGCCATCCCGTAACCCGCCGATATCGCCGTGCCCGCGTGACCGGCGCCGAAAGTGTCGTACTCGCTCTCGCTGCGTCTCAGGAAGCCTGAGAGTCCATCTTCCTGGCGAAGTGACTCGAACCTGCCCGCGCGGCCGGTGAGCAGCTTGTGAGGATATCCCTGGTGACCGACGTCCCAGACGATCTTGTCCCGCGGCGCGTCGAACACCGCGTGCAGCGCCACGGTAAGCTCGACCACCCCGAGACCGGCGCCGATGTGGCCGCCGGTGCGGGAGCAGACCTCGATCAGCCGCTCACGCATCTCTGACGAGACAGTGCGCAGCTCTTCACGGGTGAGGGGCTTGAGGTCGGCCGGCGAATTGATGCGGTCGAGAATGGACATTGACGGGAGGAATGTCAGGAGGTGCGGGTTATCATGAAATTAGCGACTTGGGACAGGTCACGGGTGAGTAATCCGCCACTGGAAAGAGCTCTCAGTGCCTCGCCCACGAGCGACTCCGCGCGCGTGCGGGCTCCGGCAACCCCGAGCAGCGCCGGGTAGGTGCTCTTTCCCAGCGCCTTATCACGGCCAGCGGTTTTTCCCAGCGCAGCGGTGGTCGAAGTCAGGTCGAGCACATCGTCCATGATCTGAAAGGCGAGGCCGAGACAGCGGCCGTAGCGGTCGACGGCCGCGACCTCGTCATCATCGGCTCCGGCGGCAAGTGCTCCCATGCGAGCCGACGCGGCGATCAGCGCGCCCGTCTTCGCAGCGTGAACCCCTTCTCGTTCGGCCAGTGAGAGCGATACGCCTTCGCCAGCCAGATCGCGCATTTGTCCTCCGATCATTCCTCCGGCCCCCGCTCCCTCGAGCAGCGCCGAGATCGTTTTCCGAGCGCGCCGGGGCGGGACGGAAAGGGAGGACAGCGCATCGCGCGCCACCGCGACGGCAAGCGGAATCATCGTTGCACCGGCAACAATTGCCGTGCGCGAGCCGTGGACCTTGTGCGCGGCCGGCCTGCCCCGCCGCACGTCGTCGTCGTCCATGCAGGGAAGATCGTCGTGCATCAGGGAATAGGAGTGAATTATCTCCGGTGCGCACGCCAACCGCGTCGAATCTCCCTTGCCCCCGCAAGCGCGGTAGGCGAAAACCAGTAGCAGCGGTCGCAATCTCTTCCCCTGACTCCGCACCCCATAGTCGATTGCCCTGGCGATCGGGTGAGGAAGCTTTGGCAGATACTCCGCGCATATTTTCCCGAGCGCGCGCTCGACGCCCTCGCGCTCGGCATCGAAGCGAGTGCTCACGCGACGCGTTCTTTCCACATGGCGCGAAAGATACGGAGGCGGGGTGGGGCCTACTTGACTGCGGGAGGCAAACATTATAACATTCAATCCGGATGAACGGATTGACCGTATGACACCGACCGCCATTTTCGGGCAGATGACCGCCCTGGCCGACCCCACCCGGAGCCGGCTGCTCCTCGCCCTGGAGCGGAACGAGCTCACGGTGAACGAGCTCCAGTCGATTCTCCAGCTTCCGCAGTCCACCATCAGCCGGCATTTGAAGGTCCTGAGCGCGGAGGGGTGGGTCGAGGCGCGGGCCGAAGGCACGAGCCGTCACTACCGGATTGCGGCCGACGCGCTTGACAGCGCCAGTCGCCGCCTCTGGCACATCGTGCGCGACGAGGTCATGCACACCAGCGCCGCGGAGCAGGATGCGCGGCGCGCGCAGGCGGTGCTTGCGGTGCGGCGCACCAAATCGCAGCAGTTCTTCTCGACGGCGGCGGGACAGTGGGACCGGGTGCGCCTCGACTTGTTCGGCAGCCGCGCCGACATCGCGCTTCTTGGACTCCTCGATGAGACCTGGAAGGTCGCCGATCTCGGGTGCGGAACGGGTGGAATCACGCAGTCCCTCGCTCCCTTCGTCAACAAGGTAATCGCGGTGGACGAGTCGAGCGCGATGCTCTCCGCAGCGCGGAAGAGGCTTCACGGCGTGGACAACGTAGACATCCGTAACGGACGCCTCGAAGCATTGCCCCTCGCGGACGAGGAAGTAGATGTCGCCCTGCTCTTTCTCGTGCTCCACTACGTCCCTGACCCGGCCCGTGTCGTCGCTCAGGCTGCGCGCGTTCTCAGGCCGGGGGGCCGCCTGCTCGTGCTCGACATGATGCCGCACGATCGCCACGACCTGAAGCAGTCGATGGGCCACCTCTGGCAGGGTTTCGCCAGCGAGACTCTCGGAGACTGGATGCGTGCGGCTGGAATGGGGAGCTTTCGCTACAACACGCTGCCGCCCGATCCGGGGGCAAAGGGCCCGCTCTTGTTTGCGGCGTCGGGAGCACGGAGCGCCGCAGCGGCGCGGAAAAGCAATTCAAGGAAGAAAGCGGACGCGGCTCCGCTCATGAAGTCCGCATAGACAATTTTTTGACGCAGATTCCAACAGGGAGCAGAAAGTGGCAACCATAACAGAACCGACGAACGCATTCGCGGCGGCGACCGAAGCTGGACGCGAGCCCTACAAGGTGAAAGACATCTCGCTGGCCGAGTTCGGCCGAAACGAGATCCGCCTGGCCGAGCACGAGATGCCGGGCCTCATGGCGCTGCGCTCCGAATACCGGGGGAAGCAGCCACTCGCCGGCGCAAAAATCATGGGATCGCTGCACATGACGGTGCAGACGGCCGTCCTGATCGAGACCCTGGGCGAGCTCGGCGCGGATGTGCGCTGGGTGTCGTGCAACATCTTCTCGACGCAGGACCACGCCGCCGCCGCGGTGGTCGTTGGCAGGAACGGCACCATCAACGAGCCGGAGGGCGTCCCGGTGTTCGCCTGGAAGGGCGAGACGCTCCAGGAGTACTGGTGGTGCACCGATCAGGCGCTGGTCTGGCCAGACGGTTCAGGCCCTAATCTTCTTCTCGATGATGGCGGAGACGCAACG
>JANMTG010000012.1:0-2459 GCA_031390205.1 Gemmatimonadota bacterium
GGAGCCCACTTCCGCTCCGAGTCTTCGATCTCCTCACGAAGCTTGATATAGCTGTCGTAGCGTTCTGCGCTGATGCGGCCCGCTTCGACCGCTGCGCGGATCCCGCAGCCCGGCTCGACCCGGTGCGTACAGTCGCCAAACTTGCAGGCGGACATTTCGGGACGGAACTCCCTGAAGCACGCGTCCAGGTGATCAGAGGAAAGCCCCCACATCCCGACTTCGCGGAGACCCGCCGTGTCAACCACGTATCCCGCGTCGGGAAGCGGATGCAGCAAAGCTCCGACCGTCGTATGGCGCCCCTTGTTGACCGATTCGCTTATTTCCCCGACGCGAAGATCGAGACCGGGGTACATCGCGTTCATGAGCGACGACTTGCCGACTCCGGACGGCCCGGTGAGAACGGAGGTCTTTCCCGCAAGCTCGTCGTGCAGCTCCCGCAATCCAACGTTCTGCTTGACGCTGGTAAAATGAACCGGGTATCCGGCAGCGGAGTAATCGGCGAAGGCTCGCTCCGTCGCCTCTCTGTCAACGAGCTCGATCTTGTTGATGATTATCCGCGATTCGAGTGAGTTACCTTCGGCGATGACGAGAAATCGGTCGAGCATGCGCCGGTGCGGTTCCGGCTTCGCCGCCGAAAAAACGATCGCCACCTGGTCGACATTCGCCGCGACGATGCGCTCTCCCTGACCACCGCCCGGCTCACGCCGGGCGAGCTTGGAGCGGCGAGGGAGAATCTCGGCGATCGCCCAATGGGTTCCGGTCTCGTCGTGCTCGAGGATGACATCATCGCCCACCGCTAGCTTCCGGCTCTCGTCGCGCTCCTTTTTGAGGCGGCCGCGCAACGAAGCTTCGTGGGTCTCACCCGACTCGGCGCGGACGTGCCAGACACCTCCCGTCCCCTTCAGCACCACGCCCTGCTTTCGCGTCAAGCGCTACCCTCTTGCCGCATCGCTTCCGTCCACGATCGCAGCTCTGCCTTCTTCGTCTCGATCAGCTTGTCCAGCAGTGACTTGACTTCGTTGAGAGTCAGCTTTCCGACCGCGGCGCGGACTTCGTCTTCCTTCGCCCCGAAGGCCAGGAAATCGGTCTCCAGGTGGCCGATGGCGACGGGGTCATTGGCGCGCCAGCGGACGAACAGGAGGTAGGCTCCGAATGGAGGGTCCTCGTCATTACCGACGTCGCTGACTATCTCGACGCTGTACGATGCGCCGTCGCTTCCCTCGAACGCGGCCGGGCGGCTGTGCACCGCCATGTATCCGCCAATGGTGTTGGCATCTCCCTTGGATTGATCGGCGGGAAGGAATTGACCCATGCTACCGGCGGCGGCGTGCCACCATTTCCTTCAGCACGTTGCCGGTGAGGAAAGCAACGTTCGCGGGCCGCTCGGCAAGTCTTCTCATCAGGTACGGGTACCACTGCGTTCCGAACGGAACGTACACCCGCATGCGATATCCTTCCCGCACGAGCTGATCCTGAAGGTCACGCCTCACTCCGTAAAGCATCTGAAACTCGAATCGCTGCGGAGAAATCTGGTTCGCCCTCGCGAAGCGCTTCGCCGCGCCGATCATCGCCTCATCGTGCGTGGCGATGCCCGGATAGTTGCCGTGCTCCATCAGCGCGTGCATACACTTGATGTAATTGGCGTCCACATCTTTTTTGGCCGGATAAGCTACCGTTTCCGGCTCCTTGTACGCCCCTTTGCAGATTCTGACGCGGGCCTTGAGCACGTTCGCGCGCTCGACGTCGGCAAATGTACGGTAGAGATAGCTCTGGAGCACAATGCCGACATTCTCCCGGTAGCCGGGGTAAAGCCGCTTCTCGAACAGGTCGAGAGTGCGCTGGGTGTAAGCGCTCGATTCCATGTCGATGCGCACGAAGGTACGGTATTCGCGCGCGCGCTGGAGGATGTCCTGCATGGTCGCGATGCAGAGCTCCTCCGAGACATCGAGTCCCATCGCGGTGAGCTTCACCGAGACGTTGGCGTCCGCCTTCCGCTCGTAGATCCGGTCCAGCATGGCGATGTACACCTGACCCGCCGCCCTGGCCTCGGACTCGTTGTGCACACTTTCGCCGAGGAGGTCGAGCGAGGCAGTTATCCCGCGCGCGTTCAGCTTCGCGACCGCCGCGAGCGCGGTGTCAAGCGTTTCTCCCGCGACGAACCTGCTGGCGAAGCCCTTGGCGAGCCTGTTGTTGCGGACGAACCGGAAGATCTGCTGCTGGCTCGAGAGATAGAGCAGTGCGCTGCGAATCATTGTTTCGAATGGGGTGACGATCGAATCGACGGTGAAGGACTCGCCGCGGGCAGTCCATGCGGAAGTGGAGACAATCGGACGCTCACACGCCCTCGTCCGCGTGGAAGACCTGCTTCCGGTGAGCCATCTCCAGCAGCAGATCCGCCGGCTCGAACCGTCCCGGAAAGCGCGCGTTGAGGTCCTCGAGCCGCTGCACCACGATGTTGG
>JANMTG010000023.1:0-14469 GCA_031390205.1 Gemmatimonadota bacterium
ATCAACGAGCCGGAGGGCGTCCCGGTGTTCGCCTGGAAGGGCGAGACGCTCCAGGAGTACTGGTGGTGCACCGATCAGGCGCTGGTCTGGCCAGACGGTTCAGGCCCTAATCTTCTTCTCGATGATGGCGGAGACGCAACGCTGCTCGTGCACAGGGGCGTCGATTTCGAGAAAGCGGGCCGCGTCCCGGAGTTCGATGCGAAGAACGACCCCGAAGAGTACGGCGTCATTCTCGCCCTTCTGCGCCGCGAGCTGAAGAAGGATCCGGAGCGCTGGACCCGGATGTCGAAGGATTTGCGCGGTGTCTCCGAGGAGACCACCACCGGCGTGCACCGGCTCTACCAAATGATGGAGGCGGGAACGCTTCTCTTCCCCGCTATCAACGTCAACAACTCGGTAACCAAGAGCAAGTTCGACAACCTGTACGGCTGCCGGCACTCGCTCACCGACGGAATTCTGCGCGCTTCCGACGTCATGCTCGCCGGCAAGGTCGCGGTGATCTGCGGCTATGGCGACGTGGGAAAGGGCTGCGCTCAGGCTCTCAAGGGACAGGGCGCGCGCGTCGTCATCACCGAGATCGATCCCATCTGCGCACTTCAGGCGGCGATGGAAGGCTACCAGGTGACGACGCTCGAGGAAGTCGTGAAGACCGCCGACATCTTCATCACCGCCACCGGCAACAAGGACATCATCACCGCGGCGCACATGGCGCAGATGAAGGACAAGGCGATCGTCGGCAACATCGGCCACTTTGACAACGAGATCGACATGGCCGGCCTCAAGAAGGCAAAAGGCATCAAGCGCGTGCAGATCAAGCCGCAGTACGACGAGTACGTTTTCCCCGACGGCCACAGCATCATGATCCTCGCCGAGGGCCGGCTGCTCAACCTCGGCTGCGCGACGGGTCACCCGAGCTTCGTGATGTCGGCGAGCTTCACCAACCAGGTGATGGCGCAGATCGAGCTGCACAACAACTGCGACTCGTACGAGTGCCGCGTCTACACGCTGCCCAAGAAGCTGGACGAGAAGGTGGCGCGCCTGCACCTCGACAAGCTCGGCGTCAAGCTGACGAAGCTCACCGGGGACCAGGCGGCGTACCTCGCCGTGCCGGTCGAGGGGCCGTACAAGCCGGAGCACTACAGGTACTAAGAAAACAAAACGAAACGAAGACTACCTGCCTGGGGCTGCCGGCTTAACGGCTGGTGGGGCGGGCGGGTTGACTAGGGGGCCAGCATGTAATTACAGTTATTACATGAAACCAGTCGAGCTGAGAGTCGCCCGCATTGGGAATTCGCGCGGTGTCCGGATTCCAGCGCCTACCCTGAAGCGTTATGGAATCGGACTGACGTTGCTCATGGAGGAGCGGAGCGATGGCATCCTCCTCCGGCCGCGCCACTCTGCGGGCTCCAAGCTTTCCTGGCAGGAAACCGCGAGCGAAATGGCCGCCGCTGCCGAAGACTGGGGTGAATGGGATACCACCTCCTCGGACGGCCTGAAGGACATTTCGTGGGAGAAGGAACCATCGCGCCGGGTTGCTGAGCCGAAAGTGAAATACGATCGGAAGCGTCGTCGGGCCAGGCGATGAAGCGATATGACATCCGATGGGCCGCCCTCGATCCTACCCAAGGTTCCGAGATGGCGAAAACGCGGCCGGTGGTAATCGTGAGTCTCGACGCGCTCAACGACCGCCTGCAGACGGTCACTGTCTGCCCACTTACCACGCAGCTCCACCCGGCCTGGCGAACCCGTCTCGGCGTCCGCGTGGCAGGCAAGAGCGCCGAGATCGCTGTGGATCAGATACGAACGATCAGCAAGTCGCGCGTTGGCGGGAAGCTCGGATCCCTGACCGAAAGGGGCGCCGGTTCTCTGCGCCGCCTGATTACGGAGATGTACGGCGAGTAATCGAAGCCGTCTGTAACGAGCCAAGTATCAGGCCGAGCAGGCTTAACTGAGCCAGTCGCCGGCTGCCGGCAGCCTCCAGCAGGCCGCCAGTAGTGTTCAGTTTCCGGAGCCCGTCAATTCACAGCACCGCACGATCCGCATCCTACGTCACACTACGTATAGGCTGGAATCCCCGTAAAGGATAATGTCCGCCCGTAACCTAGCCCTTACTCGATTCCCGCTTCCGGAGTGCTCAAAATGCGCAAATTCCTGACTATCGCCCTGACAGCCGTATCTGTTGCCCTCGCCGCCTGCGGCGGAGGGGGAGACGATCCGATAGGGCCGGCCAACGTTGCCGGGACCTACACGCTGCAGACTGTGAATGGCTCGCCGCTGCCGTTTACAACGAGCGAAGATGCCACCTACAAGGCCGAGATCCTGTCATCGGCGATTACGCTCAACGGCAACAATACGTTCAGCTGGGCATTCACTGGCCGGTCCACCGACAACGGGACACCCACTACCAATTCCGAGACGTTCACGGGGACCTACACCATCAACGGTTCGTCAATCAGGATGACCGACTCCGAAGGCTATACTGATGCGACGGTCGGCAACGGTACGATTACAATGGTGATCGAGGGACCCGCTGGGACTTTCACGCTCTTGTTCAGACGGTAAGCGCATGAAGTGCCTATTTTTTCCGAGCTGAATCCACCGCGAAAAACGGGGATCGGATCACCGGCCGTCCTTGAGCGTATGACAGCCTGGTGAGGATCGCTACCGTGCTATCGGTGCCTACCCAGTTCCCTACAGTCGTCTCGTCGAGGAGCTTGTACCGGCGAGCGACCTCGGCCCGGTACCACTCCGCCGCGAGGAGCGGCACCGTCACCACTGTGACGTCGCCTCGCCTTTTCTCCACCAGCTGCAGGTACCAGAGCGGATAGGTGTCGTTGTCTCCGAGCGCGAGCATTACTCCGTTGGGAGGAACGCGCTCCAGCATCTCCACGGCGTTGATCCGTGCCTGGTCTTCAACCTTGTTGGTGCGGCGGTCGGTCGCGCTCCAGTTCATGATCGCGGGAGCGAAGGGCGCCACCAGGGCGAGCATCTTGAACGGTGCCGGCAGTCGCCGTGACAGAAGGATGGCGCCGTAACCGGCCCACAGTCCCCAGCAGATGAAAGCGAAGAAGAAGAAGTAGTCCCGCTCGCGCGCCTCGTGCAGGGCGCCGCTCGGAAGCCATCCCTCACCGAACGAGGGTCCGGCCTTGAGGTTCAGATAGACGACCACCCCCAGCCACGACACCAGAAGCAACACGGTGAGCGCACGCCAGCTGCGCCGATCCACCGTTCTGTGCACGGCGAACCCGAGAAAACCGAGCAGCGCGTATACGACCGTCACCGGCGTCCTCCACCAGCTTGGAGGAGCGCCGCTGTCGAGGCCCAAGGCGAACTGCCAATCGGCGTACTCGAAGACGTTGGCAAGCTGGAGATGGAACGGAGCCTGCCGGGGCCAGAGCGGAGCCACGTTGTACTGGCTTCGGAAAATCACGTCGGAGAGTGCGCCCAACGTCGATGGATTGCCCTGGTTCACTGGGGGATCGTGGCGCGACCGGACGTACATCACCGCCACGAACGTCATTCCCATGAGGGCGAGCAACACGGCCGAACCAACCACTCTGCCCATCGAGATTCCCTCTCGACGTCCGTCGACGCGCCGCTTTCCAACCGGGAACGCGAAATAGCCGTCGTGCGTCGTGAACGCGAGCAGGATCGCGCTCGGAAGGGCAAGGAGCGGCATCAGGTGGAGCGACCACGACAGGCCGGCGATGTAACCGAGCAGAAGGATCCAGCGCGCGTCAGATCTCATCCCGGCGCGGTCGCCGGCCCAGAGGATCCAGCATCCCGCCAACAGCGCCACCGCATAGACCTCAGTTTCCGTCGCGCTCAGCCACACCGTGGACATCAGCCCGGCCGTGACGCCCGCCGCCGTACCCGCGAATCCGTCGTCGGTCCACCGCGCGAAGAGGCTGGCGAGTATGCCGCACCCGGCGGCGGTGCATACGGCGGAGAGAAGATTGATCGACCGCGCGAACCCGAAGATGGGCGCGAAGGCCAGGCTCCAGACTTTGCCGAGGAATATGTAGAGCGGCGTGCCCGGCGGGTGCGGAATTCCCAGTGACTGGATGGCGGCCAGAAACTCACCCGAGTCCCAGAGCGTGAAGCTGGGCGCGAGCGTGAGCATGTAGACGAACAGGAGAAGGACGGCGGTCGTCCAGCCGGGTGTCGGAAAGCGCCTCGTCGTGCTAATGCTTGAGCATCTCCGATTCCTCCGGCGTTAGCGCCCACGCGGCGTCGAGCGCCAGCCGGTTCGGGCGGACCCGGTGCACCCGGAAGATTCTCGCACCGGCAAAGAACGCGACCACGTTGACTCCGACAGTTGCCATGTCGCGATCGTCGTTGTCAACCGGCTGGCTCGCGGCGCTGATTGGCAAAGGAGACCCGGCATTGGCCGCCACGTAACGAATCAACTCCGCGATAACACGCTTGCGCGAAGCGCCGACGAACACCGGATACCCGAACGCCACGATCCGCCGCAGCTCGGCGAGCACGGCCAATGAATGTCCGGTGCGCTTGGAGAAGCCTATACCCGGATCGATGGCAATGCGCGCCGGGTGAATGCCGGCGATCTGCGCGGTCTGCACCGACTCTTCGAGCTCGGAGAGAATCTCCCCAACCGGATCGGCGCCGTAGGTGGCCGTGTCGTAGCTCGCCATCTCGGCCACGGTTCCGCGGGAGTGCATCACGACGACGTTGCACCCGGCCTCGGCGCAGACGCGCGGCATCTCCGGATCCAGAGTGAGGCCCGACACATCGTTCACTATCAGCGCCCCTTCCGCCAGCGCCGCGCGCGCCACCTCCGCCTTGACGGTGTCAATCGAGATTGCGATGTCGCTCCACCGCGATCGGACAGCGCGAATAATCGGGAGCACCCGGCGCATCTCCTCGCGCGGCGAAACCGGCTGCGCGCCAGGTCGCGTCGACTCACCGCCAATGTCTATCGCATCGGCGCCTTCCGATATCAATCGGCCGGCCTGCGTGATCGCGGCTTCCGTTGAAACGAAATTACCCCCGTCGCTGAAGCTGTCGGGGGTAACGTTTAGGATGCCGAAGATAGTTGGCCGCTCCGATTTCGACGGCCAGGCAAAGCTCACGCCGGCGCTACCTCCGGACCTCCGAAGAGTGGCGGCTTGGACGGCTTGGGGTGCGGCACCGGCGATGCGAGCGCGGCGGGAGCCTGCGGTGGCGGGCTCATCGGACGCGGCGGAAGCGTCTCCCCGCGCGCGAGCGTGGCGACCTCGCTACCCGTCAGCGTCTCGCGATCGAGCAGCGCGGCGGCGACCGCGTGCAGGAGCTCCATGTGCTCCTTGAGAACCACCGTCGCCCTCGCGTACGCTTCCTTGATCACGCGCGTGACCTCGGAGTCGACGAGCTGCGCGGTACGCTCCGACACCTCGCGGCGCCTCTGGATCTCGCGTCCGAGGAAGAGCTCCTGCTCGTTGTCGCCGACGAGGATCGGGCCGATCTCGTCGGAGAGTCCCCACTGCGACACGTACCGACGGGCGAGCCCGGTTGCCTGCTGAATGTCGCTCGCGGCACCGGTCGTCACCCGATCTCGCCCGAACACGAGCTCCTCGGCGACGCGCCCGCCGTACGCCTTCACCAGGTTCGCCTCGAGCTGTTCTCGCGTCACGGACACGCGATCGTCCTCGGGTAGCGTCCAAGCCACGCCGAGTGTGCGTCCGCGCGGCACGATCGTGACTTTGTGCAGCGGGTCGTTCCCCTTCACCTTGATCGCACAGATGGCGTGACCACCCTCGTGATACGCGGTGAGCTTCCGCTCCTCGTCCTTCATCACCATCGACTTCCGCTCGGCGCCCATCATCACCTTGTCCTTCGCATCCTCGAGGTCGACCATGTAGACCTTGTCGTGATTGCGGCGGGCGGCGAGAAGGGCTCCTTCGTTGACGAGGTTAGCGAGATCGGCCCCCGCCATTCCCGGAGTTCCCCGCGCGAGCGTAAACACATCGACGTCTTCCGCCATCGGCTTGTTCCTGATGTGTACGCGAAGGATCCCCTCGCGTCCGCGCAGGTCGGGCGAGTCCACTACGATCTGCCGGTCGAAGCGGCCGGGACGCATGAGCGCGGGATCCAGCACGTCGGGACGATTCGTCGCCGCGATGAGGATCACACCCTCGTTCGACTCGAACCCGTCCATCTCGACCAGAAGCTGATTGAGCGTCTGCTCTCTCTCGTCATGACCGCCGCCCAGCCCGGCGCCGCGATGACGGCCGACGGCATCGATCTCGTCGATGAAGATGATGCAGGGCGCCTGTGCCTTGCCCTGCTCGAACAGGTCTCGCACGCGGCTCGCACCGACGCCGACGAACATCTCGACGAAATCGGAG
This sequence comes from Gemmatimonadota bacterium, assembly GCA_031390205.1. GTDB lineage: Bacteria > Gemmatimonadota > Gemmatimonadetes > Gemmatimonadales > Gemmatimonadaceae > UBA4720. Next base: position 6,348 of record JANMTG010000023.1, read on the forward strand.
CCGGACATCGAGAAGAAGGGCCGGGCCGCCTCGCCCGCGACAGCGCGCGCGAGAAGCGTCTTGCCTGTTCCGGGCGGGCCCACCAGCAGCGCGCCCTTCGGCAGACGACCGCCCAGCTTGGTGAACTTCTGCGGATCCTTCAGGAACTCGATTATCTCCTGGAGCTCGACCTTCGCTTCATCCGCGCCCGCGACGTCGTCGAACGTCACCTTCGGGGTGTCACCAGTCAGCAGCTTCGCCTTCGACTTGCCGAAGCTGAACGCCTTCGCCCCACCCGCCTGCATCGAGCGGAAAAGGAAGAACCAAATCCCGATGATCAAGAGATAAGGGAAAATGCTGACCAGGATGGCGCTCACCGGCATGCGAGCATCCTCGGCGTTGATCTGCACGTTGTGCTTGGCGAGAAGCGCGACCTCCTCTGGGGAGTCAGCCATCGGGAGGCGGACGTTGAACCTCGAGACCATCCGCTTGTCAACCGGAGTCTTTTGCCTGAAGTCTCCGGTGATCTGCCGGCCCGACTGAATCGTCACCTTCTCCACGTTTCCCTTCTCGACTTCCTGCTTGTACTGCGTGTAGGAGATGTCGGGTGCGGCCTCGGCGCCCTTCCCGGAGAACTGGATGATGGCGACGGGTACGAGTATGACGAAAACCCAAAACGAGAGCTGCTTGGAAACCTTGCTCCAGTTCGTCGGCTTTTTCGGCGTGTTCTTGTTCGGCATTTGTATTGGCATTACTGCAAGCTCGCTATATACGGCAAATGGCGGAAGTTCTCCGCGTGGTCCAATCCATATCCAACCAGAAACTCGTTAGGGGCATCGAATCCAACAAACCTGGTCTCGTGCTTCAGCCCATCGGCGATTCTCTTGTGCAGCAGCGCGCATATCTCCAGCGAGCGTGGCTTCCGCTCGGCCAGTACGTACATCAGACGATTGAGGGTCCGGCCCGAATCCACGATATCCTCCACCAGAAGGATATCCTTTCCTTCCAGCTGGGTCTCCGGATCGTACACGAGCCTGACCGTCCCACTTGACACCACTTCGTCTCCATAGCTCGACGCCACGAGGAAATCGACCTGCAGCGGACGGGTTATCTGCCTCACCAGATCGCTCAGGAAGATGAAGCTCCCCTTGAGCAGACCCAGCACCAGCAGCTCGCCGTCCGGGTACGCAGCGGTGATCTCCTTGCCCAGCTCGCTGACGCGGCGCGCGATCGAAGCTTCGTCGAACGCGATCCGCTTGACCGCTCTCCCCGAAAGTCTCGGATCGGAGATCCCGCCGAGTGGCCTCACCGTACTGCTCATGAGGATCGGGCACCGACGGGCTCGCGCCAGCGCCGCAGCAACATGTGATCGCGCCGCATGACGATCTCCACTCCCCCGGAGAGCTGGATTGTCCCTCCCGTCGCACCCCTGATAGTAAACTCCGCGGCGCGGTGTGTTCCGCGGCGATCCATCACCACGCTCGCCCGCGCCGCCAGCGCCGGCCAGAGCACGCGCAGGGATTCGTTATCGAATCCCCGAAGGCTCGACCTGTCGATGCGGAGCGCGCCGTCCACGGCCGGAGTCGGATCGACGCTTCCAGCGAGCTCCTCCAGCGAGCGGCGCCAGTCCGCCGAAGCGCGAGCGAGGGTGAGAAGCTCTTCCGCGAATCCGGGATTTCGGCGCGCGATCGATGGGAGGTGATCGAGGCGAATTCTGTTCCGCAGGTGCTTGCGGTCGGCGTTTGACGGATCTTCGAGAAATTTCACCCGATTCGCGGCCGCGTAGCCGGCGATCGCCGCGCGGCAGAGAGCGAGGAACGGCCGGACGACTTCCGAATCGGCGTACAACCCCGCCAGCCCTCTAGGGCCAGCGTCGCGAAGGATCCGCATGAATACTGTCTCGATCTGGTCGTCGAGAGTATGCGCCGTCACGACGCTGGCCGACCGCCTGGCGGCGACCTGCTGGAGAAATGTCCAGCGAGCGCGACGCCACTCCTCTTCGCGGGTGCCGACTGTCTCGGCGCGTCCGCTCACGCAAGGAATGCCGAGCCGCGCCGACTCCCGCGCGACGAGCGCGGCAGCCCGTCCCGCTGCTCTCCCGGTGCCATGATCGAAGGTCGCGACGATCATCCTCTTCTCGCGCACGCGGGCCGGCAGATGCGCGGCGGACGCGAGCAGGACCATCGAGTCCATTCCTCCCGACACGGCCAGCACCACGCGCGAGGATCCCGCCAGCGCGGATTCGACTGCCTGCTCTACCGCTGGTGCTTCAACCCGAGCAATCGCCATGATACTTTTAATTTACCTACTACGGGGGGAGTTTCGCTTGGAAACCCACGGTCCACTGGGGACGCTCTGGGCATCGCTCGGCCTGATCGCGTTTTACATCGCGCTGACGTGGCTGAACGCGTTGCTTGGCCTGTTCCTCACACCCCTGTTCATCGTCCCCGGCACATGGCTGCTCGACTGGAACAAGAAGCGAAAGGCACGTCGGGGGACCGCCGGGAGAGGAACGCTTTCCCAAAATTAGCTGAACACCGGCTGCAAACTCGCGACTACCCGTTACCGGGCTGAGGCTGAGCAGTTTCTCGCCTGAATCCCTGCATCTGCGCCGGTGCGTCGGAGGGGAACGGGACTTCGCGGCTTCTCGCTTACACGCTGCGAGCCTCGCTGCCCGCTGTCGCGGGCAAAGCGCGCGAGTCTCTTGCTACGCGAGACGCCACTGCGTCCCGCCCCCCTCCGACTCCCCATGGAGTACAGCGTCCGGAAGAGTTATCCCGTTCGCGCCTCGCGTGAGCGCGCCGAGCGAAGCTCGGCATCCCCGAGCTTAGGTTCGGCCCGGCCGTGTCGCGCGCACGCACGCGGGCGGGATGCAGCGCGTTGCGCTGCCGCGGTTGCGATACTGTACGAGGGAGGTGAGGGTGTCCTCGCAGGCGGCGTCCAAGCGAGCGCCCGAGGAGACCAGCTCCGGAGCGCGAAGGAGCGTTCTGGGCTCCGACCAGCGAGCGCGGGTGCCCGCTTGCGGGCGCATGCCGAAGAGGATACCCTCGCCTCCCCCTACAGTGATATCAGTCGAAGCGGACAGCGACCGGGCTGCCAACTCACCACGCAGCCGGCAGTGTTCCGTTTGCACTGTATCGTTACCAGGGATACAGCGCGTCGTAGTAGGCCTGATTGCGCAAAACGATGCGCACGTAGTCGCGCGTCTCGACGAAGGGAATCCGCTCGGTGAAAACCTCTGAGTCGCCCGCGCCCGCTTTGGTCGACCATTTCTCCACTCTCGCCTCGCCGGCGTTGTAGGCGGCAAGGACTTTCACCACTTCCGGGTATTTCCTCGCGAGGTCTCTCAGGTGCAGCGTGCCCAGAGTGATGCTGACGGCGGGGTCGTAGAGCATCTCGGGATCCCAGGGGCGTATTCCTTTCGTTCGCGCGAGGGCTTCGCCTACCGGCGGCATCAGCTGCATCAACCCCCGGGCTCCGACGGGTGATGTCGCCCGCGGATTCCAGTTCGACTCCTGACGAATGAGCGACGCGACGAACACCGGATCCAGTCCATTCTCTTTGGCCGCGGCGATCAGAGTCTCACGCTCGACGACGGGATAAAACAACCGGTAGTTGGCGGGCGTGGGACCGATCTCATCAATGGCGCGTCGCCCCAGCGCGGTGGATCGTGTCGCTTGGTCGGTTCCGGTGAGAGCGGCCGCGGTGGCCAGCAGCGTCTCACGGCTCTCAGTTGCGTCCCGAAACAGTCTGTCCGTCTCGAATCCCGCTTCGACATCCATCCCCGCATCCCTTAGCGAAGTGATGCGCGCGATCGCGCTGTCGACGGCCGGTACTCGCGGGTACGCGGTGAGCGACCGGTCGCGCGCCACGAGAGCCGTGTCGAGTCGCTTGGCCGCCATCACCGCATAGTAGCTAAGCGGTTCTTTCGCGATGACGGTGCGCCAGCGCGCTTTGCTCCGTGCCGTATCGCCGAGCGCCGCGAACGATCTACCCGCCCAATAAGTCGCTCCCAGCGCTTCGCCGCTGTTCGGATCGCGGGCGACTAGCGAATCAAACTCCGCGGCCGCGGCTCTCCTGTTTCCCTGGATGTACGCGATCATCCCCGCCCGGAATCGGGCGTTGGCGGCGTGACGGCCGGAGGGAAACCGCTTGAGCAGGCCAAGCAGCGTCTCGCGTGAGTCCGCGTCACGGTTTTCGTCGCTCGCCAGATCGGCGAGCAGCAGCAACGCCGACGCAGCGCTCGTGTCGCGCGGATACGTCGTCGTTATTGATCTGAGCACCGTTCGGCCCGCCTCCGTATTGCCGAGCGCGATGAGCGCGCGGGCGCGTTGATACTGCGCCGATGCGGCGAGGCCGGTGGGCGTCCGCACCTTGGCGAACTCTCGCCCCGCATCCTCGAAGCGCCTGAGACGGAACAGCATCGTGGCGTATCCGAACCTGTCTGACGCACCGCCCAGGCCGGCTTGAAAAGCCCGTGCGAACGCCGTCACGGCGCGCTCGGGGAGTCCGGACCTTCCGGCGGCGCGGCCGAGGATCAGGTCCTCCGCGGGAGAAGTGGCGGTGAACACCTTGTCGAACAAATCGATCGCGTCACGCGTCTCGGCCGACGTATTCGCCCTCGTGCTGAACGACAGCAGGTCGCGCCGGGCCAGCGCCTTGGCGTTGTCGTCGGCGGCGACCGCGGCCCGGAGCCTGAGCGCCTGAAGTGTCCCGCCAACGGCCGTGAACATTCTGATCGCGCCGGGAATGTCTCCCGTGCGCTCGCGCGCCTGCGCTTCCGTCCAGCGAACTCGATCCCGCGCCACCGCGGTTCGCACTTGGGCGTAATAGGCCTGGCGGGCGCTGCTGTCGGGGGTGACGCCCGCCGCGCGCAGATAGAGCCAGTCGCCGATCCGGGGCAGTCTCTTCGCTGCTTCTTCGTACGCCACTCTGGCGCTGTCGCGGCTGTCCGCGCGGTCCAGCTCGCGGGCGCGGGTAATCAGCTGACGATCGTCCAGGGGCAGAACGTGCTTCGTTGTATCGCCCGTCAGAACCCCCACCGTGTCCCTTTGAGCCGACTTCTCGCTCTCGCAGGCACTGGTGGAAAGAATTACCGCGAGAAGCGGAAAAACGAGTGATCCTATCGCCACCGTGTATGATCTCCGTGTAGTAAACCGATCGCTTCCACCGGTCCCGCGCTTCCCGCCGCGTAAGAAGGAATCTTCTCGAGCGGATGCTCGTTCCAGTATTCGAGAATCGGATCGATGATGCTCCACGCCATCTCGACTTCGTCGCTGCGAGTGAACAGCGTTGGATCGCCCGTCATGCAGTCCAGCAGCAGTGTCTCGTAGGCGGGGTGAGGATTGTTGCCGAACGCCTCGGCGTAGCTGAACTCCATGTCCACCGGAGTAATCTCGAGGCCGGGCGTGAGCTCGTGCATCGCTCCCGGGGTTTTCACCTGGAACCTCAGCGAGATCCCTTCGTCGGGCTGCACCCGCATGACAAGCACACTTGGTGCCATGTCCTCGACTGTGTGTTGATCGAACAGCATGAGCGGAGGAGATCGGAACTGCACCGATATCTCGGAGATCCGGCGCCCCAGCCGTTTTCCCGATCGGAGGTAGAACGGAACGCCCTTCCACCTCCAGTTGTCGATGGATACCCGCATCGCCGCGTAGGTGGGCGTGGCAGATATGGGAGAGACGTCGGCCTCGCTGCGATAACCGGGAACGGTTTCCCCATCGTGCGTCCCGTCGCTGTACTGGGCGCGCACCACCGGCGGCTCGCCATCGCCGACCAGCGGACGGATGGATCGCAGGACTTTCACCTTCTCATCGCGCACCGCATCGCCCGTAAAAGCGCTCGGTGGCTCCATCGCCGCCAGCGTGAGGAGCTGAAGCAGGTGGTTCTGAAACATGTCCCGCAGAATCCCCGCCTCCTCGTAGTACTTGCCGCGCCCTTCCACTCCTCCCGACTCCGCGACGATGATCTGCACGTGCGAGATGTAGTTGCGATTCCAGAGCGGCTCGAAGATCGAATTGGCGAACCGGAACACCAGAATGTTCTGGACGCTTTCCTTTCCCAGATAGTGATCGATGCGATAGATCTGGTGCTCGCCGAACTGATCGAGCACCAGTCGGTTGAGGGCGCGTGCGCTCTCGAGGCTGCGCCCGAAGGGCTTCTCTATCACGACCCTGTACCACGGCCGCTCCTCGTATGAAAGCGTGCGCTTTGCCAGGCTGCTCTTGCAAAGGTGCTCGAGCGTGGGCTCGAAGACGCTAGGAGGAATGGCCAGATAGAAGAGCCGGTTGCGCTGCTCCTCGCTCGAGCGCGACTCGATCTCCTCGAGACGCCTGCCAATCGTGTGGTACGCCGTGCCTTTCGTGAAATCACCGTTCGCATAGAAGGTCCGGTCGGACAGCCACCGCCAGACGTCGTCGTGCACGCGGTGGATATCGTCGGACTTCTCCATTGCTTCCCTCATCAGCTTCCGGTAGGCCTCGTCGGTGCTCGGCTCCCGCGCTACGCCGAGGAGAGCGAAGTTCTCGGGCAAGAGCTTCTGCTCGGCCAGATAGTAGATGGCCGGCATCAGCTTCCTTCGCGTCAGGTCGCCGGCGCCGCCCAGGATTACGATCGTGCAGGGATCGGCCATTTCGCGACTGCCCGACGCCCGCGGCGCCCGGATCAGCGGAAGCGCCTGCGGAGTCTTCATGCTTTCTTTACCGCGTGTCCACCGAATTCGTTGCGCAACGCCGCGATCACCTTGGCCGAGAATGAATCGGACTGACGGGACCTGAGCCGCGCCAGGAGCGACAGGGTGATCACGGGGGCGGGCACATCGAGATCGATCGCCTCCTGAACCGTCCAGCGGCCCTCGCCCGAATCCTCGACGTATCCCTTCAGCTCGGACAGCTCCGCGTCCTTGCTCAGCGCCTGCTCGGCGAGCTCGTTCAGCCACGAGCGCACGACGCTGCCGCGATTCCACACCGCCGCAATCTGGTGCAGGTCGAGCTTGAAATTCTTCGACGCGTGGAGGATCTCGTATCCTTCCGCGTAGGCCTGGAGCATCCCGTACTCGATGCCGTTATGGATCATCTTGACGTAATGCCCGGCGCCCGGAGGGCCGACGCGGGCGTAACCATCCTTCGGAGCGAGGGTCTTGAAGATCGGCTCGCACAGCTGGAAAGCTCGCTCAGTGGCGCCGATCATCAGGCAGTAGCCGTTCGCCAGGCCCCAGATTCCCCCGCTCGTTCCGGAGTCGATGAAGTCGATTCCCTCCGTCTCCAGCATCCGCGCGCGCCGCATCGTGTCGCGGTAGTTCGAGTTCCCGCCGTCGATGACCACGTCACCCTTCGACAGCCCGGGAACGATGGACGCGATCGTGTCGTCCACCGGTTTCCCGGCAGGCACCATTATCCAGACCACCCGTGGCGAAGTGAGCTGCGCTGTTGCATCGCGCGCGCTTGAGGAGCCGGTTGCGCCCTGAGAGACGTACTTCGCGATGCTTTCGGCGCTCCGGGCGAAGACGACGACCTGGTGCCCTCCCTTCATCAACCGCTCCGACATGTTACCGCCCATTCGGCCGAGGCCGATCATCGCCAAGCGCATTGCTATGCTCCAGGAAGCTCGAGGTGGAGAAGGCGCTCCAGTTCGGAGCGTAGCTGTCCCGCGGATTCGAACAGGATCGCGCCCATGCCCAACGCGCGCGCCGGGGCAATGTTCTGTTCTCGGTCGTCGATGAAAAGCGACGTTGCTGGGTCGGCCTGCGCGATCGCCAGCGCCCGCGAATAGAACTTCTGCGTAGGCTTGCGCACGCCGAGCCAGCAAGACGAGAGAAAGGCTTCGAACACGTCCGAAATGCCGAACCTCGCGATCCGGTGCCGATTCAGTTCGTCGGCCTCGTTGTTGAGCGTCATGAGCGTGAAGCGGCTCTCGCGCGTGAGGGCGCGCGCGAAGCTCACCACCGGCTCGTTGGGAACGCTCAGCGCGAACTTGTAGTCGAAGAACTGTTGGCGGGAAAACTCGCGCGGGGAATAAAAGATCGCGTTGTCCAGGTACTCGTCGAGCGTGATCCTGCCTTCCTCCCACTCTCCCACCACTTCCTCATGTCGGCACTGGAAGTCGTCGGGCTCCAGACCGAACTGCTCGACGGCGCGGCCCC
>JANMTG010000073.1:0-16721 GCA_031390205.1 Gemmatimonadota bacterium
GAAGCGTACAGGCGGCCGTACATCTCTTCCGGCTCGACACCCGACGCTATCAGCTGGCCGGCGACGCTGAGGCAGCGCGCCGATGTGTTGCTGAACCTGAACCCGCCGGTGTCGGTGAGAATCGCGACGTACAGTGACCGGGCGATGTCGGGGGTAATCTCGAGGCTGAGGCAGGTTGCCATGTCGTAAACCAGCTCACCGGTCGCGCACGCCGCGGTGTCGGTCACCATTAGCGCACTCGGCGGATCGTCGCTGGGCAGGTGGTGGTCGATCACGAGCTTGGGAATTTTCAGTTTGCGCACGCTGTCGGCGAGTACCCCGAGGCGCTTGACGTCCGAGATGTCCATGATTACGAGCACGTCGGCGTGGGCCAGCCCCTTGGCGCCGCGATCGCTGGCGTCCGTCACGTCGCCGCCGAGGAGGAACCGGTACATCTCCGGCCAGGGTGTGGGGTTGACTATCCGCGACTCGATGCCCATCTGCGCGAGCAGGCGCGACAGGGCGGTCTCCGACCCGCAACCGTCACCGTCGGAGTTGATGTGAGTCGTAATTGCGACAGAGCGTCCCGCGCTGAGCTCCTGCGCGAGACGCTCGATCGCTGTCCTTCTCTCCGGCGGAACGCTTAGAAGGTCAAGCACTGCCTTCCGCGCGGGCCAGTTTCGAGTGCGACCTGCCGTAGAGGAAATAGATCGCCAGTCCGATGATCATCCAGACAATTAGCCGCTCCCAGGTGGCAAACGGCAGACTCGACATCATGTAGCCGCAAATCCCTATGCCGAGCAGGGGCACAAGGGGAACGAAGGGCGTCCGGAACGGCCGCGCGATGTTCGGCGACTTGTAGCGCAGGACGATGATTCCGGCCATTACGATCACGAAAGCCAGCAGAGTGCCGATCGAGACGAGCTCACCGAGCAGGCCGATCGGGAAGAGCCCGGCGACGATGGCCGCCACCACGCCGGTGAGGATGGTCGTGACGTAGGGCGTCTTGAACTTGGGGTGCACCTTGCCGAACACGGGCGGCAGAAGACCGTCGCGCGACATCGAGTAGAAGATGCGCGGCTGTCCCATGAGCATGACGAGCACCACCGATGCGAGTCCGGCGATCGCTCCCAGATTCACGATCGGCTTGAGCCAGGCCAGCGCCGGGCCCGCCTTGTCGATCGCCACGAACACCGGGTGCGGAACGTCGAGCTCGGTATAGTTCGCCAGGCCAGTCATCACCAGCGCCATCAGGATATACAGCACGGTACAGATCGCCAGCGACCCGAGTATCCCGATCGGCATGTCTCGCTGCGGATTCTTGGCTTCCTGTGCCGCCGTGGACACCGCGTCGAATCCGATGTAGGCAAAGAACACGACGGCCGCGCCCCGCACGATCCCGCTCCACCCGTAGTGACCGTATTCGCCGGTGTTGGCCGGAATGAACGGGTGCCAGTTGGATTGGTTCACGTACATGAACCCGAACCCGATCACCAGAAATACGATCGTCACCTTGACGATGACGATGAAGTTGTTGAAGCGCGCCGATTCCTTGATGCCGATTACGAGAAGCGTGGTCATCAAGCCGATCAGGAGCATCGCCGGCAGGTTGATCATCGCGCCGGTGCGCGTGAATCCCTCGGCCTGAGTGAGTACGCCGGCCGCGTCGAACTTCGCCGTCTCGGTGAAGGCGAGAGGCGCGTTGGTGAGCGCCGCAGGCATGTTGATGCCCAGGGTTTCGCGCATGAAGGCGGTGAAATAACCCGACCAGCCCACCGCCACAGTGGAAGCGCCAAAGAGATACTCGAGGATAAGATCCCACCCGATTATCCACGCGACGAACTCGCCGAGCGTGGCATAGCTGTAGGTGTAAGCGCTGCCGGCAATGGGGATCATGCTCGCGAACTCGGCGTAGCAAAGTCCCGCAAACAGACACCCGAGCCCGGCGAGGACGAACGAGAGAACGATGGCGGGCCCCGCGTACTGCGCGGCGGCGGTACCTGTCAATACGAAGATTCCGGCCCCGATGATGGCGCCGACGCCCAGCGTGGTGAGATTGAGCGCGCCGAGAGCGCGTTTTAGCTGATGCCCATCAGTGTCGGGGGCCGTCGCCTCCTGTTGCAGGACAGCGATGCTTTTCTTCGTCCATAAACCCATACGGCATCTCCGATAGTGGTCGTCAGCGACGTCATGGCACTAGAGCATTCGGCACTGCGTTGCGGCCAGAAGTTGCGCCGCCATACCGGGGAAAGCAAGCCGGACGCTAGACGGAGTAGTTGGGCGCCTCGCGGGTGATCGTCACATCGTGCGGGTGCGACTCGCGCAGCCCGGCGGCGGTGATGCGCACGAACTCCGCTTCGGTGCGCAGCTCATCGATTGTGGCGCACCCGACATAGCCCATGCCGCTGCGCAGGCCGCCGATCATCTGGAAGATCACATCGCTCACGGGGCCCTTGTACGGAACGCGCCCCTCGATTCCTTCGGGAACAAATTTCTTCGGGGACATCTCGCCCTCCTGGAAGTACCGGTCGGCGCTGCCGTCCTGCATCGCGCCGAGCGAACCCATGCCGCGAATCATCTTGAAGCGGCGCCCCTCGAGCAGCAGCGACTCGCCCGGACTCTCCTCGGTGCCGGCCAGCATCGATCCCATCATCACGCTCGACGCGCCGGCCGCTATCGCCTTCACGATGTCGCCGGAGTACTTGATGCCACCGTCGGCGATCACTGGAATGTCCCCCGCACCCTCGACCGCATCGAATACCGCCGTCAGCTGCGGAACACCCACACCGGTTACCACGCGCGTCGTGCAGATCGATCCGGGTCCTACGCCGACCTTCACCGCGTCCACACCACGCTCCACCAGAGCGCGCGCACCCGCGCGCGTCGCCACGTTGCCCGCCACCAGCTGCACGTCGGGAAACATCTCTCTCAGGAGAGCGGTTGCTTCGAGCACTCCCTCGGACTGTCCGTGCGCGGTGTCGATCACGATCACATCGACTCCCGCCTCGACGAGAGCGCGGGCGCGGTCGCGGTAATTGACGGCGCCTATCGCGGCGGCCACCCTGAGGCGCCCATGCTGGTCCTTGTTCGCGTTCGGAAAGTCGCGGCGCTTGTGGATGTCCTTCACCGTGATGAGCCCGCGCAGCGTTCCGTCCTCGTCGATCACAGGCAGCTTCTCGATGCGGTGCTTACCGAGTATCGCTTCGGCTTCCTCCAGTGTCGTGCCCATGGGCGCGGTGACCAGATTCTTCGAAGTCATGGCGTCGCGGAGCGGGCGGTCGAGGTTGCGCTCGAACTGCAGGTCGCGGTTGGTGATGATTCCGACCAGCTGGCCGTCCCGATTCACGATGGGTACGCCGGAGATCTTGAAGCGGGTCATCAGGGCAACGGCTTCGCGCAGCGTTCCATCCGGCGAGAGCGTGATCGGGTTGAGGATCATGCCGCTCTCGGATCTCTTCACGCGATCGACCTCGGTGGCCTGCCGGTCGATAGACATGTTCTTGTGGATCACGCCGATTCCACCCGCGCGCGCCATCGCCATCGCCATCTCGGCTTCCGTAACCGTGTCCATCGCCGCCGAGGCGAAGGGCACGTTGAGCGGTATCCCCCGGGTGAACAGGGACGTCGTGCTGACGTCTTTAGGGTGGACCGTAGAATGGCGGGGGGTGAGGAGGACGTCATCGAAAGTCAGGACGACGTCGGCGCGAACGCGGCGGTGCGGCTCTTCTGAGCTAGCTGTCCCCTTGATGCGCGAAAGCCCGCTTCCGGGTTTTGCCGGAGGGGCGGGCTTACTCGTTGGACGAGTCGTGGTAGCCATAGCAAAATCTACGGTATTGGCTGGGGTAAGGCTAGGGGAAATGGATCGTAATGGGCCGAGGGTCCGGCGTACCCACCTTCGTGTACCACCCCGCCTCCAGCGCGACCAAATCGAGCGGGTCCATTGTCAGCGTCCCGTAACGTGCCGTCCAGTGAAGGTGTGGCCCCGTGACTCGTCCCGTCGAGCCCACCCTCCCGATAGTCTGTCCGCGCGCTACCGTGTCCCCCGCTGCCACTAGCGGCTCGCTCAAGTGGAAGTAGCCGGTAACGACACCGCCGCCGTGGTCGATGTATATCACCCTTCCCGCGAGAAAGAACGTATCGACCAGCGTGACCACTCCGCGATTGGCTGCGAGAACTGGAGCCCCGACGGCTCCCGCAAAGTCGACACCCAGGTGGCGGCTCGCGACCGCGCCGTTAAACGCCCGGCCCGTGCCGAAGCGGCTGGTAACGCGCGATGTGCGCGGCTGAAGAAAAGCGAGAGTCCAATGGGGCGGCGATTCGTGCGCCTGACGGCCGACCGCGCGGGCGCGGGCATTTTCGCGCGCGATCCTAGCCTGGGTTGCCGCAGAGAGGGGACGCGTGAACCTCTGGGGGACCGCCAGCCGGGGAGATGTTGTCACGCTGGGCGCCGGCAGTGGCGGAATGGTGAGGGTCGTGCGCACCGTATCCACGGCTCCTGACGCGCGATGGACTGCGACTCGCGCGCTTGTCGCGTCATCTCCATCGACGGGAACGGCACCCAACGCGCGCCAGACTCCGTCACCGGCCGCGATGAAGTGGAGCGCCTCCCCCGCCATCGAGCCGCGGATCTCCACGACCGAGTCCGCGGCGGTTGACCCGACGTCCAGGGTGAGACGCACCAGAGCGCCGGGGGTCGGTTGCGAAGGAACGACCTCGAGCCTGGGAGACTGTCCGTGAAGGGTCCGAGCCGCGGCGAGCGAGAGCGCGACCAGCATTACGCGCGCGCTTATAGTCCCCGCCCAGCCGCGATCGCAGTTACGTCCATGACCTCGCATCCATCATTATACCGGCCCCGCCTGAAAACGTTGCCGCGTCGAGAGGGTACGAGCCTCACTGCGCCATGCCATCGCGGCCCACGCGTGGCCGTGCGGGTATGCCCATGCGACGGCAGAAGTCGTCGCTAAACACCTCGGCCGTCGAGACTGCCCATTTCGCGCACCCTGCCCCCAGACAGCGGTCGGGAAACCAGCGCGCTGATGAAGATGCGTACGGGTTTGGCGGGAATTTTCCGTCCAGCCGACTGTGAAGCCCGCGACGACCCACTGGCCGGGAGTTCAGGAAGTTGACGAGCGCATCGCGAAGCCGGAAGAGACTCTCCGCATCGAAGTACGGAGAGCTATTCTGGTCGAACGGATCTCCGTCCGACACGGACAGGGCGAGCTGATACTTGTTGAGCACGGAGGAGGTATCCGGCCGCGAGGACGCCCGGAGTCTTTTGACGAGCTTGGGGCGCGGCAGGTTCCGCATGTTGACGTAGAGCTCGCTGATCAGATCCTCGAGAAATGCGGTAGCCGAAAATACCGCCGCAGTCACGTCGCCACGGTGCTGCCACTTCTCCTGCGACTTGAGCGCGTCCCGGCGGGGCTCTTCGAGCGCCCGCGCCGCTTTCGCGAAGTCGTGGGCAAGGATCAGATGCTGGCGAGACAGCTGATCTCGCGGAATAACAGCGCCCTCACCCATCTCCGCCGCCAGCAGCGCTCTGCGCTTGACCAGCGCGTCGATTGCGCGGCGGCCCGTGTTCAGTGGCATGCCCGGCCGCTCCGGTCCCAAGCGCGTCCTTCGGTATCGAGGAATGCGCTCCGATACGCGCCCGTACCCAGTGCGAGCAGCAGTACTCCGAAATGTCCCTGAATCTGCACCGAGGAATTTCCTTCGAGCTCCGGGCCGCGGATTCCGAGGCGTGACCGCAAACCGCGTAGCGTCGCTCCCCCGGTTCCGACGAGGATTTGCTCGATTCCGCGAATGGAATCCAGCGCGCCATCGGGAGCCTGAGGGCGGAACCGCTCGTAGTGGTGGTCGTGACCGCTCAGAATGAGATCCACGTCGGCATCGTAAAGGACCGTCCAGAGAGCGCGCATCTCCTGAACCCCATGCCGATAGGATGACGTGAACAGAGGCTTGTGAAAGTAGGACAAGGTGCAAAGCTGTCGGTGATCGGCCAGATCTCGCCTGAGCCATTCGAGCTGGCCGGCTTTCTGGTCCGCGGTTCCCTCCACCGCCAGCTCACTGTTCAGAACGATGACGTGCCAGTCACCAACGTCATAGCTGTAGTACCCTTTGCCCGCGGGCCCGATTCGATTTCCGAAAAATCGGTAGGTCGGCCCGGCGCGGTCAGCCTGATAGTCGTGATTTCCGACCGATGGGCGAATCACGTTCATGATCCGCTTCCGGGGATCACCCCACGAAGGCGTGAAGCACTGCGAGAGATATCGGTCGGATGCTTCGGGGTAGGCGTGATCGCCGAGAGTGAACACCACGGTTTCGACATTCGCCGCTTCGTTGACCTTGAGCACGCTGTCTACCAGCCTGGCGGTTGCTTCGTCGCCGGTGTCGTCACACTGGGCTATGTCACCGGCTCCGATCATCATCTTCGCGCCGGCGAGGGCGACCTCTTCTGCCGGAGAGTCGGCGGGGGGTGGCGTTCGCTCGAGACCGAAATCGCGAATGTTGCAGCCGTTGCAGCCGAACACCAGCAGCAGCAGCACCAGTGAGCCCCTCGGTCGCCGTATTCGCGCCTCTGCCGGGAAATTCCGCGAGATTCGCTGCACCGTGGCTAGAAAGCGAACCCGAGGGTGACCAATGTGCGGCGCTCCGGATTATTCGTGCGCATGACCGTCACATTCAGGTCCGGACGAATGACGCCAATCCAGAATCCCGCGCCCGTACCCTGGTGCCATCCGCCCGGCGACTCGCCGTTAACGTACACGCGCGCGGCGTCTACGAAGCCCAGGACCCCGACATCGAGCGGCAGAATCAGGGGGAATTGCGCGATCGGAACGCGGAGCTCCGCTGTGCCGTGGAGCGACGCGTCGCCCGCGAATCGTTGCCGGTGCTCCGTGCGAAGCGAGCGCGAGCTGCCGATGAACGCTGCGTCGAAATAAGGGAATGCGCCGAACAGCTTTTCGCCGCCAGCCCGCAACGCCAACACGGGACGAGAGAGCACCGGCGCGGTGAGGTACGCCGCTACGACGCCGGCAACCTTCTCGTACGCCGTCTGCGCGTCGAGCATCCCGGGGTAAGCGCTGGCGCCGAGTTTGATCCTCCCCCAGAAGCCTGGTGGACGATCCTTGTCACCAGGCGCTAGTAGAGCGCTGCTCCCCGCCAGGTCTTTCAACTGCTGCGCGTTCCGGGTGTCATGCTGGAGCTGGAGCTCGAGTCCCGCCTGGGCGAAACGACCGAACCCGTAAGGCTGCTGCTGCGAGATGAAGCGGTTGGTGGTGCTGTCGGTGCTGGTGTAACGGACGATCGGTCCAAGGGAAATATCACTCTTGCTGCTTGGCGAGAATCCGAGCGCGGGCCGGAAACTCCACTGGCGTTGTCTCACATCGTAGAACTCGCCGCGTAAATCAGGCACGTTGTTGCCCAAGCCCCGGAACTCTACGACTTCGAGCTGTGACATTCCGGCGGCCACCGGCAGGTGGAACGAAGAGCTTTCGAACCGCTTGTCGTACCCCAGTCCGATATCGAGACCCTTGATAGCGGTCGAGTACGCCACGTCCGCCACCATCATGCTGGAGTAGGGCACCCGCCGAAATCCGTATTTGTAGCGCGCAATGCCGACGCGCGGCACTATCCCGAGACCATGGTCGCTCCCGATGCTCCCGACCGGTTTAATCGATGTCCCGCGATCCTTCTGCGGAGGGGCCAGCTCGCCGTAGGCGGTCGCCCACGGACGCCGATCGAAAGGCAGCTGCGATTCGTCGATCTCCCTCGGGTCGGCGCCGTCTCCGTCGTATCTCGTTCCGCGAACCGTGCCGGACTCGTATAGGTAGGCTGGATTTCTCCGCCCGCCCACGCGCGAAGAGTCGATCAGCGTGTTGGTGCCGTCACCGCCGATGATGCGGACCGGAATACTGCGGCCTACACCGCCACGCACGATCGCAACGTCGTTTCCGCCGTGCAGATAGAGGCGAATTTCCCTGGTCTCACGCGCGTCGAACCGGCGGCGGAAGTGTGACGCGCGATTTCCGGATTCTATCCCGACATCGACAAAGCCGTCGCCCGAGCGAAACACCGTGGCCGATTCGTCCGCTTCCGTTCCGTGGATGTCTGCGACCTTCGCGATCAGCTCGTAGTACTCTTCCGCCAGATCCGGAAGGCTGTCGCGCCGCGTCCTCAGCTTGCGTGAAATCTCCGGAAACGACGCGGAGTACTCGCTCGGCATCTGGCGCACGGCGCTGTCCACTACCGCATCGCTGATGTTCCGTACGAGCGCCGCCGTCACCGAATCCCACACCGGCTTTTCCAATTCCCCGAGCAGGCGGCGGTCGAATTCGATGGCATCGGTGATCAGCCCATTCAACTTCGCATACCTGCTGTCGAACGTGATGATGCTCGGCTTCCCGAACCTCGCCAGTCGTGGCAGAAGTCCTTCCACTGAGTGGATCACCTTGTCCCTGTCGCGCGCTATTGGCACCCATGCCGCGTCTGACGCGGCACTGAGGCGAGCCCACATCCACTGGTCTGGGTGCCGATCGTTGTCGTTGAGGAGCATGTCCACCAGTCTGGCCGCCAGCAGTGCCCGCGCGTCAATTCGGTTCTCTGGATTGCGATTGATCCGCTCGAGAAGGTCCTTGCTATTGATGATCTTCACGGCTCCGGCAAATCCAGGTGCATTGTCCGGCGTGCCGGGCCGCTCTTCCATTGTCCCGAGTACGCCCGCGAAGTCGTTCCGAAACTCGCCGAGCAGCGGGTCGTCGGGCATCACGAACAGCAATGGAGTCGGATGAAGAACTCCGGCGGCGGCAAGGATGGGACTTCCCAGAACGGGTGACGTCGGATGCAGCGCGCTCCGCGCGTCGGATACCAGGTCCCAGATGATCGTTTCCCGATACACCTCGGGCAAAACGAGCCCCTTGTTTACGGGACGGAAAGCGTACTCCCTGCCGTTCCCGGCCTCGAAGCGAAGGTTGAGGGTCTGTAGTCCGCCTCCGGTTTCGATTGGACGAAGTCCGCCCGCGAATGATCTGAGATCCAGAAACGGAACGGTGATGGGCGTCGCCCATTCGTCGCGGTAATTGTCGCCCATCAGGAACCGGAGAAAACCACCCGCTTCGAAGCGGCGGTTCGCTAAAAGCGTCGTGTCGGGCGCGGTTCCAGACGCTGCGCTTTCCTGTGAACGCAGCTCGAGTGTCGCCAGGCAAGAGAGCAAGACCGCCGTACGGAGTGCGCCGGGCCGGAACCGGCGCCGCACGCTCATCGCGACTCTAAGGGGCCGGGCGGCGGGGAAACGATGCCCAGCGGCACCGGAACAAGCGGCCACCGGTACAGTGTAATCGTCGCCCGCTGCCTGTTGCCCTCATCACTGATGGCGAGGATTCCATCACTCGTAATGGCCACTCCTTCGGCCTGCTCGCTCGGTTCCGGAAGCGGCCCGGCGCGCACGACTTCCCCGCCCGGCGTAATCTCGATCAGGGCTTTCTCCTGCGAGGCGATCAAAACGTAGTTCTTCGTCACTGGGTCAATCGCCACGTCGGACGGATGCAGGCTCTTCCACCCGTTCGGGCCGATGAGCCGGGCGAGCGGAACCGTGAGCATGGACGCTCGCTGTGACGCCAGGCCCCCCAAATCCCACCGATAAATCACCAGTTGGTCGCGAAGCGACTTCTTCGCGACGTTCTTGCAGGGCAGGACCACCACCTCGCCAGCCGCCTCGATCGCGATTCCCTCGAACTCGCACTCGCGGCCCAGCTTCGTATCCACGATGGTGTACGGCACGCCCTCGCCGTCTGCACCCTCGCGGAACCGATAGATAGTGCCGTTGCTGAGGAGCAGGAAGATGTCGGCTCCGCTGACAGCGATAGCTTCGAAGTCTCCGCGCAGATCACCCTTGCCGACCATGAATTGCTTGATGACGACGCCGCGCCTCGGGTCGATAACGAACACCCGGCCCTGCTCGTCGTTGTGGGCGAGGAGGCTTCCGTTCGCGGTCACCGCGAGGCCCGAAATTTCCTTCAGCTCGGCCGGAAGCACCCATCGCGCGAGCACCGCACCCCCGCTGGTGTCCACGGCCAGCGCGGCGACGCGGGCGGCCAGGCGCTTTTCCCGGCTCGCCAGCTCCGACGCCTCCGCCTCGCTGATTTCTCCGCGGCGCTGACAGGCGGATGCAATCGCGGTGGCCGCGGCGAGTGTCGCGACTGCGCGGAGCAGCTTCATGCTGATGCGCCGATCTCTTCTTCGATGGCGTCGCGGCTCTCGAGGTCCGCGTTCTCGATTTTTTCCCCGGCGTTGTCGCGAATCGCGGTGAGGAGCTCGTCGCGAGTCACTGATTTTCTCAGACGCAGGAGGTAGTAGATCGCCGAAGGCTTGCCGGTGTTGGTCACGACCTCGTCGAGCTTCCAGCGCTTCGCCTTGTCCTCGAGCACGTACTCGACGAGCGGCTGAGCGTCGGCAACCTCATTGGTCGTGATCGTAAGGACCGAGGTGAATCTTGCTTTCTTCTTGCGCTTGCCCAATACCTCACTCACGCGTTCGAAGCGCTCGGCGAGCGAATCAGCACTCTTCGGACTGAGGCTGAGCACGAGGTCGCGATCCGGGACCGCATCGTACTCGCCCGTGTTCGCCAGACTGTTGAGCGGCCCGGCCCACTTGGACGCGGCGGTCGGGGTCAGCACGTTCCGTCCAAAGTCGTATCGCCAGGTAAGGAGCAGGACGAAGTTGAATGTGATGGTCAGTACCGCCCCTACTGCCAGGGTCTGCATTCCCGCCGCGAATCCGACCGCGATGGAGAGGAAGATGAAAACCACGTCCCGCGTATCTCGCAGATTGGTGCGGAACCTCACCGCCGCGACGACGCCGGCAAGGGTGAACGCCAGCGCCAGACTGTCACGCACGATCAGAACGATTCCCGCGACGACGAGCGGTAGAATGATCAACGTCTGAACGACCGCCTGGCTATGTCCGGGAATGTGTCGCGCCGACATGTACACCCACGTCACCGGAAGCATCAGCAGGATCGTGCCGATCAGAACCAGCGTGGTCGTGACTGCCAGCTCGAGGAGAGATCCGGCGCCCAGGGTGGTCGCCGCTGGGGCGGGGGTGAGCCCATCCTCGAGGATCAGAGGCGTCTCGGCCGGCGCAGCGGCACCCCTTCCCAATAGCAGTCGCTCGGACTCGGGAAAGAAATAGGCCAGGGCGAGGATGACCAGACCAAGGCCGATATAGTAGGCAATAAGCCGCGAGATGGGATGGTCCGATCCCAGCGCTACCAGGTCCACGAACCGCCGAACAAAGGTCATACCCTCCCCCATTGCAAATTGGACGCCTGCTTTGTGCCTGACAGAATCTGCTAAATCTCACGCCCGCTTGCTGTTGGTGGCTCAGAACGAGGCGCGTGAGCGGCACTTTCCACCCAGAGTTATACGCGCTCTGGCCCGGACTGTGCCCGACGGACCAGATTGGTGGAGGCCAATGTCACTGTATTCAGCCGCGAGAGAATGAACCCACAGGCGACTCTGACCGGAACGGGGCTGCGTAAGATGGCCGGGGCCATGCTCTGTGCGCTGGCACTCGCGGGCGTGACGGCGTGCCGCCACCGTGTCGCGCTCGAGGACCTTCCACCCGAGGAAATCGAGACCACGCTGTTCCTCGTGGGCGACGCCGGCGAACCCGATCCGCGACAGGTGGGGTCCCCTCTGGATTCCCTCACCGCACAGGCTCAAGCCGCCCCCGAGCGATCGATCATCGTCTTCCTCGGCGACAACATCTATCCCGCGGGAATCCCCGCGGAGGGGGCCGCCGAGTGGGCGGACGCGCGCCGCAGGCTGGAAGCGCAGGTGATGGCGGTGCCACCCGGCGGGCGGGGAATTCTCGTACCTGGCAATCATGACTGGGCAAATGCGACCGCGTTCGGCCTCTACTCTGTGCGCTTTCAGGAACAGATCATCTCATCGCTGGCGCGGGGGCGGAACGTGCGCTTGCTCCCCGGCAACGGGTGTCCCGGCCCCGTCATGCTGGACATCGGACGTCTCCGCCTCGTGGCCCTCGACACGCAATGGTGGCTGCACAGCTACATCGTGCGGGACTCCACGTCCAACTGTCCCACGAATAACGTGGCGGCGGTGACCTCCACTCTGCGAAACCAGGTCCGCCCGGTGGGCGACGCCCGGGTGGTACTCGTTGCTGGTCATCATCCGCTCATGACTGGTGGCGTGCACGGCAGCTACTGTGGTGTGACCGGTCCATTTCGCCGGTTCGGCGGACGAGCGCAGGACATCATGTCGTCGGCGAACCGAACGATGCGCGACTCGATTCGCAGTGCGTTCGCGGGCCGGCCGCCGCTGGCGTACGCCGCGGGTCACGATCACAGCCTTCAGGTCCTCCGCGGCGGTCTCAACGTGGACTACCTGCTGGTGAGTGGCGCCGGATCTCCTTCCCGGGTCACATGCGCCGTCCGCCTGCGCGAGAGCTATTACGTCAGTCAGCGCCACACGGGCTTTATGCGCGTAGACATCATGAAGGGCAAGGGCGTACTACTGCGCGTCTTCCGCTACCCCGCAAGCACCTCTGGCGCGCTCAGCTACTCCCGCTGGCTGGAGCAAAGGTGACTATGCGTCCCGTAACCCGCACTGTTCTCCGCTGGACACGAGTGTCGATCGGGATGGTTTCATTTGCAGGGGCGCTGTTGGCAGCGAGCCTCGTTTCCGCGCAGGTGACTCCCGCGCTCCCGGTGTTGGCTGCGGAGGCGACACCAATCGGCGCGCTGCCACCCCTCGCTTTGCCGATGCCCGCCAGCCGGGATCACAACTACTGGGGGCTTCGACTGCAGACGGGCCAACGGAGAGAACGCGGTCCGGAAGACCTTCTGGCTGTCGCTGTTGGCGTCGACTATCAAGTGCGCGGCGGATCAATCTTCGGCGTCACGGGCGGCTACCAGACGCGGCAGAATTGCCAGACCGCCGTTAACGATTGCGGAGGCCATAGTCTCTTTGGAGCACGGGCCCGCTTCAATCTCATCACGGGAGGCCCGACACTCGCCGGGCTGTTTGGTGACGACGCCGCGACGAGTACCCTCGGCACCGAGGTAGGCTTTGGGTACGCCCCGAACGTGACATCCGGCGTGAACGCGTGTACCGTAGATCTCGGCCTGCCTCTCTCGATCGCCATGCTCGCACGCATTCGCCTCGTCTCCTTCGTGACACCAGGAATCGTGTGGGACGTCGACTGCTCCGCCGAAGGCACGCAGTCGCAGAGCAGTTATCTCCTGGGCTTTGGCGTCGGGCTCCAGCAGCTCGGATTTCGCGGACTCGATGTTCACCTGGGAGTGCAGAGAATGTTTCGTGGCGCGACCGGAGTACAGTTCGGCCTCACCGTGTCATGGGTCAGGCTGCCGTGAGAACGCGGATCAGGGGGAGAGCGATGCATCCGTTCCGCCTGGCGGCAGCGCTGATGCTGGCCGCTGGCACGGTGCGTGGACAGGAAATTCCGGCGGAACAGCCTGTCACTCCGAACACCAAGCTATACGCCAAAATCGAGCGGGCCGTAATCAGGATCAACTCGATTTTCACTCGGCCGCTCCACCCTGTCATCAGTGGCGTCGCACCTGGCGGCGGCTGGGGGGCGGGCCTGGCATACGGTGCTCCTGGTCGCGGACCTTGGGATGCCAGCGCGAAAGCGATCTACACGCTGAACAATTACTGGCTGGCCGAAGCGGTTGCGGGCTACAAGAACCGTCGCGCGGAATTCGAAGCATTCGGACGTGCGCGTGAAATGCGCCAGCTTGATTACTTCGGTTCCGGCCCTCGCAGCAATCTGTTCAACCGTACGAGTTTCGCTTTTCGGGATCCAGTTGTTGGCGCCCACGGCAAGTTTCGCGTTGCTCCGTGGCTGGCTCTCGGCGGCCGCGTCGAGGAGATTTGGCCTTATGCGAGGTCTGGAAGGAGGTTACCGACCATCGAGCAGCGCTTCTTCCCAAACGACGCGCCGGGGCTATTTACGCAGCCACTCTACGGGCGTTACCAGGGTTCCGTCGACATCCACCTTCCGGCCGGAGCCGGTGACGCTTTCTATCAGGGCACGAAGACCCGAGCGACTTACGCGATTTACGACGATCAGGCGGACGAGCTCTTCAACTTCAGGCGACTCGATATCGAAGCGCAGCAAATCTTCGCCGGCCTTGGCGCTCACCATCGACTGACCTTGAGCGGATGGGCGTCCACGTCGATGACTGATGCGGGACAGGAGGTCCCGTTCTATCTGCAACGCACGCTCGGTGGCAAATCCGAGATACGCAGTGTGCACGAGGACAGGCTCGGATCTGACGGAACCGATGCGACGCTCCGCGGTTATCGCAATCTGCGCTTCAGGGACCGGCATCTGCTGCTTCTCCAGGCGGAGTATCGCGTACCGGTGTGGGGTCCCATCGATGCGACTGTGTTCGCTGACGCGGGGAAAGTGGCGAGCCAGCGGGCCGACCTCGATCTCACCGATCTCAGAAAGGATTTCGGCTTCAGTCTCAGCGTCATGAAAGGATGGACAACCGCGGCGAGGGTGGACGTAGGATTTGGAAGCGGCGAAGGTATGCGAATGTTCTTTACTCTGGGCGGTCTCACACCATGACGCTGCTCCGTTGCATAGCGATCCCGCTGTCACTTTTCGCTATCTCCTGCTCCCTCAACGGACGTCCGACCGTCGAGCCGAGCAGAATGGCGCAGCTCTGGGAGCCGCCGGCCGATCTGGAGGAGCGCGACCTTTTCCGCGGTGTTGGAGGCACGAAGAACGCGCCGGACCCGAACGAGCTATACGAGTTCAAGAAAGAAAAAGCCGTAGGCACCCAGCCCGGTTACGACGTAAAGGACTCGAAAGGCCGGGAGTGGAGCGTCAAGCTCGGGCCTGAAGCGCGCCCGGAGGTCGCGGTGTCGCGGTTGGTCTGGGCGATCGGGTATCGCCAGCCGAGCGTTTACTATCTGCCAGAGTGGACGCTGGTGAGAGATGGGAAGAGAATCCCGCAGGCGGGAGCGCGGTTCCGGCTTGACGACACGAAGAACCTGGGCGAGTGGTCGTGGCGCAAGAATCCATTTCTTCACACCCGAGAGCTCGCCGGGCTTTTCGTTTTGATGGTGATGGTCAACAACTGGGACATCAAATCCCAGCAGAATGCTCTGTATGAGTTCAAGGCGAAGGCCGACGCCCCGGGTCCGCGCGAGCAGTACATGGTGAAAGACCTGGGTGCGTCACTGGGAAGGTCAGCGTGGCCGGTCGGCGGCTCGAAAGCAGATCCGGCGGGTTTTGAGCACGAGCCGTTCATCGAGAGCGTCGAGGGAAATCGCGTTCGGTTCGCGTACCAGGGCGCCTGGCTCGAGCCCCAGCTCCTGCGGAGTATTACGCCTGACGATGTGCGCTGGACATCGGCGCTCTTGTTACGCCTCAGTCCGAAACAATGGAGCGATGCATTTCGCGCCGCTGGGTTCAGCGAGACTGAAGCGAATCGCTACATAACGCGGCTCCAGAGAAAGATGGCCAAGGGGCTTGGGCTCGGGGCTTTCTAGAACTGCGAAGGGAAAAAAGAGAAAAGCCAAGCTGCCAGCGACCAGCCGCAAGCCGCAAGCTACCGGCTAGAGCCGGCGGCTAAGGCCTGGGAGCGGGCGGCGGGCAGCTTTTCCGTTCTCAGTTGCAGTTCAATTGCAGTTAGATATCCCGTCCGATCGTCCTCAGCCTCCGCCTGATCCTTCGCGGCAGAAAGAACGCCGCCGCGGTCAGAACGCGCTGGAGATTGAGGGAGCCAAGATCTTTTGGATCGCCCATCCAGTGATCGAGCAGAACGCCGCGGCCCGCATTGGCGATCAGCCGCTGCAGCGCCATCACCAGCAGGAAGATGTCGTCCACTTCTCCCAGGAATGGAATGAAGTCGGGGAGATAGTCGAGCGGCAACAGGATGTAGGCGAAGGCGCCGGCGACGAGCAGCTTGTCGGTGAGAGTCACGCGCGCGTCAGCGAGGAGCCCGGCCAGCAACCGCAGAAAATTCGGCAGCTCCTTCATCGTCCCCATCACGGTGCGCTTCGCTCCGGAGCGCGGAGCCCCGTCTATGTCGCCACTCGCCGCTGGGCGCGCCCTGGCTCCGGACGGCGCTGATCCGGCTCTGGTGCGGCGCTTCCGCGAAGAAGCGGCGGTGGCGCGTTCGGATTGAGTCGTCACTTGCGCTGATCTCCTGGGGGCTGTTGTGGCTGCATCGGCGGCACCGGCGGCACCGGCGGCGTCTGTGCGGCAGGCGGCTTGCTCGAGGTCACCGACGAGGCAACCTCGACGATCTCCGTTGCAACTGACTTGCCAGCGTTGGCGACATCGGTGAGTACCCCCACCGCCTTGTTCATCACGCTCATCGTTCCGCCGATCACACTCGCCGACATTCTGCCCGCCCTCAGCGTGTCTTCGACTCCCTCGGCGAAGCGCTTGAGGGGGTTCTGCGCGGTCGAAGGCTTCGGAGCGTACTTCGACTCCAGGAAGTCGATGTAGTCGAGGATCTGGTAGATCCGGTCCTCCGAAAGTGTATCGAGCTTCCTGATCAGGCGCTCACGCAGGATATCGTTCATTCTCCCCCCTTTCTGCCATCGTCAGCCGCGGCCGCGCCACCCCGCGCGCCGGCCCCGGACGTCAATGTGAACGGAGTTTGGGCTGGAGTGAACGCACGGGTAGATGCCGAGCCCGCCCAACAGGTTCGGGTGCGTGAGCGCCCCCATCTCCACCCC
>JANMTG010000089.1:0-4005 GCA_031390205.1 Gemmatimonadota bacterium
TTCGGGGGTTTCACGCACGGCGTTTGAAGGGCGCGTCAAGATTGCGCTCCAGCCGCGGTGGAGCGTGTCTTTCTAGCCCCCGCGTGGGCACCGCTGAACTATGTGGGGAGCCGGAGGGGATCCTGCAACGCGAGTACGCTCTCCGCGCCCGCAAGCGGGCACCCGGGAGCCCAGAACGCGACCGCCCGCTCCGCGGGGAGGTCGCTGGTCTCCTGGTCGCTCGCTGAAACTCGCTTATGCAGGACCCCCTCCGGCTCCCCACATAGTTCAGCGGTGCCCACGCGGGGGCTAGAAAGACACGCTCCACCGCGGCTGGAGCGCAATCTTGACGCGCCCTTCAAACGCCGTGCGTGAAACCCCCGAAACGTGGGCATCGTTGGAGACGCGGTTCACGCCAACGTCACCCACAACTTCCACGAGGTGGCGCCGCGCTGCCACGCTCATCCCTAGCCGCGTCACACCCATCACCACGCCCCCAAGGAAGCCCGGAGTCGTCGCGTAGTCCACCGCCGCGGGATAAGCGGCTCGATAGTCGCCCTCGCCCTGCCTCCGGTGCGCAAAATAGAGCCGGAGCGGTGTCCGCCGTACGACGGCGAGATCAGCCCCCACTCGCGCCTCGTCGTAATCACTGAACCCTGATCCCAGGCCGACGTTGAACACAGCGTATCGCTCGCTGGGATTCGGGGTCCGGTACGCCAGAAACGAGACGCGAGTGTAGGACGCGAACCACCGCTGGTCACCCCGCAACGGCAGGCCCTCGGCCGCAACCGCGAGAGCATACGACGAAGGCTCCTGACAATTTGGATCGCACCGATCGATCTGGAGATCGTCGACGAACACGTGCGCCGCGAGCGTGCCGAGCCTCGAGCGGAACGCGACCTCGCCGCCAAGGCCGAGGTTTCCGTCTTGAGCCTCATTCCGCCACGACAGCGCGTAGATGTTGAACGGGTTTACAAAGGCCGGCTCGAGCCCGCGCCCTACACCGCTGTACAGATAACTCTCCGTCAGCGCGATCTCCCAACTGGCGCGACGCACCGCCAGGCGGTGAATGGAGAAATATCTCTGACTGACCGCGCCACTCGCGTCCTGATAGCTGTCCAGCCGCGCAAAGACCGTCGAGAAATGCAGCTTGTCGGTTCCGATGCGACCGTACAGGTGATCGTAAGTGTACGCGTAGTTCCCGAGCTGAAGGCCGTGCGATGTCGCCGGCCCCCAGTTCCGGCCCGCGCGGCCGAAGAAAAGCTCGCCGTATTTCCACTGGCCGCTCACGTATCCATCTTCAGTTCGCCCCGTCACCCTTCGGTCCTGACGGCCGGCGAACTCCGGGTCCACGTTGAGTCGTGTGTCGATGATCGGCCGAATCGACGCCGCAACCGGACCTCCCGCCATCACTACGCGGATCGTCGCGCCGGGTCTCACACTATTTCGCGAATCGGCGAGCATCAGCTCGCGCAGCCCGGATGTCTGCGCCGTGACGTAGAAATCCGTGGTGGCGCGCGTTCGAAAGGGCAGGCCCGATGAAGTGTCGGCGTCCGATCCCACGACCTGCGGGCGAACGGCGTACTTCCGGATAGCAGCGTGAAGAACGTTGAGATACGTGGTGACGACTTCACTCGGCTCGCGCAGGCGCGCCGAGTCTATCGCCGTGCGCAACGCTCCTTCGGTGAAGGGACGCTCGAGCGCCGACAGCTCCCGGAGCTGCCCGCGCGCCATGAGCGCATCGACA
The DNA here is from genome assembly GCA_031390205.1 of Gemmatimonadota bacterium. Lineage (GTDB taxonomy): Bacteria > Gemmatimonadota > Gemmatimonadetes > Gemmatimonadales > Gemmatimonadaceae > UBA4720. The sequence continues at coordinate 1,727 of JANMTG010000089.1, forward strand.
TAGGCGTAGGCAATGTCGTCGAGCGGAACGTAGGGGGAAGCTTGCGCGTCGAGATCAAGAGCGGCGATGAATATCGCCAGTACGGATACACGCGCGATTAGCGGCACCACGGATACCCGCGCGATCAGCGGTACCACGGAATTACGTCCAAGCCCGGCGTCAGCTGGAGCGCCGGTGCAGGGAAGCGGTAGTAACTGAGCGCCTGCTTGATGGATCGCCAGATGGGAGCATTCCCGGGGAGCTTCTCCGGGTCGAGGTCGAGCGAAAGAAGAATCTTTCGCTTCGCCCGCCGGTTCACCCCCGTCTCGTCGATCCAGTCCGTGATCGAGTGCCCAGCTGAAAGCCTGATGAACGACGGCCAGTACGGCTTCGCCCCGTCCGGCAACAGTCGGTTGACATCGGTCGAGAACCAGTACGTCTGTCCCGAATAATCAATCGACGGCCGGAGCTCCGATGCGACCACCCTGTTCCTGAGCGCGCGCGTCTGCCGGTACGAAAACGTCGGCTTGATTGCCTTGAGTCGCGGATTCAGCTCCTGCGCCACAGCGAGCACCTGCCCGGCGGTGTTGGCGAGAATATCCGGATAGGAAAAACCGTATTTTGCGAAACGGGCATCGAAGATCTCGATCTGCAACTGAAACAATGCCGCGTAGGTGGTGCTTGCGATCAGTGCCTTTCCCCTGGAGACGCACGCCGTCCTGAGTCCCGCGTACCCGATCCTTGTCAGGTGGTAGCCGCCGAGCATGTGGCCGAACTTGTCCTGGTCGCGGAACTCCATATCCCAGTCGGCGTTCCAGAAAAAACCTTCGGACCGCTCGCCCGACCACCACGCCTTCTTGAAATAGTGATAGAGATAGGCGTTGCCGCCCACAAATGCGGTACCGACGCCCGCGCGAACAGCGCCGAGCTGGTTGCCGTTGATGGGACACCCGTTACTCGACGCGGTCTCGGTTTGCGCCTGCGCCAAACCAGAGCCGGCAATGCCCGCCGCGAGGACCACCGCCAACTTTATGAACTGCAATACTTCTCCCAGGTCAGAATGCGCTACGTAGCGGCTGCTTCGGAGGTGCCGAACTGGTCGTACGCATCGATCACCTCGTCGATGCTCACCGTCGCCGCCCCAAGCTTCGCAACTTCGACACCCGCCGCGAAGTTGGCGATCACCGCCGCTTCGGCAGGAGTAGCCCCGCACGCGAGCATCGTCGCAAGGTAAGCGGTGACCGTATCACCGGCGCCAACAACGTCATACACCTCACGCGCCGTGGTGGGCACACGCCCCACCTCGCCGTCAGCCGCCACCAGCGCCATTCCCGCCTCGCCGAGCGTGAGCAGCAGATGGTCCACGCCAAGCTTGTGAAACCAATCCGGCAAGGACTCCGGGTTCTCGACGTCGAACGCCGCCCCCAGCGCCGACTCCAGCTCGCGCCGATTGGGCTTGAAGATACTCGCCCCGCGGTACGCAAAGAAATTCTTGTATTTCGGATCGACTACTACCGGTATCTCACGCCGCTTCGCGTGCTCCATCGCGGGAGTTATCAGGGCAGGGGTCAGCACGCCTTTGTTGTAATCCTCGAACACCAGCGCATCGGCGCCGTCAATTGCCGTGATGGCGGCCGCGACGAGACGCATCACCTCGTCGCCCGAGATGTCCGCGTCTTCCTCTTCGTCGAACCGAACGATCTGTTGTGACCGCGCGAGCACGCGGGTCTTGGTGGTTGTGCGCCGGGCGACCGTCACCAGCGACTTGGTATCGGCGTCAATCTCACGCAGCAGGGAAGCAATCACCTGACCTTCGGCATCCTGTCCCACTGCGCACACCAGGTCCACACTCGCGCCGATCGCCGCGACGTTCTGGGCGACGTTGGCCGCCCCGCCCAGCGCCAGCTCCTTGTCGCGGATGCGCACCACGGGCACGGGAGCTTCGGGAGATACCCTGTCCACGTCGCCGCGGAGATAGACGTCCAGCATCGCGTCGCCGATGATCGCGACACGCTGCTGCTGCCCAAGCTCCAACAGCTCGACCAAACGGTCCCGCGAGATTGTCTCGATCATTCCTCAAGGAAAGTTAAAGGGGTCAACCGTGAGCGGCAAACGAGGCATACCCCTTGCCTTCAACACTCGCTGAAGGATACGCTCACCACACCATCACCCTCCCGATTTGATCCTCGAGCGAATCAACAACTCCGCGAAAAGCGCCGTCCATTCGCTGCAGGAATACTTCGCGCTGGCCGGCAAGGCGATCGGCTTTATCTTCGTCAAGCCGTTCTACGCCTCCGACA
>JANMTG010000092.1:0-1654 GCA_031390205.1 Gemmatimonadota bacterium
GTGAGCCGTGGGAAGTCGTGAAGAAGCGTCTGGTCCGCGCCGGGAAGGTGCGTGGCTGAGCAGTACCCGATCGTCAGCTGCTGCTTGTTGGGATGCGTGCCGGAGTTCTACAATGAACGCATGACCGACCGAGCGCAAGCGCTGCTGCGTGAGGCCTTGGCGTTGCCTCTGGAAGAACGCGCCGACGTCGCGGCCGAATTGCTCGCCAGCCTGGACGGCGAAACGGACCTTGTCGATGTCGAGGCTGCCTGGGCTGCTGAAATCGAAAAGCGCGCGCGCCGAGTACTGGCTGGAGATTCGTCGGGCATTCCCTGGGAAGACGTCAGACGGCGCGCTGAGGCGGACCTCCGCAAGTCGTGAACCCGCGCGTTCGATTCGAGGACGAAGCCGAAGCCGAGTACCGGGCGGCCGGACGCTGGTATGAGGAGCGCCGGAGGGGACTCGGCCTCGAGTTCCTCGACGCTGTCGATGCCACGATCGATCAAATCGTCGGGTTGCCGCACGCGGGAGGGCCTGTGAGGCGCCTCCCATCCGATCTGCCCGTCCGACGCGCGCCCGTCAAGCGCTTTCCGTACCACGTCGTCTACCTCGAAGCAGAAACGACGATCCGCATTCTTGCGGTCGCGCATGATCGACGACGGCCTGGTTACTGGACGAGCAGACTGTAGAGCACTTGCGACGGGAATTCGTCAGCCCAACGACAGAACTCAGCGACGCCGGGCCAATGGTGTCCGAAATGAAACGAGAGCGCAGTCCCGGCGTTCGCTGCAGTGATTTTGTTAGGCCGCTGGGGTCTGATGTTTCAAGGAAAGTTCATACGGGTCGTAGCTGACAAATTTGAGATAGCCTTTCGTCGCGGCTTTTCCAGATCCCAAGCGAAAGAGCGTGTTTCTAAACCAAACGGCTCCGAGATTCTCCCATTGTCCGATCACGCCGAAGTAACGCGAAAAAGTCGTGATTCTCGCCGTGCGCGCGGAGCGGAGTCGTTCGTAAACGCGAAAGGCCATCGCAGCGTTGGAGTAGTTCGACAAACAGCGCGCCAGCACGACGGCATCTTCAATGGCCATGCAACCGCCCTGACCCATATTCGGAGTCGTGGGATGCGCCGCGTCACCAAGCAATGTGCAACATCCCGCGCTCCATGTCTTCACGGGCAGGCGATCGTACATGGCCGTTTTGATGATTGTTGCCGCGTCGGTCCCGCCGATCACATCGGGGATCGGAGGATGCCAGTCCCCGACCCAGCGCAGCAGCTTGGATTTTGCGCCGTCCGACTCATCATGGGCAAATTCGGGTTCGTTCGCGGTGCACCACCAGGCAGTGCCGCGATGACCAATCGGAACGACTCCCACACGCACACCCAAACCGAAAGTCTCGGTCAGCAGTTCAGTGGGGCGAAGGTGACAAATGCCCCGCCAACATTGATAGCCCCGATAAACGGGTTCTCCATCACCGATCAGTTGCGTGCGGACTCTTGAATGCAGTCCATCAGCGCCAATTAAAGCATCGCCCGACGCCATGCGACCGCTGGCAAAATGAGCCGTCACACCATCGCCTCTCGTTTCGAAATGGACGAACTGTTCGCCGAGATGAACGCAGTCCACCGGCAGGGCAGAGAGGAGCGCCTGCTGCAAATCAGCGCGGTGAAGACAGA
>JANMTG010000104.1:0-4328 GCA_031390205.1 Gemmatimonadota bacterium
TCCACTACCCGCTTCGTCGGACTCAAGAACTACAGCAGGCTCCTCCAGAGTCCCGAGTTCTGGCAGGCACTAAGAAATACCTTCTACTTCGCGCTCGTTGGCGGCCCGCTAACCATCGCTCTTTCTCTCGCTACGGCGCTCCTGCTCAATCACAAGCTGGTGCGGTTCAAGGGATTCTTCCGCACCATTTACTTCATCCCGTTCGTCACCACGCTCGTCGCGGTGTCGATCGTCTGGCGTTACCTCTACCACACCAAGTACGGGCTCTTCAACTACGGACTCGGCTTCCTTGGCATCGGGCCCATAGACTGGCTTGGCGATCCGAATTGGGCGATGCCGTCCATCATTCTGATGGCGGTGTGGAAGAGCTTCGGCTACAACATGCTGATTTTTATCGCCGGGCTTCAGGCGATTCCGTCCGAGCTGTACGACGCGGCGGAGATCGACGGCGCTGGCCCCGTCCGTCGCTTCTTCAACGTCACGCTGCCGCTGCTCGGGCCGACGCTGCTCTTCGTTGGCGTGATCACCATGATCGGCTACTTCCAGTTGTTCGCCGAACCGTACGTGATGACTCAAGGGGGTCCATTGCGGGCGACTACGAGCGTTGTGCTCCTCATGTACGAGGAAGGATTCCGCTGGTGGCGGATGGGGTACGCGGCGGCGATCGCGTTCGTGCTGTTCATCGTGATACTGCTCGCGACCTTGCTTCAGTTCCGGTTGCAAAAGGATCGTACGTGAACAACCGATCTTCAGTTGCGGTTGCACAACCGTTGGGGTTCGATCGAACTCTTCTTACCAAGATCCTTCTATACACTCTGCTGATCATCGGCGCGATGATCGCGCTGACCCCGATGCTCTGGATGCTCTCGGCGTCTGTCATGCCGACTGGTGAGGCGAGCGCGTACCCGCCGCGGTTCTTCCCCAGCAAGGTGACTTTCTCGCACTACGGCGAGCTGTTTACCCGTCTCAATCTCGGCCGCTACCTGTTCAACAGCGCCTTCATCGCGCTGACAGTGACGGCCGTGTCACTGGTGATCAACTCGATGGCGGGGTACGCGTTCGCCAAGCTGCGATTCCGCGGACGGGATCGCACGTTCAGGCTCCTCTCGCTGGGACTGGTGCTGCCGGTGCAGGTGGCGATGCTGCCGCTGTTTCTGCTGATGAAGAATTTGCATCTCATCAATACATACTGGGGCGTGATCATTCCGGGCATGTCGAGCATCTTCGGAATCTTTCTCATCCGGCAATACGCGCTCTCGATCCCGGACGACATGCTGGATGCCGCGCGCATCGATGGGGCTTCCGAGCTGAGGATATACTGGGAGGTGGTGGTGCCGGGGATTCTGCCGATACTGGCGACGCTAGCGATCTGGACGTTCCTTGCTACCTGGAACGACTTTATGTGGCCGTTGATCGTGCTCAGCGACGAGTCGCACTATACGTTGCCCGTCGCACTGGCCAATCTTTCCGGCGAGCACGTACAAGACACCGAGCTCATGATGGCAGGATCCGTTTTGACTGTGATTCCGGTTCTCGCGGTTTTTCTGTTCTTACAGCGTTACTACATCCAAGGGGTTATGGCGGGGAGCGTGAAAGGATGAAGGCCTCGAATTGCGTTGTGAGTTTACCGTTGTTGCGTTATCCGTTGTCGCGTTCAGCTGGCAGCTTACGCAATAACGGAAAACGCACCAACGGAAAACGCACAGCGCAAACAAAGGGAACAGCCGCACTAATTACCGCGGCGATGGCTTCGGTAATGAGCGCCAATGCCTACGCTCAGCAACCTGCAGTCGTTGGAACGCCGCCCAATACTATAGTAGTGGACGCCTTCGACTCGGTCAGTCAGTGGTCCCCCGCGTTCGCCGACGGCATCGAGGTCTCAGTGCATGCGGACAGTGGAGTGCACGGCCGCGCGATGCGGATCGACTTCGATTTTCACGGGCGCGGCGGGTACGCCGTGGTTCGACGCACCGTCAACCTGACGATGCCGCCGAACTATGAGTTTTCCTTCGCCATCCGGGGCGAGGCACCGGTCAATACTCTCGAGTTCAAGATGGTTGATTCCACCGGCGAAAATGTGTGGTGGTCCAACACCACCAATTTTGTGTTCCCGCGCGAATGGCGCACCATCACCCGCAAAAGGCGACAGATCTCCTTTGCCTGGGGCCCGATCGCGGACAAGGAGCTGCGGCGTGTTTTTGCGATCGAGTTCGCGATCACCGCCGGATCAGGCGGGAAGGGCAGTGTCTGGATCGACGACCTCGCTCTGACACGACTCGATCCGCCCGTGCCGTACATGCTCAGGCCGCGCATCACTGCGACATCCCGCGCCGAAGGTTACGGGATCGAGCAAGCGACGGACGCGAGCATGACGACAGCCTGGCGCAGTAACCGCGGCATCGCTCCCCGCGCGTCGGCCGTCTCGCCAACGGACACAATCGACATCGACTTTCTGAGGCGCCGCGAGTTCGGCGGGCTGGTGATCGACTGGGAACCAACTCGCCGCGCCACCGCGTACGAGGTGCTGGGCTCCACCGACGGGCAGACGTGGCAGAAGCTATACGGTGTGATGAGAACATCCTCGCCGCCAGCCGCGAGCGTAGCTTCGGGTAGATCCGGCTCGACGACCTGGTCCGCCACGCGAGACTATCTACACCTGCCGGAAAGCGACGCGCGCTATCTCCGCCTCGCGCTCGCCTATCCGCAGGGCTCGAGTGGCTACGGAATCCGCGACATCAGCGTGAAGCCGCTCGAGTGGGCGGCATCGAAGAACGATGTCTTTCTGGCGATGGCGAGAGATGTACCGAGGGGGAGCTACCCGAAGTATCTATCGAACGAGCAGTCGTACTGGACCGTCGTGGGCGCCGACCGCGACAGCGCCGAAGGAATGATCAACGAGGAAGGGATGATCGAGGTCGGACGCGGCCAGTTCTCGATCGAGCCGTTCCTCTACGCCGACGGAAAGCTGATCACCTGGAACGATGCCAGGATCTCAGTAATGCCCGATCTCGAAGCGCTCCCACTGCCACGCGTGAACTGGAGCGTTGGAGGGAGCACCGCCAGAACCGCGAGGACAACGACGCGTACCGGCGCGGCGAGGGCAGCGGCGCGCTCACGCGCAACGAGATCGGCGAGAGATACGTCGGCGGCGCAGATCGCGACGGCGCAGGACGCAGCGACGAATGCGCCCCCAGCTCCCCCACCCGGCGATCTCGAGCTTTCGATCAGCACCTTCGCGGCAGGTCCACCGGACTCGTCGGTGCTCTACGCGCGGTATCGCGTCACCAACAACACCCGCGCGCACCGAAAGGTGTTCCTCTACCTGGCGCTCCGACCGCTGCAAGTGAATCCGCCCTGGCAGTTTCTGAATGGCGCGGGCGGCGCGGCTCGAGTGGATACGATCTCTCTCCAAGGGGATGCCGTGCGGGTGAGCGGAAACAAGTTCGTTCACTCGCTGACGTCGCCGAGTGGATTTGGCGCGGCGACGTTTGACGAGGGGAACATCGTCGATTGGCTGCGCGCCGGTAAGCTTCCCACTCCTATATCCGCAACCGATCCCCGCGGCTCTGCGTCGGCCGCGTTCGTCTATGGACTGGAGCTCGCCGCGCGCGCTACGTCGAGTCCGATCGATCTGGCGATTCCCCTGCGCGGAGGACCACTGGATCTCGGCGTTCTCACTTCCGCTTCACGCCGCCCGGGCGCGGCCGTTCCCACTACTCTTTTGCCCGGCGCATCCGAGGTAGCCGTCGCCGCGCAGCTCGAGAAGGTGCGCTCCGACTGGCGCGAAAAGCTGGGTCGCGTGCGAATAGACCTCCCGCCGTCCGCCGCGCGGTACACCGAAACCCTCCGCGCCAATCTCGGCTACATCCTGATCAACCGTGACGGCCCGGCGATTCAACCCGGCTCGCGCTCCTACTCGCGCTCCTGGATCCGCGACGGATCGCTGACCTCGACGGCGTTGCTTCGGATGGGACACGCCCCCGCCGTGAAGGAATTCATGGAGTGGTACGCGACCCACCAGTACGACAACGGCAAGATCCCGTGCTGCGTCGACGAGCACGGGGCGACGCCGGTGCCCGAGAACGACAGTCACGGCCAGTTCATTTATCTGGTGGCCGAGTACTACCGGCACACCGGTGACAAGGCGGTTTTGGAAAAGATGTGGCCGCACGTGGCGAAGACGGTGTCGTACATGGATTCGCTGCGCAAATCGCGAATGACACCGCAGTACGAGGAGATCGGCCCCAATCGCGCCTTCTACGGCCTGATGCCCCAGTCGATCAGCCACGAAGGGTATAGCGCCAAGCCGATGCACAGTTACTGGGACG
>JANMTG010000200.1:0-2600 GCA_031390205.1 Gemmatimonadota bacterium
GAGTCTGGGCGCTATCCGCTATGGGAAATTTGCGACTGACTTCGTCGCCAGTCTCGCCATCGTGACATCCGCCATCCTCGGCGAGCCTCTCGCCGGCCTCGTCATCGTGCTGATGCAGACGGGGGGGGAATCTCTGGAGAAATTTGCCGAACGGCGCGCGTCCACCGCCCTGCGTGAGCTCGAGAAGGCGGCGCCCAGGATTGCGCACCTCTTGAGCGCAACTCGCGGCCTTGTCGACGTTCCCGTGGATGAAGTGAAGCCGGGAGATTCATTTCTGGTTCGCCCGGGCGAGCTCATTCCATGTGATGGAGTAGTGCAGAGCGGTATTTCCGAGATCGATGTGTCGCAGTTGACCGGCGAGCCGATTCCAGTCATGGCGCAGGTGGGAACGCTGGTGATGAGCGGATCCTTGAACATGCACGGGCTTCTCAGCGTTTGTGCTACGGCTCGGGCAGCGGAGAGCCAGTACCTGCAGATCGTCGAGCTCGTGCGTGCCGCGCAGTCATCCAAAGCGCCACTCCAGCGGCTCGCCGATCGCTACGCGGTGTGGTTTACGCCCGCGATCCTCGCAGCATGCGCAGTCACATTTGCGTTGACAGGGAGCTGGTACACAGTGCTCGCGGTGCTTGTCGTCGCGACACCATGCCCTCTGATTATCGCTACGCCGATCGCGATAATCGGGGGCATCAACCGCGCCGCGCGCAGGATGATCATTGTTAAGCACGGGAGCGCGCTCGAAAGGCTGAGCGAGGCGACTATCGCGGTTTTCGACAAGACCGGCACCCTCACTATCGGTCAGCCGCGTGTCAGCACGGTCGTGCCGCTGTCGGGGTTCACGGCGCTCGAGCTCATGAGATATGCTGGCGCAATCGAGCGAGGGTCGAGTCATCTGCTTGCGCGCGTTGTAGTCGAAGAAGCCGAGAAGAGATACGGACCGCTACCTGAGGCGACGCAGCACCGCGAATCACCAGGCGAGGGGCTCGAGGGAGTCGTCAACGGCGTTAGTGTGGTCGTCGGCAGCCGGGCGTTCGTGGCAAAGCACGTCACCACTTCGCTCGATGCATTCAGCGATGCCGAGCACGGAGCGGCCGGTCTACGCGCGTACGTGCTGATCTCAGGCCGTCCTGGCGGGATCATTGAGTATGCCGATCAAGTGCGTCCCGAGCTGACGGAGTCATTCGCCACCCTCCGGCGCCTTGGGCTTTCCAAAACAGTTCTCTTGTCCGGTGACAGCGTCGCGAATGCCGAGACTGTCGGAGCAATCGCGGGAATTGATGAGATCCACGGTGAGCTGTTGCCCCCGGACAAGGTTGCGCTGGTATCTCGATTCAAGGCGCGCGGTGAAGTCGTGATGATGGTAGGCGATGGTACGAACGACGCTCCGGCGCTATCGGCCGCGGATGTAGGGATCGCCTTGGCAGGACACGGTGGCGGCGTCACCTCTGAGGCGGCTGATGCCGTAATTCTGATTGACGACCTGCGGCGAGTGGGAGAAGCAGTCGAAATCAGTCGTCGAACGATGCGTCTCGCACGTCAGAGTATTGCCGCAGGATTGGTGATGAGTGGAATTGCAATGGTGTTTGCTGCCGGCGGGCACATTTCGCCGACGGAGGGAGCTCTGCTTCAGGAAGGCATCGACGTCGCTGTAATCTTAAACGCTTTGCGGGCAAGCTGGTCCTGAGTGACCGAATGTGCCGGAAGCAGGGAGGCGAACATGTACAAGGTGATAATGGTACCGACCCATGGAAGCGAAACTGAGCGCCCGGCGCTTTCAGTCGCGGTCCGCCTCGCCAAACGATTCGGCGCCGAGATCCAGCTGGTTCAGGTCGAGACGGGCCTAATCGTTCTGGAGGGGAACACACGCACCGCCGGCTTCTCGGGGACAGCACTCTCCATCGAAGCCGAGCGATTGTCTCGGCGGCAGAAACTGGAAGCACTTGGCGCGGAATGCCGTGCTTGGGGTGTCAGAGCCGTCACTGTGATGGAAGAGGGATTGGTCGCTCCGGAACTCACCGGCTATGCAGAGCGAAACAACGTCGACCTCATCGTCATGTCGAGTCACGATCGAGGAGGCATCAAAAGGATCGCGTTGGGAAGCGTGACCGACTTCGTGATCCGGAATACGCGCGTGCCCGTCGTCGTGGTGAAGCCACCTGTGACATTCATCCCAACTGAGTCAGAGGATCGCATCGCCCGAATCCTCGTGCCCATGGATGGGTCGGCCCTTGCGGAACAGATCCTACCGCAGGTCGAGGCCTTGGCGGTACACCTGAACGCGACCGTGAGTCTGCTGCAGGTCCTGACTCCGTTCACCTATTCGCAGCGAGAGATCCAGGATCCGGCGATGCCGTGGTGGGAGACAGAGGTGGCTGGCGGTAGGAGCTACTTGGCGCGGGTAGCAGAGTATCTCAGCGAGAAGGGCGTTACGGTAGAACACGAAGTCGTCATCGGGGACATATTCTCTGACACGATCCTCCAATACGCCGTCCGCGCGCGGATCGATTTGATCGCGATCGCGACAAGTGGAACCGGCGGATTCCGGCGGCTGCTCCTCGGAACTGTAGCTGACGCTGTAACCAGGAAGTCCCAGACGTCCGTGC
>JANMTG010000207.1:0-2464 GCA_031390205.1 Gemmatimonadota bacterium
CGGCCCGGCACCGCTCACCCCGCAGCTCAATGGCTTCTTCGGCCTCGGGATCGTGCGTCAGCTCGACATGTCGCGATTCCAGGGGATCGTCGATCGCGTGCGCGCGTCGGGCGTGGCGATGGTGCCGACCCAGATTCTCACCGACAACTACGCGAACGACTTGACGGGCGACGCACTTACCTCGCTTCCTGAGTTCCGGTACTGGGTGCCCCAGCAAACCGCGAATTGGCGAACGACCAAGAACAACCTGCTGTCACAGGCGTCAGTGTCGCGCGAGCAGCGCATGGAGTACATCACGCTAAGGCGGCGTTTCATCAAGGCGCTTTATGAGGCGGGCGTCCCGTTCCTGCTTGGGTCGGATGCGCCGCAGCTCTGGAACGTCCCCGGTTTCTCCGCGCACCGCGAGCTCATCGCACTCGTCGCGGCTGGACTGACACCTTATCAGGCGTTGCGGACGGGTACGGTGGACGTCGCGAAGTTTCTCAACGAGGAAGGGCGCGCGGGTGTCGTGCGCACGGGCGCGCGCGCGGACCTCATTCTACTCGACGCGAACCCGCTGCAGGACATCGCAAACTCGTTGCGCATCAGTGGCGTAGTCGTGAACGGCCGCTGGATCGGCGGCGCGGAGCGGGAGCAGATGCTGGCGAGGCTGGCAACACAGTAGCAGCGCGGGGAAGGCGAGCGTTAGGAGCCTCACCGGATCAGCAGCGCCGTGCCGATCGACCGAGGAGCCGGATGAGCGTCGCGAGGACCGGAAGATGAGGCAAAGGTATCTCATTGTGTTCTCCGGAATTGAGTTCGACTACCGTGGTCAGGAAATAGTCGACGGCGGTCTGGGATTTCGACAGTTCGGGTCAAATTGAGGATGTAGGCCGGTGCGAAAGCCTCATCGCGAACAAGTGCTCTCGCGCTACCTCTTCTCCCCGACTGGTCAGGACGCTCTCTCCGGTTTTGGAATTGCGCCGTAAGTGAGCGACTCGCTTTCCGTGGAGAAAGCCGACAACGCGCGGGTCGTATCCGTGCTTTTTGACCAGCGTTATCAGGTCGGCTTTCCGAATCCGCTTACCCCGCTCATATATCTCTGCAATGATTCCGTTAGTCCCCGGGTCCGCCAGCGGAGTCGGCAGAGCGGCGCTCGCCGATCTTGTATAAAACCTTCCTCTCCTCTGACCATGCGCTTCGATCAATCCCTGCCGTGTCAGAGACTCCAGATGATAGCGTACTGTACGGTCCGGAATCTTGAGCTTGGCGACAAGCTGGGGCGCGGTTATGCGGCCTTGGAATGCCACGGCATCGAGAACCTTCTGCTGCGCGTCGGATAGCTGGAGCATCGACCGCTCGACATCCACCTTCGCTTCGAGCTGCCGCTTCTGCGTCCGCAGCGCCTGAAGAAAGAAGATGAGCCAGTCACCGAATGCCTCCGGCTGCTCGCGCATCGCGAGCTGCGACGTGCGCAACGCGACGTAGTACCGCGTCTTGTTCTCCTCGATTACGCGCTCGAGCGACGAGTACGGGACGTACCCGTAGCCATTCCGGAGCATCAGCAAAGTCGTCAAGCCGCGCGAGAGCCGACCATTGCCATCCTGAAATGGGTGAACGGCCAGAAAATCGACGATGAACCGCGCAGTGATTACGAGCGGATGGATCTCCGCCGAAGCGAAGGCGTCGTTGGTGGCGCCAACCAGGTCCGACATTCGTAACGGCGTTCCGAATGGTGACTCGGTGTGGAACAGAATCTCTCTCCGCCCATCCGGGTGAGTTGCCTCGACGTGGTTGTCGGCCGTCTTGTACTGGCCGCGGTGTCTTTCGTCCTTCTCAGTATGTCCGAGCAACACCGAATGGAGCTGCTTGATATGGTTCTCGGACAAAGCGATCGCGTCGAAGCCTTCGTAAATCATTTGCAGGAAATTGGCATAGCCTTTCACTTCCGCCTCGTCACGAGCCCGGAAGGAATCGATACTAAGCCCCTGAAGGACCTGCGCGACTTGCGCATCGCTGAGCTCGGCGCCCTCGATGCGGGTCGAGCTTCCCGCGGATTCGATCGTCGTCATCCGACGCAGTTCGGCCAGCCTGTCTGCGTTCAGCTCCCTCACGCGGCGCCAATGCCCCTTGAACTCGTCGATCTCGCCGAGCAGGCGAGACATCTCCCCGATTTGCGGCGGAGAAAGCAGCGGGAAGTAAGCTTCGGGAGAGATTGCCATTATTGTTGCCAATAATTGCCAATAAGGTGATTGCCGCTAATGTTGCCAATAGTTGCCAATAAATCAAGCCTCTTGTGAGGTCAGCGCACCAAGTGAAACTCGGTCTGCCGCCGGATTGCCCACGCCTTCGCTCCCGTCGCGTCGATGGTCATGTCCTCCACGAGAGCCATACGGACCCGCTGACCATTCCACTCCGGGACCGGTGACGTGGCCTGAAGCTCGATCGAGAACCACATCGATGGGATTATTTTGGCGTCGCCGCG
>JANMTG010000321.1:0-1510 GCA_031390205.1 Gemmatimonadota bacterium
TGGAAGCACCGATCCGGCTATTCTGACGGCAGTCTAGGAGGTAGGCGAGCCCGGCCGGATGCGAAGACCCGGCTAGTTTTGCGGTTGACAGAGTGTCTCAACGCATGGCCATCATCGCCGGAAGCGCGTCGCGCTCCCTGACGCCTTCCGCAAAGGGGCCGAGCAGGTGCGAAATGCTGTTAGCGTAGTAGCTGAGCAGCGGACGGTTTGCCGGAATCACCGCATAGCCCGCGCCTGAGTGAACGAGAATTCGTCTCATCCGCAGCATTCGCCACGCCCTGTCGAACGTCTCTTCGACTCCGCCTTCGTGCGTTATGACGCGCGCATTCAGCTCGGCGAGCACCTCCCGCATCTCTTCCATTCGTAGGATCAGGCTGTCGTGCGCGATGAAGTCCGCGTCGAAGCTCTGAATGGCGGCACAGGCAAGGGTGACGGGCGTCACGGGCACTATCGCTGCGATCCGCATCAGGACCTCGTCCGCGAGCTCCTGGATTCGCGCCAGCCGCTCGGAGCGCTCGATCCCGAAGAGATTCCCCACTTCGCGATTCTGCTGGTCTATCCACGGACCGACCCTAAACGGCTCCCCGATTACGACGGCGGCGCGGCCGTAGCGCTTCCACCTTCTGGCGACGAGACGCGCCATGTTCCACCAAACGTAGCTGAGCACTTCGCCCACCTGGACGAACCGCGGAGGACGCTGGCGGCCTTCGCGCACATCGAGCTCACGAAGCAGCGAGCGATCCTCCAGAACGCGATCGTAGTTGATGGCCACGGGAACGATGTGGAGCCTGTCGCGCAGTGCCGGGTCGCGGGCGACACCCAGTAGGTAGTCAAGGAGCCCGATCTTCGCCTTGCCCAGCTTTCCGTCGCGGCTCAGACCGCCCTCGAGAAAGATTCCCTGCGTGACACCGTTCCGCGTTATGAGCTGCACGTAGCGCTCGAGCACCGTGTGATAGAGCCGCTCGCGGTACTTCCGCCGAACGAAATACGCGCCGAAGCTCTTGAAGATGTACTCCAGCGGAAAGATTCTGGCCCATTCTCCCACTGCGTACGAGATCGCCACGCGGCCGGAAAGCACGTATCCCACGAGAACGTAGTCGGCGTTCGAGCGGTGGTTCATCAGGTAGATCACGATCGAGTCGCGCGGCAGCTCGCTCTGGCGGTGGCCCGCATACTCCGCCGAGACCTTGTAAAAGAGGTTGAGCACCGCGCGGCTGACGACCAGGCCGACCTTGTAGTAGGTGAGGAGGTTGAAGAAGGGGACGATCTCGTCGATGTAGCTCTCTACGCGGCGCCAGGTATCATCTTCCGACTTTCCGGCTTCTGCAGCGTGCTCGCGAACCGCGGCGGCGATTTCCGGTTCCGCGAGAAGGGTTTCGCGCACGATCGCCTTGCGCGTGAGCTTGTATCGGTCGAGCCGGCCATGCGAGCGACGGAAAGCGCGCAGCGCCATGCGGCGGGCGCGGATGCGGAGGGTAACGGCCCCGAAAAGCAGGAGGACTGCTATGGC
>JANMTG010000269.1:0-6178 GCA_031390205.1 Gemmatimonadota bacterium
GATAGCTGATCACGTCGGCGGCGGTGTAGCTCGTGCGCCCGGCGAGAAACGTGGAGATCGTCTTGAGGTCGTCGCCGCTCGTCAGGAGCGGCGGCTCCGTCTCTCCGGTGGCGCGCACCAGCGGGTGTCCGACGTTCGCGAGGAGCGCGTTGCAGAGACACCTGCGGCCCTCGGTGTCCGCGAGTGCTCCGCCCTTCCGCACGTAGTCTTCGACCGGCTCGGCCGGGCATCGGTAGTCGAGGCGTCCATCCGGGCGCCTGTAGGCTTCGCGCAAGTAGCCGAGGTCGCACAGCCGCTGTCGCGGCGGGCGATTCTCTCCATCAGTGGCCCACCGGACCACCTTGAACGGGTATCCGGTCGGCGAGGCGCGCGGATCGGTGACGACGTCCACCTCACCGCGCGCGGCATGCTCGATCACCTCACGCTTCAGCTCAGGGGCGAACCCGGATTCCTCACAGTACGCGAACAGCGTCCCGACCTGAACGCCGGTCGCGCCCGCTTCCAGCGCGTCGCGCAACCGCTGCGGCGTGCCGGCACCGCCCGCGACCCAGAAGGGCAGGCCGAGATCACGCAATCTGGTCAGATCGACGTCATCGCGCTCGCCATACACCGGCTCGCGCCGCTCGTTGTACCGTGGTTCGCCGCGCGGTGGCGCGTTGTGGCCGCCTGCCGTGGGCCCTTCGACGATGAATCCGTCAACCCGTCCGTTCGCTTTCCGCGCGAGAGTCGTCGCGAGCGAGCTTGCCGAGATTATCGGGAGGAAGCGTGGGCGAGTGAGGGGCGTGCGATCCGTCACGCCGTGCTCCAGCGGGTCAAAGGAGAGCATCTCGGATTCACCCGGCGCGAGCCCGGTGACGTCGAAACGAATCGTGGCCGCGCGGTGTTCGGCGAATGCGTCGAGCACACCCGGAATCTCGCGCGGGATGCCCGCTCCCATCAGGACGTAGTCCACTCCGGCCAGCATCGCGCCGTACAGGGAAGCCAGGTTCGGCATCTGAACCTTGGTAAGAAGGTTGATCCCCACCGGCCCGCTGTGACCTTCCTTCGCAAGATAGACCTCAACGAAGTTCGCCAGCATCGCGAGCTGCTGCCGTGCCACACTCGCCCGTTGCTTATACATCGGGATCAGCTTGTAGGGCTGGTCCGGACGGCGTCCATTCGGTAGGAAGTACCGCTTCAGGACTGTGTCGGCGACGCCGGCAATGGGGAAACGATCCATGGCCCGCCGCATGTGGCCGTTGATGTCCCCGTCCTGGAGCCGGCGCACGAGTACCGTGTCGAGCACGGTTCCGGAAATGACTCCGAGTTGGCCTGCGAGCGACACGGCGCGGGCGAGCTTCCAGTTCGATACGGCCACGCCCATCCCACCCTGAATGATCCGCGGCAGCGCGACGACAGTTGTCATGTTTGAGAAGCAGAGTGTGAAAGTGACAAACTTCTCAAGCTACGCCACCATTGCGGCGGCCGGTGTCGGGGAAATCGAGTCTCAGTTGTGGTGAGTCCCCTGACGGGTAACAGCCCGGCCAGTCGAAATGCGATAAATGTTAGTGGAGCACGGTAGCAAGCTCGATTGACTGGCCAATGTTACCTAGCCGGCCGCAGGGCTTGCGACCCCTCTGTGGCGAGCAGCGCCTGCTTCACACCCGGCAAACCGCTGTACCCGCCGATCGAGCCGTCGCTCATCACGACCCGATGACAGGGCACGACCACGGCGACGGGATTGGCGCCGCAAGCCTGGGCGACTGCGCGAGTGGCCTTCGGACGTTTGATAGCCCGCGCGATGTCGAGATACGAGCGCGTTGCTCCGGCCGGAATCGTGAGGAGTTGATTCCACACCTCCCGCTGGAAATCGGTCCCCTGAAGATCCAGAGGCAATGGGAGAGAGTCATCGAGGCCCCGCCCGGAGATTCTGCCGACTACCGCTTTTAGAAGTGATTGCAGCCCGGCATCATCGCGCTTGAGCTCCGCCCTGGGGAATTGTGTGCGGAGCGATTGCTCCGCCCCGGAATCGGACTCGCGCAGGCTGACCGCACAGAGCCCCTTATCGCTCGCGGCGATCAGGACCGTGCCCAGGGGACTGTCGCCGATGGTGAATCTGATTTCCATGCTCGCGTTCTCCATGGGTACGAGACAATCTTGATTGCGGCAGTCGGGTCGCGGGATCAATCCCTTACGGGTGCCATCGTCTTACTTCCGGCCGGAGCGGTACCCTGGACCTCTCAGTGCGCGTCCCGGCAGTGCGCGGGTCAGCCGCCCGGCGTCGATCACCGGCACTCCGTTTACGATCACGTAGCTCACTCCGGTCGAGACCTGTGATGGCTCCTCGAACGTCGCCCGATCGATGATCGTCGCGGGATCGAAAACGGTGATGTCGGCGTACATGCCCGGCTTCAAAAGTCCGCGATCGGAGAGCCCCACCCTCTGCGCGGCGAGAGAAGTCATCTTCCGGATCGCGAACTCGAGCGTGATGACTGAGTCCTGGCGGACGTAGCGGCCGAGTATTCGCGGAAACGTTCCAAAGCCGCGCGGGTGGCCGCGCTCGCGCCACTTGCCGGTGGAATCGGGACTCGTGGCGCCCGCGTCCTGTCCGACCGAAACCCACGGCTGCTTCATGGCGTAACGGAGCGCATCCTCGTTGAACGAAAAATGGATCGCGCTCGTGCGCCCGCCGTCGGCGACGAGAAGGTCGAAGGCGGCCTCGTACGCATCCTGCTGGCCGCGCATCCTGGCAACCTCGGTGAGCCGCTTCCCCTGGTACTGCTTCAGCGAGTCGGCCCCAACCTCGTTCACCATAGTCCGCTCGGCGGTCCGAATCCCGGCGGCGCTGTCTTGTCCGAGCTCCAGCTTGAGGCGTGCGCGAACGGCAGTGTCGCGCAGACGCAAGACGAGCGAATCCCTTCCGCCTTCCTGAACCCAGGTGTTGAGCATCGCCGCGAGTCCTGTACCGCTGGCGATATAGGGATACTGGTCGGCGGTGACATCGATGCCCGCCGCCCGCGCCGAGTCGACGAGCGCGATGGCCTGCTGCATTTGCTCGAGAGATCTCGACTTGATGTGTCTGATCTCTGCCCACGTCCCGGCGCCGGCAGCGATGCGTATCGTCTCACGCACGGCATCGAGCATCGCGGTCCCCTCGCTCCGCATGTGAGTCGCGTATCCCCCCTTGTACGGAGCCGCGTACCTGGTGAGCGCGATTAGCTCGTCGGTCGAGAAGAAATTGCTGGGCAGATAGATGAGTCCCGTCCCAACGCCCATCGCGCCGTCGCGCATCGCCGAGTCGATGAGAGCGCCCATCGCGGCGATCTCAGCTGACGTCGGCTGGCGATTCACGATCCCCATCACCGCCTCTCGCACTGAGCTTGTGCCCACATAAGTGCCGAGGTTGATGGCAATGCCGGTCTTCTCGAGATGGTCGAAGTATTCGCTTAGTGAGCGCCACGGCTGTCGTGGGTCGGGCTGCTCGCCGAGCGATATGTTCGGCCACGCGGAATGGAACTCCCCCGTTATCTCGCTCGTGATGCCCTGGGTGATCTTCGACACCGCGTGCGGGCCGCGGAGAATGGAATACTCGGAGTGGCCGAGCATGTCGATGAATCCCGGTGCGACAACCTGGTCGCTCGCATCGATCGTGCGACGCGCGCGCAATCCGGGAATCGATGGGCCGACATAGGCGACTCGGTCGCCGATCGTCGCCACGCTCCCGCGGTACCAGGGGTTGCCCGTGCCGTCTACGATGCGCGCGTTGGCGATCAGCAGGTCGTAGCGAGTCGCTGCCGGTCCGCCCTGCGGACCCGAGGCACAAGCAATCGTCAACGCGACTGCAAAGAGGGGAGCGTTTCTGGATAAACGCATCATTAGGTGGGATTGATTGTCGGGCCTACGAGATTTTCTGCGTCTTCTTCTTCAGGAAATCCATCAGGATGAACTGACCGAGCGTCATCGTGTTGGTGAAGTACGCTTTCCCTTTGCTGATTTCCGACACGCGCTTGACGAACTCCACCAGCGCGCGATCGCGCGCGAGCATGAAGGTGTTGATCAGAATTCCGGAGCGGCGGCAGTTGGCGACCTCCCTCAGCGTCTGCGCGATCACGGCGCTGTCCAGACCCATCGAGTTCTTGTAGATCTGCCCGTTCGGCATCGTCATCGCGCTCGGCTTCCCATCGGTAATCATCACGATCTGCTTCATGTCTTTCTTCTGTGCCAGCAAGAGACGCCGGGCGAGCTTGAGGCCTTCGGCGGTGTTGGTGTGGTACGGACCAACCTGCGCCTGCGGCAGCGTGGCGAGCGGAATCTCCTCGGCCGAGTCGTGGAAGAGAACCACTTGTAGCGTGTCCCCAGGGAATTGCGTGCGAATGAGGTGGGTGAGAGCGAGCGCCACTTTCTTCGCCGGCGTAAAGCGATCCTCACCGTAGAGAATCATCGAGTGCGACGTGTCGAGCATCAGCACCGTCGCGCATGAGGACCGGTATTCCGCCTGGCGCACCATGATGTCGCCGTAATCGAGATCCATGGGCACTTCGAGTGACCCCGTGCGCATGAGCGAATTCCTGAGCGTCTCGTTGACATCGATATTGAGCATGTCGCCGTACTCGTACGGCTTGCTCCAGCCATCGGCCTCGATTCCCGTCGCCAGGTGCGGCGTGTCGTGCGAGCCGAAGCTCGACTTTCCCAGCGAGCTCAGTATGTGTCGCAGGCTCTTGTAGCCGAGAAAGTCGATGCCTTTGTCAGTGAGATTGAACTGCACGCTCTTGGAGGCGCCGTGCGCCAGTCCTCCGCGTCCGGTGACGGGCTGGTGACCGGCCGGCATTTGCGGAGGCGCCTCCAGGGTGAGATATCCTTCCGCCGCCAGTTTCTGAATAAGGGTGTCGAGCAGGTCGCTCAGCTTCTCCTGCGACTCCTTCGTTCCGTCACCGCGCAGGGCGCCGAGCAGCTCGGGAGTGAACTGTCCGCTCTCGATCAGCGCGTCGAGGATTGCCTGACGCAAAGCCTCGAGCGAGCGGTCGGGCTCGGAATCGAAGTCATCGAAATACGGATTGAAATTCTGGTCGCCGCCAGCGGCGAAACCGGACTGGAGCAGGAAGTCTGCGAGCTTATCCAGCAGCGCCTGGAGATCCACCGCATCAGCCGCTTCGGGGCTGAACTTCGAGTAGGTGTGGAAGCGCATACGTCAAACATACAACCGCGTAATGCGGCGTGTATAATCCCTGAGAATGCCTGCTCCGAGAAGGTCGCTCAACCCGTTCCGGGCGCTGCAACTGCACCGGAATTTCCGGCTGTTCTGGACCGGCCAGACGATCTCTCTCATCGGCACCTGGATGCAGCAGGTGGGACAGGGCTGGCTCGCGCTGGAGCTGACGAACAGTGCCTTTTTCGTCGGCCTCGTAGCAGCGGCGAGCACCTTCCCGGTACTCCTCTTCTCGTTGTACGGCGGCGTTGTCGCCGACAGGCGGAGCAAACTCCACATCGTAATGGTGTGCCAGGCGTTGCTCCTTCTCGAGGCGGCAGCGCTGTGGTGGTTCACCTGGACCGGAAGGATGAACGTCGAGTGGCTGCTCGCGCTCGCGACCCTGGGCGGCTTGATCTCCGCGTTCGAGATTCCCGCGCGTCAGGCTTTGACAGTGGAGCTCGTCTCGCGCGAAGACCTGGTGGACGCAATCGCGCTCAACTCGGGCGGCTTCAATCTCGCTCGCATCATCGGCCCATCGATCGCCGCGATCGTGCTTGCCAAGCTTGGGCTGGCGTGGTGCTTCGGCATCAACGCGCTCAGCTACTTCGCGGTCCTCGGCAGTCTTGCGTTCGTGAGGGTTCCGGCGTGGACACCGGTGCAGAATCTCGTTTCGCCGTTCGAGCAGCTGAAGCAGGGTCTCGATTACATCCGCGGCACGCGCGCGGTGTCGGGCCTGATGGGCGTGATAGCGATCTACTCGATTTTCGGATTTCAGTACCTGACGATGATGCCGGTGGTCGCCCGGGATCTCCTGGGCACTGGAGCGAGCGGCTACGGCGCGCTTCTCACTTTCGTGGGGATCGGCGCGCTCACGGGCGCGTTATTGCTCGCCGCGCTGGGACCGCGGATCCGCCGCGGCAGACTGTTTCGCTCTACAGCCTTCGCGTTTGCCCTGTTGACGATTCTCTTCTCATTCGTGCGTTCGGTCCCGCTCGCGGCGGTGGTGCTGCT
>JANMTG010000295.1:0-1549 GCA_031390205.1 Gemmatimonadota bacterium
CGCCCAAGCCGATCTTCCCCGTATCGGAAACGAAACGGCGGCGGGTGACTTTCTTACCGGTCATAATGGCTATCCCTGGTTGTTCGGCGGGGCCGGTCAGTACTCGAGCGCATGCAGGTAGTCATAGCTGGTGCGAATGGACGCCATCGGATCCGCGGGCTGGTCGTGCTCGACGAAGAAATGTCTGAGCCCCGCTTTGTCTCCAGCCCCGAAAATGCGGCGGAAGTCTATCGATCCACTTCCCACCTCGGTCATCGTGTGGGCGGGCGCCCCTTTGGAGTCCTTGACGTGGACCATCGGAAAACGCTTCCCGTATCTGGCGAAGTAGGCCAACGGATCTCCGCCCCCTTTCACCACCCAGTACAGGTCCATCTCGAAGTCCACGAGCGCCGGATCGGTTTCGGCGATGAGAATGTCGTAGGGAATCGAGGGGCCGGTTGCCCCAGGAGCGGCGGGAATCTCCTTCAGCTCGAAGTCATGATTGTGGTACGCGAAGCGCAATCCAGCCTCGCGGGCCACACGCGCGGCGCCGTTGAATTCCGCGGCCAGCCGCTTCCATGAATCGATGCCGCCGCGTTCCTCCTCGGGTAGCCACGGGATGGTGACCCACTGGTGTCCGATCTGGCGCGAAACATCGAGCGTTTTGCGCCAGTCTTTCCGCATCGCCTCGATCGGGACGTGCGTCGATGGCGAAGTCAGACTGTTGCGCGCGAGGAGGTCGCGAATTTCCGCCGGCGATCGGCCGAAATAGCCGGCAAACTCTACCTCCTTGTATCCCACCGCGGCGACCTGGGCGAGAGTTCCGGGGAGGTCGGCCTTTATCTGGTCGCGCACGGTGTAGAGCTGGAGCCCGATGCGACTGAGCTTCCGGCGGGGAGCCGCCCCGACGTTGCAGCCGCTCGCGACACCCATTGCCGCGGTTCCGAGCGTTGCGATGAAGGTGCGTCGATTCTGTGGCTTCAAGGCAGGGGGGTGAGATTGCTGCCTAGTATGGTGAAGCAAGACGGACTTCGCAATGAAGCCGCTGGTGAGGGTATCTCTCGTCAAGCCATAGCATCGAAGGAGAACGAAGAGCGCGTTGTGCGTTTACCGTTTATCCGTTTTCCGTTTATCCGTTCTGGTCGTCCTTATGACGACCTCTTTACGGGAATCCTACGCCATGCGCCGTCCCTTACGCCTTTCGCTTCTTTTCATTGCCGTCACCTCCATCGTCGCCGGCGGCTGCTCGAAACGCCGGCCCGCCGTGGCGGCGCCGACGCCATCCATCACAGCGGCGAGCATCGAGCGTGCTCGCCTCGATTCGATTGAGCGAGCGTCTTCAGCACGCCGCGCCGCCGAAGAACGTGAGCGTCTCGAGGCTGAGAGAAAGGCGGCACGCGAAACCGTCATCGTGACGCTGACGACGCCGGTGTACTTCGAGCTCGATCAGGCGGGCCTTACGGACGAAGGCCGGCAGGTGCTCGACGCAAAGCGCGATGCGCTCGCGCGGCAGCCGGAAGTTCGTATCAGGATCGAGGGCCACGCCGACGACACCGGCTCCGACGAATAC
>JANMTG010000310.1:0-2207 GCA_031390205.1 Gemmatimonadota bacterium
GGTCAGTACGACACGCAGCGCTTTGACGATGTTGTCGGCGATCTCGTCCTGAATCGCGAATATGTCGGCAATCTCCCGGTCGTAGCGCTCCGACCAGAGATGATATCCGCTTTGGACATCGATTAGCTGAGCAGTTACGCGAAGACGGTTCGCAGCCTTTCTGACACTTCCCTCGAGAACGGTTCGCACTTCCAATTTCCGTCCGATTTCGCGGATGTCTTCGTTTGTGCTTCTGAACGCGAAGGCGGACGTCCGAGACACAACGTCGAGCGCCTGCACCTTCGTCAGCGAGTTTATGATCTCCTCGGCAATGCCGTCGCTAAAATATTCGTTCTCCGGATCGGCGCTCATGTTCGCAAACGGTAGAACCGCAATCGATTGCCGCGCTCCGTTGGCCTTTTGCGCGCTCGCGACATCCGCGCCCGCCTCGAGAGCGACACTGAATTCCAGGGTCGTGGAGAACCGTCTCGCGGGCTCTCGAGACAGAGCGCGTGAAACCGCGCGCTCGACGACAGCAGGCACCCCATTGGCGAAGGTGCCGACGGGTTTCGGAACTTCCACGAACCGCTTCGCGATGATCGCCTGCGCGCTGGCGCCAGTGAATGGTGGGACTCCCGCAAGCATTTCATAGATCATGCAGGCAAGGCTGTATTGATCGCTCCGCGAGTCTACGTCATCTCCTCCAGCGGCCTGCTCCGGGCTCATGTAGGCGGGGGTACCCAATGTGGAGCCCGTACGCGTGAGTGTGTCTCCACCCGCAGCGATAAGCGCTTTTGCGATCCCGAAATCCATCACCAGCGCCTCGCCCTCGTAAAGCATCACGTTTTCCGGTTTCACGTCCCGGTGAACTATTCCGAGCCGGTGCGCGTATTCAAGCGCGGCAGCCACCTGGCGCCCGATCCCGACGGCTTGCGAGACGGGAAGTCGCTTCTCGATCTGAAGCCGCTGGCGCAAAGTACAGCCGTCGATGAAAGGCATCACGTAATACAAAAGCCCATCCGACTCGCCCGAGTCGTGTAGCGGGATGATGTGCGGATGATTCAACCGTGCCGCTGTCTGTATCTCCCTGAGAAAGCGGTCGGGGCCTAGCGACGCCGCTATGTCGCGATGCAAAACCTTCACGGCGACCTCGCGGTCATGCCGTTCATCGCGGGCCCGGTACACGATGGCCATCCCGCCGCGGCCAATCTCCGCGCCAAGGACATACCTGCCGGCGAAGGCTGAGGGAATGCTCATCGAGAGTTCGTCACTACCCGGAAAGTTGCAGCTGCCAGCCTGCGCCCCGGAGACGCCTGGCAGCTATAGCCGTCAAGTGTCGCCGCCCGAGGAAGATGTAGACCGGCTCTTATAGGCTCGCCGTAAGATTTGAGGGACAAATGGTTTCTCGGTGCGAAGAGACTGTGGGCCCGGAAAATCCAAGAATGATTCCGCAGCTCTAAGATGTCCAATTCCGGCCGCGGCCGTACCTAACGTTACAAGGCACTCCAGAAAAAAGAAGGCGGCCATTAGGCCGCCTTTTGTGAGCAGAGACTGGCTTTTAGCCAAGGCTACGCAGCGCTACTCTCAGCCGTATCGGGGTACACGCTGACCTTGTAGCGGGTCCTGCTCTTGTGCTCGAACTTCACCACGCCGTCTATCAGCGAGTAAATGGTGAAGTCGGTGCCGAGTCCGACGTTGCGACCCGGGTGCCACTTCGTGCCGCACTGGCGGAGGATGATGTTGCCGGCGACCACCTTCTCGCCGCCGAACTTCTTGACGCCGCGGTACTGCGGATTGCTGTCGCGCCCGTTGCGTGACGAGCCGACCCCTTTCTTGTGTGCCATTACTTCTCTCCCCCCCCGCCGCTCTTCTTGCCGAACGAGATGTCGTTGATGCGGACTTCGGTGAAGCCCTGCCGATGTCCCTGCTTTTTCGCGTAATTCTTCCGGCGCTTCATCTTGAAGACGACGATCTTGTCGCCCTTCCCCTGCTTGACGATCTCGCCGGTGACGTTCGCGCCCTTGAGCCCAGGAACGCCGACGTGGGTCTTGTCGCCGTCGGAGCCGAGGATGACGTCGCTGAAGGTGACTTTGGACCCCGCGTCACCCGGGAGGCTCGGGATTCTGATCGTTTTGCCGGACTCGGCGCGGTACTGTTTGCCGCCGGTACGGATGATTGCGTAAGTCATGGGTGTTGCTGCGGTTAGGTGTTGCGGTACAGCCTTTTAA
>JANMTG010000030.1:0-2258 GCA_031390205.1 Gemmatimonadota bacterium
TTGTGCCCCAGAGGCCGAAGCTGGCGTCTGTGGCGGTGGAGGAAATGAGTTGCGACTTGGGAAGCTCGATTACGATCGCCAGCGCATTGAACGGGCGGAGGAGATCGACGCCGGGATTGCGGAATGCGGTCGCCTCCTGCGTCTGCGGCACTGACAGCGGGCCGGTGGAGGGGCGACGATCCGGGATGATCTTGAAGAACTGTTCGAGGTCGATGAAGAACGGATCGGCGCGCAGTCCGGCAAAGACCTGCAAAGTTCCTCCGGTAGCTGACTGTCCGACCGTTCCGGTAACGGAAGTTCCGCCCGACACTATAGTTCCGAGCTGGCCGGTCGAGGTCGGGGCGACGGGGCCCGTAATGGTATAGCCGCCGGTGCCGTCGAAGCGGGCCTGGATAACCAGATCTTCCTTACCATCCCCCGAATTGTCGATCTTGAGCTGGTATAGGAGATTGCGATCGAACTGGGCGTTGGTGCCCGATGGGATGGGGGAGGAGGTAGTCATCACGAGAGTGACGCGGTCGGTGCTCGTTCCGCCGCTCCCGGGAAATGAGTAGACATCATTGATGTCCATGCGCGGGTTGAGCTCTACTTCTGGTGTGTCCTGGTGGTCGGACGCCATTAGCGCTCCGACACCCACGGTCGCTGCGATGACGCCCGCTGCGACAAACGCGTACTTTCGCAGTCTGCGTGGGGATTGCGGTCCTGCCATAAAGCCTCCACAAAGGGAAAAGGTTTCGAGACGAGCCTTTGAATCCCTACTCTGTAGCATAAACTCTGCACAGAACAAGGCTCAATGGCAATCTGTAGCATAACGCATGCCGCAGAATTCACCTCCCCTTCCGAACGCACCAGCCCGAATCAGGGCCACAGCGGCTCGGAAGATGCGCATATCGTTTGGTAGAGAATGGAGGTTAAAATGCGCGGCACGCAGGGATCGGACGCTCCGCTCGCGCCGATAGGGAACGGCAAATCGAAGGCTTCGCTCGGGACCACCCGATCGGCGGGAGCCGCGGATGCGAGAACGGACCAACCCGAGAGCGCGGCAACCTCAGTCGCGAGGATTTCCGCAGAGCTAAGTAGGATGCTGCGGACTTCCGAGGTCATAGCGGCTCTCGCCTACCTCAACGCCAGAACACGTTTCCGCTTCACCGGCATCTACCGGGTCGAACCGCCGATGCTGCGCAACCTTCACCTCTTCGACCGCGAGAACCCGGCACTCAATGTCTCGGGGAACGCGAGCCCGCTGGAGGACACCTACTGCTCCATCACTGCCCGTAGCGACGGAGGATTCGCTACGCCGGACGCCGGCGCCGACTCCCGCCTCGAAACACACGCTGCTCGCGATTCGGTGATCTCGTATTGCGGGGTTCCGATTCGCATGGAAGACGGACGCGTCTGGGGTACCCTCTGCCATTTCGATGTCCGGCCGCGACTGATTCCGCCCGCGGAGGTGCCGGTGCTGGAATCGGTGGTGACGCTCTTCGCGGAATGGATACAGAAGTCCCGCGAAAAGCTGTAAGAAAGCGCGCGTTCCGCGAAGGCTATCGGCCCATGCGCGCCACCGCCGCGAGGTTCGACCGCACTATGAAAGCGAAGAGCTCCCGCGCGGATTCGGACGAGATGGTTCGCGCCGCAGGCATGATCCGCCCCCGCAGCACGATGTTTCCGATGCGCTCCCGGGCGCGCTGAGTGATGTAGGTCGGAGCGTTCTCCGGAATAGTTGTAAGATCGTCGCGTCCGACGACGAGGATGCGGAGATTTTCTGCTTTCGGGACCTCAGCAAAGAAACGGCGGACGACATCCCCGAAATCTTCGCTTGCGACGACGACATAGACTGGCCTGCGGAGAAAGAGTCCCCACTCTCCGGCGATGAGATCCGGCCGTACGTCTATCACGGTGACGGGCTTCCCCAGCTGGGAGCCCAGCTCCTCCACCCAGGTGCGGTGCGCCGCAGTGGTCACTATGAGGTCGGCGTGCCTCAGGGAAAGTGATGCAGTGGACGCGGCTTGGACCGCGGCGGCGCTGAGACCATCGACCTCGAAACCGTAATCGTCGCGCAGCTCGCGGCAAAGTCCGGCGACCTGGTCGTCCGTAGACGCGATCACTACAGCCCGCAGCCTCAGGGTTTCGATAGAGCGTCGCAGCCACTGGTACAGCTCGGGGCCGGGGATGTCTCTGATGAGTCCCTCGACCAGGACATTCGTGATCCACTTCTCGGGAAGCGCGGGAATGCCTCCGGCGCCGGCGGGGCGGGCTGT
>JANMTG010000033.1:0-1938 GCA_031390205.1 Gemmatimonadota bacterium
CTGCCGAACGGGGACTACGAAGTGGTCGCGGCCGCGCGCGAGGAACGTGCCGAAGGGGCGGGGAGTGGGAGGGGGAGGATCGACATATCGCTGACCATAACTCCTGCTCCTCACGCTTATTTCCCCGGCGTCTCAATGGGCTCAGGTGATTTCGTCTCGGGCTACACGGTGCCGGCGCTTCGAGCAGCTGCTTCAGGAAGGCTGTGCGTCGATGGCGTCTGCGAGACGCTCGCTCAGGCGCAGGCGTATCACGATCACAACTGGGGAGTCTGGAAGGGCGTGACGTGGGAGTGGGGCGCGTCTCGGGCGGGGCAGTACACGTTCCTCTACGGCCGCGTGCATTCCCCCGACAGCACTGCGTCGGTGCCGCCGGTGCTGGTCTACCTGATCGACTCGCTGGGCTTCCGCGCGGTGTTCCGGCCGAAGGTCATCTCGTACGAGGATGGTCGAATCGCCCGGGCAGGTGAGCGCAGAATCGCGGTCCCGTCGCGCGCCGTTCTCTTCGACGAGCGCGACGGTGATACCCTACATATCGAGCTCACGATCGAGGATGCGATTGCCACCGCGAGCGACCCGTCAATCAGCGACGCGAAGAATCCATATTTCATCCAGATGAAAGGCACTGCGCGCATCTCGGGACGTCTCGATGGCGAGCCCATTGAGGGAACGGGCACGGGCTTCTTCGAGACATTCCGGTGAGCGTGCGGGACCTGCCGCTCCTCGTGCTCGTTCTCGCCGCGCTGCTGATCGCGGCCAAGCTCCTTGGCGCTCTCGCCCAACGCGTCGGACAACCGGCGGTTCTCGGTGAGCTGATTGCGGGTGTGATCCTCGGAGGCTCGGTGTTCGGACTACTGGATCCGACCGAGCCGGTGATCGGAACACTCTCCGAGTTGGGCGTGCTGGTTCTCCTCTTCCAGATCGGATTGAATACCAATCTGCGGTCGATGGCGAACGTTGCGGGGACCGCCACCATAGTCGCGCTCGTGGGCGTGATCGTCCCATTTGCGCTGGGTTACTTTGCCGCGTCGAGTGTTCTCGGATTCGATCGCATCCCGGCACTGGTCTGCGGCGCGACACTAACCGCGACATCGATAGGAATCTCAGCGCGGGTACTCGCCGATCTCGGTCAGCTCGACACACGTGAGGGACAGGTCGTACTCGGCGCGGCCGTGCTCGATGACATCGTCGGTCTCATGGTGCTGTCAGTCGTGACCAGTATCGTGCTCGGCGGCTCGTTGTCACTGTCGACTATCTCGATACCCGCCGATTCGCTGTTGATAGTCGGCGCATTCGGCGCGGGAGTTATCCTGAATCGCAGCGCGAAACGTCCCGCGATCGACCGCGCACTGAATCCGATTGCGTTACTGCTCATTCCCGTCTTCTTTGCGGCAGTCGGCGCTGCCGTCCAGCTCTCGGCCTTCGCGGACGCCCGCACAGTTGCCGCCGGAGGTCTGCTCATCGCGGTCGGAGTAATCGGGAAGTTCGTCGCCGGCTACGCGCCGTGGCGCTTCAAGGGCAACAAGAGGCTGATCGGAGTGGCGATGATTCCGCGCGGAGAAGTGGGACTGATCTTCGCGCAGATGGGACTTTCCACCCAGGCGATCACACCCGCGGTGTTCAGCGCGCTCACCCTGACGGTGATGGCGACGACATTCCTCGCGCCGCCGCTGCTGGCCCTCGTCGGCAGTCGAAAACCGGCAAGGCCAACGGAAAACGCCAGGAATAGCTAACTCTCGCAGCCGTTAGCTGGGAGCAGGCAGCCCGCAGCTTATCCGTTCTCCTTGTTTTTTAGAAGAACGACATCTGCTCCCCAAGCAAGTCAGGATCGACCGGACTCTGGCCGAGCCGGGATTGGAATTCGCGCGCTGTCGCCGGGCTGTGCCCCGAGAAATGATTCGCCACATAGCCGTAGATGTGGTCAACCTTGTCCGACAGCTC
>JANMTG010000037.1:0-1871 GCA_031390205.1 Gemmatimonadota bacterium
TGAAGCTGACCGCCAAGCGGCTAGCCATCCCGGACGTGCTGCTGCTCGAGCACGAGGTGTTCGAAGACGATCGCGGCTTCTTCATGGAGGTGTACAGGGGGGACCAGTTCCGCGAGCTCGGCCTGCCGGAGCATTTCAAGCAGCTCAATCACTCGAGATCGGCGCGCGATGTCATCCGCGGCCTGCATTTCCAGTGGGACCAGCCGATGGGAAAATTGATGCGCGTGACCGAAGGCAGCGCTTTTCTCGTCGCCGTGGACATCCGTCCGGATTCCCCGACGCTCGGCCGTTGGGTAGGTGAAATCGTCAGCGACACCAACAAGCGCCAACTGTGGGCTCCGCCAGGCTTCGCCCGTGGTTTTTGTGTGCTCAGTGATTTTGCGCAAATCCAGTATCTGTGCACGGCGATCTACAATCCCGCCGGCGAATCGGGAATCCGCTGGGACGACCCACCGGTTGGACTAAAATGGCCGACGCGTGATCCGATTCTTTCGCACAAGGATGCAAACGCACAATCTCTCGCCGAGTGGCTGCGCCGTCCGGAGGCCGAAGTCTTCCGCGTATCGAAGACAGCTTGACGCAGTCCAGGATCGCGCACAACACCTTCCTCAACATCCTCGGCCTCGGCGTGCCGCTGGCGGTGGCGTTCTTCGTCATGCCCATCGCGGCCCACCATCTGGGGGCGGCGCGATTCGGCCTTCTCGGGCTGGCATGGGCGCTCACCGAATACCTGACTCTCTTCGATCTCGGTCTTGGCCGGGCCACGGTCAAGTTCGTGGCGGACGGACTCCACGGCGACGCGGCGGAGCTAGGCGAGACGGCTTCACTCGCGACTATAGCCCAACTGCTTGCAGGCGCGGTAGGCGGCCTTCTCTTCTTCATTGCCGCTCGACCGATCGTCGATATCGCGTTCGACCTTCCGCCCGAGCTCGTTGGCGAAGCGGTGGGAATGTTCCGGGTCGTCGGTTTGAATCTTCCCGTAGTGCTTCTTCTATCGGCGCTGCGCGCGATTCTCGAGGGCGCCCAACGATTCGACCTGAGCAACTCGGTCCGCACGCTCAGCAGCAGCGCGTCCGTAATCATCCCCGCGATTGGCGCCGTCATGGGCGCCTCGCTCCCGACGATTCTACTCTGGGTACTCGGAACCCGTGTAGTGGTCGCCGGCATCTATCTGGCTGCGATCCGCTACGCGGTTCCCGCGCTTGCATGGCGAATTCCCAGGCGGTGGACCACTCTGACGAAACTCCTTTCCTTCGGCGGCTGGGTCTTCGTATCCAACGCGGTAACCCCGCTGCTGGTGTACTTCGATCGGTTTGCGCTGGCAGCAATTGCCGGCGTTGCCGCCGTCGGATTCTATACCGCGCCGTACGAGGGTGTAACTCGCCTGCTGCTGCTGCCAATCAGCCTGGTGGTCAGCTTGTTTCCGGCGTTGACCGCGCTCGAGAGAACGAGTGATCGCGGTCGATTGAAAGAGCTGCTGTCCGCGTCGGGACGTACGCTGACGGTGGTGATGGTGCCGCCGCTGGCGATCGTGATCGCGTTTGCGCCGGATTTGCTGCAACTGTGGCTCGGACCGGCATACGCCGAGCAGACTACGATGGCCCTTCGCATCATCGCGTTTGGAGTGCTCATGAACGCGCTGGCGCACCCCCTCTTCATCTCCCTGTACGCCGTCAACCGTCCGGACCTGCCAGCCAAGTTTCACCTCGTCGAGCTTGCGATCCACCTACCGCTTACGATCGTGCTCATCAGAAGCTTTGGCATCGCGGGAGCCGCCGCCGCGTGGACCGCTCGGGTAACGCTGGACTTTCTCTTGCTCATTGCCGCCACTTCGCGGGTCACCGGAATGACTGTTGGCGCGGTCGCTGGAG
>JANMTG010000069.1:0-20432 GCA_031390205.1 Gemmatimonadota bacterium
TGCCTTCCGGGAGGGTCGCTGGTGTCGTGCCGCCGGCAACCGAGCAGATCGCCGCGGCCGTCCTGCCGGCCCCGGCCGACCTGAGGGCGACGGCCACAGTCCTGGGATACAGCTCCGAGGGCATGCTCGTGCGACTGCGGCGGGGCACCGGCGCGCTCACGTGCCTTGCCAGCGATCCGCGAGTGCAGCGATTTCACGTCGCCTGCTACCACAAATCGATGGAGCCATTCATGGCGCGCGGCCGGGCGCTGAGAGATCAGGGGGTCAAGGCGGACCTCGTGGATTCAGTTCGATTTCACGACGTCCGGAGGGGAAGACTGCTCATGCCGAAGCAGCCGGCGGTCCTGTACTCACTCACCGGGAAGACAGGGAGCTTCGATCCGATGACCGGCACCGTGACCGGGGCGCGCCAGCTGTTCGTGATCTACGTTCCCGGTGCGACCGCGGAGTCTCTCGGCATCACGGCTGTCCCCGCGGAGGGAATTCCGTGGGTGATGAACCCGGGCACGCCCAAAGCACACATCATGTTCGTCCCGAGGATGTGAAACTGAACGGAAAAACGGTCAACGGATGGACGGGAAACGCACAACGCGCAGTCTAGTGGTCGCTTAGGTTTCTCCGCACGCCGTCGGCCCGAAACCTCCAACCCGATCCGATTTGCCGCCACCTCGCCGCCCGAGAAAACCGCGCAAGCGCGCCCGCCGCCCGGCGCAGCAGCACACCTCGCTGCCGACGAGTCGAAACGCATACATGGACACCCGACAGTGGCTGCTCGATCGCCACGGTCCGGTTTGCGCGTATTGCGAGCGCCGTTGCAGCCAGCGGTCGATCACGATGGATCATGTGACGCCACGGCGCGGAAAAACCGCTTACGATCGACGTGACAACCTGGTCCTGGCGTGCCCCGCGTGCAACGCGCTCAAAGCCGACCAGCCTTTTCTTGCCTTTCTGCTCGGTCGCAAGACGCGGGCGGCAAGTCTTCTCAGGTACGGCGGGCATCTGAGCCCAATGCTGCTCGACTTGGCGACGGAGATCGCTGGACCTGAGGCCGCCGCGCGGGCGGCGCGCCTGGCCGACCCGGACTACCCCTACCTCGACTAACCCAGCGCGGGCTCGGGCTCCGGTTCGACGGATTCAGCTCTTGGAGTCGGGCGCATCTTTGGCTTGAGTCGCGCCTTGATGAACGCCAGCACGTCGGCCTCGTGCCGGCGCAGCATCGGACCATCCGTTGGGATGGGCTGCGATGTGCGGGGGCTCCAGGTGCGCTCGGGCAGCGGAGGGAGCACCGATCCCCCCAGATAGGCCTGGATGAGCACCGGGTGGATGTAATACTTGCGGCACACGCTACGGGTATTGCCCAGCATCTTCGCGGTTTGGTCGACGGCGGCGACGATGTTCTTCTCGGCCTCCCGCTTGCTGTTCGCCGCGCCCATTGAGCGCAGCGTCTCGGCGACCAGCATCGTCCCGGCCCAGGTGCGGAAGTCCTTGGCAGTGATGTCCGCGCCCGTGACCTCCTGGAGGTAGGCGTTCACGTCTTCCGCCTCAACCTGCTGCCGCTGACCGGCGTCGTCGAGATACTTGAACAGCACTTCGCCACGCAGCTCCTGGCATCGCTGCACGATGCGGGCAATGCGCCGATCCGTGACATCAACCGCGTGCGCAATGCCGCTCTTCCCGCGGAACTCGAAGCGCAGCTTTGCTCCATCGACCGCGACGTGCCGGCGGCGAAGCGTCGTCAGGCCGAACGACTTGTTGGCCTTGGCGTATTCGTCGGAGCCAATGCGGATGAGAGTTCTCTCGAGGAGCCAGACGACTGTTGCCATCACCTTTTCGCGCGGGTGATCCGGCAGGGCGACATCGCGCTCTACGCGCTCGCGGATTTTCTGGATCACGTCGCTCAGAGCGAACATGCGCTCGAACTTCGTGCCGTCGCGGTGCTGACGGAATCCGAGGTGATACCGATACTGTTTTCTGCCGCGCGCGTCGCGCGCCGTCACCTGCAGGTGGCCGTCCTCGTGCGGGCAGATCCACACGTCGGTCCACGCCGGCGGAATCACCAGAGAGCGAAACCGGTTGATAATCTCGCGCGCGCGAATCACACGGCCATCAGGATCCACATACCTGAACCCGCGGCCGTGCCGGTGCCGGCGAATTCCCGGCATGGCATCGGTGACGTAACGCAGGCCCGCCGCGTGGGCGGAGCCGACGTATTCTCTTGTGACGGACGATTCCAACCTTTCCTCCACGGGCGCGCGCGCCCGGTCATCTCACCTCCCGCCAAGCAGGAGAACGGGGGTCGCGATATGGACGCCAGAGAGGGCTTGCGGCAACGCCTTTTTGCGGGGCGCGCGGGTTGTGTGCGGCTACGCGCGCCCGGCGCTGCCGCAATGGGCCGACGCGCGGATTTCCGGCTGGAAGTGCCTTAACTGGCCGCGGGCAGCGTAAAGTAGAAAGTGCTGCCGAGGCCCACGCTGGTTTCCACCCAGATCCGGCCACGATGGGCTTCGACTATCCCCTTGGCGATCGCCAGGCCGAGACCGATTCCGCGGCGGTCGGAAGCCTTCGCCATGGTGATGAGTCCTTCGCGCGGCGTGAACTTCACCGCGTTGCCGACGAGGTTGGACAGTACCTGGCTGATTCTCGTGGAGTCGGCCAGTACCCGCGGAAGGTCGGGCATGTAATGTGGCATCGTGGCATTCTTCCGAACAAGTGGAATCCGGCGAGTGGAATCGCGCCGCGCCAGGGCGTGGCGCGGCTGGACGGGCAAGTCCCATATTCCAAGGCCAACAGAGACCATGAGGAATCCGTGACGACAGCGCGGGAAAGGAAGCCTGAGGAGTCGGAGTACTTGCCTTATTACGGCAAGTACATCTCTCTCGTTTCGGAAGGCGATGTGATTTCTACGCTCGAAGCACAAATGCGCGACTCCAAAGCGCTCCTGGGGGGTCTTCCTCCGGCGGTCGCGACCTACCGGTACGCGCCGGGCAAGTGGAGCGTCAATGAGATGGTGGGCCACGTCATCGACGCCGAGCGCATTTTCGCAGGCCGAGCTCTCCGGTTCGCACGGGCGGACGCTACGCCGCTACCCGCCTTCGAGCAGGATGATTACGTGCGCAACGCATCATTCGACTCCTATCCGCTCGCCGATCTCGCCGCGGAGATGGAGAGCGTTCGTCGCTCGACCATTTTCCTGTTTCGCCACCTGAGTGAAGAGGCGTGGATGAGGCGGGGCATCGCCAGCAACGCCGAGATCACCGTTCGCGCGCTCGCTTACATCATCGCGGGGCACGAGCTTCACCATCGGGAAATTCTGCGCGCGCGTTACCTCTAGAGAGCGGACTTCGAGGTTAGGGCTTGACTGAAGACTACCTGCCGGGTGCTGTCGGCCTTCACGGCCATGGGCTGCGGGCTTTCCTGAACTTTCCGGGGGTGGACAGCCTGACAAAAACTGACTCGCGGCTTAGATGGTGTCGCAGCTCCGCGGATCCCCCGACTCGAGGCCGCGCTTGAACCACTCAGCCCTTTGGGCGGCTGACCCGTGGGTGAACGAATCGACATTGACGCTCCCCGTGTTGCTCTGCTGGATGCGATCGTCTCCGACCGCGGCAGCCGCGTTAAGCGCCTCGTCTACGTCACCCGCTTGGAGCAGGTTGCGCTGGCTGGTCGAGTGCGCCCAAATGCCCGCGTAGCAGTCTGCCTGCAGCTCCAGACGCACCGACAGCTCGTTGGCCTGCCCGGGATTGGACTCCTGCGCCTGCCGGATACGCGCGTTGGTTCCGAGGACGTGCTGGACGTGGTGCCCTAGCTCGTGCGCCAGAACGTACGCCTGAGCGAAATCGCCGGGCGCTGCGAACCGCTTCTTCAACTCGTCATAAAAGCCGAGGTCGAGATAGACGCGCTCGTCGAGAGGACAGTAGAAGGGGCCCATCGCCGATTGCGCCGGGCCGCAGCCCGAGTCGGTAGAGTTCCGAAAGAGTGCCAGGCGCGCGGGACGATACGTTGTGCCGTACTTCGGCAGCGTCACTGCCCAGGTGTTCTGCACGTCGTCGAGGAGGAACGACATGAACAGGACTGCCGGCTCTTCAGCGGCTGAATCTGCCGCCGTCATCGGAGCCCCGCCTGCTCCAACTCCGGGCTCGACTCCAAGATCGGTGAACAGGTTGCGCCCGAAGAGCAGGCTCAAAGCGAGCACCACCACGGTGCCGCCGATGCCAAGACCCCTTCCCATTCCGCCGCCGGAGCGACGGTCTTCCAGATTACTGCTGCGACCGCCGGGTGTCCACTTCATCCTGCATTCTCCGGAAAAGTTGTTCTTGTCACGGCACGGGCCGGCCTTCAGAATCCAGGAAAGTGACCGAAGTCCCGATGCCCTCGAGGGCTCGCAAACCCGGCTCTATGACCTTGCGGTCGCCCACCACCAGAATTGCCAGCCGCGCCGGATCGATAGTGGCGTTCGCCACACGGGTGATGTCTGCGAGGCTCACCCGCTCGATGTTGGCAACATAGTTGTCGAAGTAATCTGGCGGCAGGCCGTAGAGCGCAACGTCGGTTAGCCGGCCGGCGATCTGGGCCGGAGTTTCGAAGCCGCGGGGAAAGCCTAGCGTGAGGCCACGTTTGGCGTTGTCCAATTCCTCCGTTGTCACCGGGATGTCGCCGCGGATCCCCCTCAGCTCCTTGAGAAATTCCGCAATTGACTCCTTCGTGACCGCCGTTTGCACTCCAGCCGCCGCGGCGAAAGGACCAGCACCCTGACGATAGTCAAACGATGTCCGCGCGCCGTAGGTGTAGCCCTTGTTCTCGCGCAGATTCATGTTGACCCGCGACAGAAACTGTCCGCCCAGGATGTGGTTCAGCACCAGGAGCGCAAAGTAGTCGGGGCTCGATCGAGCCACTCCCACGTGGCCGATGTTGATGACTGATTGCGCGGCGCCCGGTCTGTCGACGACGTAGATCACGCTTCTGTCGCGCATCGATGGAGCATCGAGCCGTACCGTCGAAGGGACGCCAGCTTTCCAGCCGCCGAGTGACTGCTCGAGCTTCGCGACTATTTCCTCCGGTCGAACATCGCCGACCACAATCAGCGTAGCGTTGTTGGGGAGATAGCGCGCCGCATAAAAGGCGCGGATGTCCGCGGGTGCGAGAGCCCGCGTCGATGCTTCGTCTCCCTGCGCCGGCCGGCCGTAGGGGTGATTGCTCCCGTACAGTATCGCCGGGTAGACGACGCCCGAGATGGCTGTGGCGTCGTCCCGTCGCTGCGCCAGGGCGGTGAGGCGGGACGCGCGAAAGCGGGAGACCTCCGCATCCGCGAAAGCGGGATTGAGGAGGACATCGCTGAATATCCCGAGAGCGGCGTCGGCGTGGCGCGTGAGAGTCGTCAGCGTGAGGGTGCTGGCGTCCCAGCCCGCCGTCGTAGAGAGCTGCGCGCCAATGGCGGCAAGTTGTTCCGAGATGTCGATGGCGGACCGGGTGGCGGTTCCCTCGTCGAGTAGATTGGCGACGGCGTTGGCGAGCCCCGCCCGGTCAGCCGGATCTGCCGCGGAACCCGACTTGACGACGAGATTAATGGTGACCACCGGCAGCTCGTGGTGCTCCACTACCAGAACGTCCAGTCCGTTGGTGAGCTGTCGGCGCTGAATCTGAGGCAGCGAGAACCGCGGAGGCGGTCCGCCGGGGGGTAGTGCTGCCTCCGCGCGCGCCCCGGCCGCGCTGTTGCTTCGCGCATCCGCTGGAGCGACCGTCGCGGACCCGGCATCTCCACCGGTTCCGGCCGCGACAACTGTCGGGGCGCCGGAGTCGCGGGCGCCCGGAACCACCGTGAGCACGAGACGCTTATCGGTGAGATACCTGCGGGCCACACGGTGAACGTCGGCCGGGGTGACGGCGCGATAACGGGCCAGATCCTGCTCGAAATAGCCGGGAATACCGCGAAAGGTCGCGTAGCCATTCATGCGATCGCTCTTGCCCTGGACCGTCTGGAGGCCGTAAACGAACGCCGCTTCCCTTCCGTTGTAGACTCTTTCCACCACCTCGCGCGCGGGCGGCTCGGCGGCAAGTCTCGCTACCTCCCGCGTCACGACCGCTTCGATCGAGTCGAGCGAGGCCCCGCGCTTGGGAGTCACCGTGATCTGAAGCGTGCCGGCGAGCTCTCGCGAGAAATGACCGGCCGAAACGTCCTGCGCGATCTGAAGGTCGTACACCAGCGCGCGATTCAAACGCGAGGATTTTCCACTCGCGAGTATCGCCGACAGCACGTCGAGCGCCGCATCATCGGTAGAAAACTCAGGGACCGTGTGCCACACCATGTAGAGACGCGGCAGCGCAACCTGGTCCTGCATCGTGGCGCGGATTTCCTTTGCAATCACCGGCTGCGGTGCAACGACGCGGTTTGTCGCGGGTCCGCGGGGAATGGGCCCGAAGTGTTTGGTGACGAGCGCACGCGCCTGCTGCGGATTGATGTCGCCCGCGATGGCAACCGAGGCGTTGTTTGGCGTGTAGAAGCGCCGGAAAAAACCCTTGACGTCGTTCATGGACGCCGCTGTCAGGTCCTCGAGCGCTCCGATGGTAAGCCAGTGGTATGGATGCTCGCTCGGATACAACAGCTCGGCGATCCGCGCGCTGGCGAGGCCGTATGGCCGGTTGTCGTAGTTCTGCCGCTTCTCATTCTTCACGACATCGCGCTGATTCGCCAGCTTGGCCTCGGTCAAAGCTTCGAGGAGCCCGCCCATGCGGTCTGCTTCGAGGAACAGCGCGCGCTCGAGATAGTTCGACGGAACGACCTCGAAATAATTGGTCCGGTCGACGTTGGTGGATCCGTTGAGGGTGCCGCCCACGGTCTGGAGCGGACGGAAAAAATCATCGTCGTAGTTTCTGGAGCCCTGGAACATCATGTGCTCGAAGAGATGAGCGAACCCGGTCCGGCCGGGCGTCTCGTTCTTCGACCCGACGTGGTACCACACGTTCACAGCGACGATGGGAGTCGAGTGATCCTCGTGCAGAATGACCCTCAGGCCGTTGGGGAGGGTGAATTCTGTATGTGGAATCCCCGGCAGCACTCGCGCCGGCGAGGCGGTCTGTGCCGTTGCCTGCGGCGCCGCAGCGAGGCAGATGACGAGCGTCGGGAAGAGGAGACGAGCGAGCAGCTTCATCGAAGCCTCGATTGTGGGCTGTTTTCTTACACGCTCAGGATGCTACGCCGGCTCCTCTACGTAGGCCTCGGGCGGCGGCGGAATCGGATCGGACAGGCTGTAATCGTCCGTCTCCATCGGAATAACCTTCGACGGCGTCTCGGGCCGCGGCGGCTGCTCTTCTGGAATCGCCGTCACTGCCAGCACTATGCGACGGTGGATCGGATCCACCTCGAGAACCCTGAGATCGACATTCATCGTCTCGTAGACGATGTCCGCCGGACTGTTCACCGGATTGCCGAAGTTTAGCTGACTCACCGGAACGAAGCCCTCGATGTCGTTGCCGATGTCCACGACCACGCCCTTGTCCATCAGGCGCACCACCTTGCCGCGCAGCTCGGTGCCGACCAGATAAGTCTCGCCGATCCTGAGCCACGGATCCTCGGTGGCCTGTTTAAGACCAAGACTGATTCGCTTGTTCTCCGCATCGACGTTCAGGATCAGCACATCGACAGCATCACCCTTCTTCAGCACTTCCGACGGATGCTGCACGCGCTTGGTCCACGACATGTCCGAAATGTGGATCAGTCCATCGATCCCCGGCTCGATCTCCACGAACGCGCCAAAGCTGGTGAGGTTCCGGACTTTTCCGTTGA
Organism: Gemmatimonadota bacterium; assembly: GCA_031390205.1. Taxonomy (GTDB): domain Bacteria; phylum Gemmatimonadota; class Gemmatimonadetes; order Gemmatimonadales; family Gemmatimonadaceae; genus UBA4720. Next base: position 7,781 of record JANMTG010000069.1, read on the forward strand.
GACGCGTGCCGATCGGATACTTCTCGGGCAGCATCATCCACGGGTCCTGCTCCGTCTGCTTCATGCCCAGGGAGATCTTCTCCTCGTTCGGATCGACCTTGAGCACCACCGCCTCGATTGCTTCGCCGATCGAGACCAGCTTCGACGGATGGCGCACGTTGCGGGTCCAGCTCATCTCGCTGATGTGGACGAGTCCCTCGATGCCCGGCTCGAGCTCGATGAATGCGCCGTAGTTGGTGATCGATACGACCTTGCCCGATAGCCTCGTGCCGACCGGATACTTCTCGGCCACGTCCTTCCACGGGTAGCTCTGAAGCTGCTTGAGGCCGAGCGAGATGCGCTCGCGATCCCAATCGATGTCGAGGACCTTGACCTCCAGCTCCTGGCCGATGTGCACCATCTCACTCGGGTGCTGGATGCGCCCGTAGGACATGTCGGTGATGTGAAGCAGTCCGTCCACGCCGCCCAGGTCGATGAACGCGCCGAAGTCGGTGATGTTCTTGACGACGCCCTTCCGCACCTGATCCTTCTGCAGCTCCTTCATGAGCTTCTCGCGCTTGCCCGCCCTCTCCTGCTCGAGAATCACGCGGCGCGAGACGACGATGTTGCGCCGGCGCTTGTTGAGCTTGATGATCTTGAAGTCGAATGCCTGGCCGAGCAGCTCGTCCACGTTCGGCACACGGCGGAGCGCGATCTGCGAGCCGGGAAGGAACGCGTCCACTCCCATGAGATCGACGACCACGCCGCCCTTGATCTTCTTGTTGAGGGTGCCGCGCACGGGCTGGTCGCTCTCGTAGGCGACGCGGATGCGCTCCCAGACGCGCATGAAGTCGGCTTTTTTCTTCGAGAGGACGACCGAGCCTTCCATGTCCTCGAGGTGCTCGAGCAGGACCTCGACTTCGTCGCCCGCCTTCAAGTCGGGGAGATCCTTGAACTCTTCGAGCGGAATCGTCCCTTCGGATTTGAAGCCGATGTCGAGGACGACCATGTTGTCGCGAATATCGAGCACGCGGGACTTGACGATCTCGCCTTCCTCAATGGAAGCCATCGTCCCGTTGTACATCTCCATCATTGTCTCGAGCTCGTCCTGCGAGTAATCGTCCTCGTCGTAGAGCTCAGGGCGCAGGTTGGCAAGCGGACGCAGCTGCGCTTTCTGCAGATCGCGCTTCTCGCGCGCGGTCAGCGTCGTGCCGGTTGGGGTTTCGATCTCGGTCGGGGAGTCTATCATGTTGCTGGTTAAAGGGTTGAGTGCGTTCGAATCAAGCCTTTAAGTATAGACCACTGCCTGGAGGGGGGCAACTTCGCAGGCCCCGGCAAGTAGTGGGTCGGTTTCAACTTGGACGACAACCAAGAAGGACACAGATGCGAGAGGACAGAGGTATGGCCGCGAGTTGCGAGGAATGACTCAGGCTTGAATGGCTGTATTGCCCTCGCAACTCGAAGCTCCGCCTCTGTCCCCTCGCATCCGTGTTGTTCTCGGTTGACTTCTTTGGAGTATACGCCGCATCCTCACGAAGCCCGCTGCCTCGACAACGTCACGATCTGCTCCACCTGCTCCGCCTGCGTGAGGGCAGTCGTGTCGATGATGACGGCGTCCGTCGCCGGCACGGTTTGCTTCGCGTCGCGAGTATCGCGCTCCTCGAGGCGCGCAGTCTCGTCGGCGACGGCTTGATCCGCCGCCGACTCCTCCCCACGCTGCCGCAGCCGCCTGAGCGCCCGCTCCCGCGTATCGGCGACCAGAAAAATCTTCAGGTCGGCATCGGGGAAGACGACGGTACCCATGTCGCGACCGTCCACCACGACATTCCTGCTCTCGGCGCTCTTCCTCACCAGCCCATTCACCCAGTCCCGCACGCGCTCCATCTGCGCGACCCGCGACACGTTCCGCGTCACCTCGTCTCCACGAATCTCTTCTTCCAGCGCCCGGCCATCGAGCAGCGGATAAAATGAGGTCCGCGCGGCGCGCAGCTCCACGGGGCGCGCGGCGTCGAGCACGAGATCGTCGCTCCACCGCCCCGGGTCGTTCTCGCGGCGCAAAGCCGCCGCGGTTGCGGCGCGGTAGAGCGACCCGGAATCCACGTGAAGGTATCCGAGCTTGTCGGCGACGAGTTGGGCAGTTGACGATTTTCCCGATGCCGCCGGGCCATCTATGGCGATCACGCGAGTGCGCGGGCTCAGGCGACAGCCTTCTTCAAATCGTCCCAGAAACGCGGGTACGAAACGGCAACGCTTCTCGCATCTTTCACCTCGACGCGATTTCCCCGCACCGCTCCGAGAACTCCGAACGCCATCGCTATCCGATGATCGCCACGCGGATCAACGGTTCCAACCAGCGCTTTCCTTTCACCGCGGACGCGCAAGCCATCGGGTAGCTCTTCGGCCCAGGCGCCCACGGCCCGGAGATTATCTACCACTGTAGTTATCCGGTCGCTCTCCTTCACGCGCAGCTCTTCGGCCCCGGTGATCTCGAGGTCTACGCCCGAGCCGGCAGCCAGGCACGCGAGCAGGGGCAGCTCGTCGATCAAAGCCGGAACATCGGCTTCTCCAATGGCAATGGACTCCAGCGCCGCCGGTCTTACCATCAGCGACCCGATCGGCTCGCCGGCCCTCTCTCTCACTCCTTCACGCGAGATGGCTCCACCCATCCGTGTGACGGCGGCGAGAAAACCCGTGCGTGTGGGATTGAGACAGACATCTTCGATGAGGAGCTCTCCGTCATCGGCCATTGCCGCCAGCGCCACGAACATCGCGGCGGAGGAGGGATCGGCCGGGACCTCGAACTCCGCCGCTCTGAGCCGCTGCGACGGACGGAGGCATACCTGGTTACCATCATTCTCGACGTCCACTCCCATCGCGCGAAGCATGCGCTCGGTATGATCGCGCGAGGCTAATCGCTCCGTGATCCGGACCTCTACGCCGGCAACCAGCCCGGCGAGGAGGATCGCGCTCTTCACCTGCGCGCTCGATCCGCCGGTGTCCCAATCGATGCTCCTCAGGTCCACACCATGCACGGTCATGGGCAAGCCATCGCCAAGCTCGAAGTCGAACCGCGCACCCATGTACGTGAGCGGCTCGGCGATTCGCTTCATTGGTCGCCGGCTCAGGCTGGAATCGCCCTCGAAGCGCGCCGAGAATGGGTGCGCGGCGGCTATGCCAGCGACGAGGCGGGTAGTAGTGCCGCTGTTGCCGCAGTCGAGACTGGTGCGCGGCGGGCGCAAGCCGCGCAGCCCAACACCGCTCACGCGCAGCACGTCGGCGAACGGCGGGATCTCGACACCCATTGTCCGCAACACGCGCGCGGTAGACGCCACGTCCTCCGAATCGAGAATGCCGCGAATCAGCGATTCGCCGTCCGCCAGAGACGCGAGGATGAGCGCGCGGTGCGAGATGGATTTGTCGCCTGGCACTCGCACGGTGCCATGCACTCTCACCGCAGCCAACCTTCCAGCGCGGTGGCCGCGTCGGTTTTCTCGTCGCGGTATTTCACGATCACGGGCGTCTGGAGCGAGATGCCCTGACTCTTTCCCCACTCGCGCTGGACGGCCCGCGCGCCTGGCACCACGACGGCGTTCTCCGGAATGACGAGAGGCCGATCGCCGTCGGCGCGATGCACCATCTCCCGCGCGAGGTCGAACACCGGGGTTCCGCGCGTAAGCACTACACCGGCGCCGATCACGGCCCCCTTCCTTACGACGGTGCCCTCGTAGATGCCGCAGTTGCCTCCCACGATGACGTCGTCTTCGACAACGACGGGAGAGGCGTTGACCGGCTCGAGCACACCGCCTAGCTGGGCGGCCGCACTGATGTGCACGCGCTCCCCGACTTGAGCGCACGACCCGACGAGGGCGTGTGAATCGATCATGGTGCCGGAGCCGACGTATGCGCCGACGTTGATGTACATCGGCGGCATGCACACGACTCCGCCGGCGACGTATGCACCGCGTCGGATGCTCGATCCACCGGGAACGATCCGAATTCCGTCGGCACCGGTGATAGACCGCGGCGGATAGGTGTCCTTGTCAAAAAAGGAAAGTCTCGCGCCGGTGACGCCTGAGTCCATGGACATGTCGATAATCTCGCCGACCCGAAAGCCGAGCAGAATTCCGCGCTTCACCCACGGGACGGCGCGCCAGTCTCCGGATGCCGCGTCCCTCACCGCCGATCTCAGGGAGCCCGCTTCGAGTGCATCCAGAAGATCCTCGACCACGGCGCGCGTGTCGCTGGGGAGATCCCCATCGGGCGCAGTGGCGGCAAGGGCCTCTATGCGCTTTTCGAGATTCCGGTACGGCGATGCGGTCATGCCGTCAACGCCCCGCAGGAAGCGAGCGCGGACCGAACGGTTCCTTCGTACTTCTCGGCCAGCGGTACGAGAGGCAGGCGCACCACGTTCAGCATCTTCCCCATCATCGCCAGCGCCGCCTTTGCCGGGATGGGGTTCGACTCGACGAACGCTGCCGCGGTCCACGCGGCGAGCTGGTGATGAATCTCCCGCGCCGCCGCGTAGTCGCCCGCTCCACACAGCTCGGTGAGTTTCGACACGAGCTGCGGCGCGGCGTTTGATGTGACGGAGATTACGCCGTCCCCTCCATCCGCCATCACCTGGAGCGTGAGAGGATCGTCCCCCGAAAGCACGGAGAAGCGAGCGGGACGGTGACGAATTATCTCGCCGATTTGCGCGAGGTTTGCCGACGCCTCCTTAACCGCGACGATATTCTCGTGCTCGGCCAGCTCCAGAGTGGTCGCTGCCTCGACATTGCTTCCCGTGCGTCCGGGAACGTTGTACACCACGATGGGAATGCCGACGGCGTCGGCGATGGCGCGGAAGTGCGCGACGATGCCCCGCTGCGGCGGCTTGTTGTACATCGGGGACGCGTGGAGGAGGTGAGTTGCGCCAGCACTCTCCATTTCGCGCGACAGTGCGATCGCCTTCCTGGTGTCGTTCGACGCTGCGCCGGCGACAATCGGTACCCGGCCGGCCGTCTGCTCGACCGTGATCTCAACCACCCGCCTGTGTTCGCCGCCTGTCATCGTCGCGGCCTCGCCGGTGGAACCGCACGGGACGAGAAAGTGGACACCACTCGCGATCTGCCAGTCGACGAACGACCTGAGCGACCGCTCGTCTATCTCACCCGACGCGGTAAAGGGGGTGACGAGGGCAGTTCCGCACCCGGTTAGCCGCTTCGAGTTCATCCAACCTCCGCGCCGAGCACGTCCTTCATTGTGAACACCCCCGACTTCCCCACCAGCCAGCCCGCGGCGCGCACCGCGCCTTCGGCGAACACCCGGCGATCGCGCGCGACATGGTTGATCGTGAGTTGCTCATAGCGCCCATCGAAGATCAGCTCGTGAGTTCCCGGCACCTCACCCGTTCGCACGCTGGTGATCGGAACCGGGCGCCCGAGTCCCTCCCCCGCTTCGCGCGCGATCGCGCTGGCGGTACCCGATGGCGCGTCCTTTTTCCGCGCGTGATGCATCTCGACGATATGCGCGTCGAACCCCTCGCTCGCGCGGATGAGAGTGGCCGCGTAGCGCGCCAGCTCGAGAAATATGTTCACTCCAAGCGAGAAATTGGGCGACCAGAGCAAAGCCGTTCCGGTCTCGCCGGCCACGCGCGTGATCTCGGGCAACGCGTCGTACCAGCCGGTAGTTCCAGCAACCACCGGCACCTTGGCGCGCAGACACGCGGAGATGTTCGCCACTGCCGCGCCCGGCTCCGTGAACTCCACTGCCACATCCGGTCGGCCCAGCGTCGAAGCGGTGATGCCCTTACCGCCATCGCTTTCCCTGGCCCCGAGAACGGCGGTCACCTCCCACCCCCGCTCCCGTGCAACCTCAGCGACACCGGTTCCCATCTTCCCGTCGCCGATGATGGCGATGCGTCGCGCGGTCATTTCGCTCCACCTCCGAAAAATTGCGCGTGAAGCTTCTCGAGCGATGGGTTCAGCTGATCCCCATCGACGATGATGGTGAGATTGATACCGGTCGCGCTCAGAGACATCATGTGAATCTTGATCCCGGCGAGCGAGCCCACCGCCTTGCCCATCGCCACGCTGTCGTCGCTGATCGCGGCACCGACCACCGCCACGATCGCGCGGTCCCGCTCGACCGATACATCCCCGAGCGCGGCAAGCTCCACGATGAGCGATTCCAGTCCCGAAGGATCGTCCACGGTCACCGACACCGACACCTCGGATGTGGCCACGACATCCACCGACACTCCATTGCGCTCGAAGATGTCGAATACGCGCCGGAGAAACCCGCGCGCGAACAGCATCTTCGCCGCGGCGACCTTGACGACGGTTACACCGCTCTTTCCGGCGATCGCGCTGACCGCCCGACGCGGCGCATCGAAAGTGATGCGCGTTCCCTTTCCACCCGGATTCCGCGAGTTGTAGATGAACACCGGAATGCCGAGACGCACGGCGGGGGCGATGGTGTTGGGATGAAGAACCTTGGCCCCGAAGGATGCCAGCTCCGAGGCTTCATCGAAGCGGATCTGCTCGATGAGCTGCGATCCCTTCACCACGCGTGGATCCGCGGTGAGCATGCCCTCGACGTCAGTCCATATCTCGATCGAATCCGCGTGCAGGGCGGCGCCCAGCAATGATGCGCTGTAGTCCGAGCCGCCGCGCCCCAGCGTTGTGGTGATCCCGTTCGCGGTGCGACCGATGAACCCACCCATGACGGGGACCTTGCCTTCTTCCAGGCGGGGGAGCACCACCTCGCGGGCCGCGTCAGCGATGGCGTCGATCTGCGGCTCGGCGGCCATGAAATTGTCGTCGGTGACGAAGACATCCCGGGCGTCCACGTGTTCCGCCGGCAACCCGCGCAGGACAAAGAACGCGGCGACCAGGTGTGAGGAGAGCTGCTCACCGAACGCCGCGATCGCGTCGAAGCTGCGCGGCGTCGCGTGTCCCAGCACCGATAAGGCCTCGGCAAGGCTGGCGAGCTCGTCGAATGTCGCGCTCATCTCGGCTTGAACTTCCGACGCTGCCGCGGAGTCGCCGAGCAGTTTCTCGCACTGCTGAAAATGCCTGTCTCGGAGGGCCTCGACGCCGCGCAGCGCGCCGATCAGGTGGCCCTTGGCTGACTGCTCGCCGATCGCGAGCAGTGAATTAGTGGTCCCGCCCAGCGCGGACACCACGACCGCCGGTCGTCGGTCGAGACGCCCCTTCACGATGTCCGCGGCGCGTCCGATCGCTTCCGCATCACCGACCGAGGTGCCGCCGAACTTGACGACTATCACGCGCTGTCGAAGGCGCCGGTAGACGCGAGGAGCTCTGCGTTCAGCACCGATCCGCCGGCCGCGCCGCGAATAGTGTTGTGTCCGAGCGCCACCATTCGAAGATCGAGGACGGCGTCACGCCGCACGCGCCCGACCGTCACGGTCATGCCGTTTCCCGCGCCGACATCGCGTTTCGGTTGCGGCCGGTCTGGCGCGTCGGCAACGACCAGGGGCCTTACCGGCCGGCTGGGAAGGCCCACGGTCAAGGGCAGTCCCTCCCATGTTCGCATCGTCTCCACTGCTTCCTCGGGGGTCGGCTTGGTCTCGAAGCCGATGGTCATGCAGATCGTGTGACCGTGCTCCACCGGCACGCGATTCGTATGCGCGCTCACCTTGAACGTTGCGTGCGAGACCTGGTCATCCTCATAGCTGCCGAGGAGCTTGAGCATCTCGCGCTCGAGCTTGGGTTCCTCGTCGGAGATATACGGTATGACGTTCCCGAGGATGTCGAGTGAAGGGACGCCCGGATAACCGGCGCCCGAAACCGCCTGCATCGTGGAGAGAAAGAGCTGCCGGATGCGGAAGCGCTGGTGCAGGGGCGCGAGCGCGAGGGCCGCAACGGTAGCCGAGCAGTTCGCGTTGGTAACGATCGCTCCATCCCAGCCGCGGTTCCGGCGCTGATATTCGATCAGCGCCAGGTGGTCGCCGTTCACTTCCGGAATCACGAGCGGGACGTCGGGCTCCATCCGGAAATTCTTGGCGTTCGAGAGGACAAATTTTCCAGCGCGCGCGAACGCCATCTCCACTTCGCCGGCAACCGCGGCGTCGAGGGCTGAGAAAACGATCGGCGCGCTCACTACGCCTGGATCGCACGCAATCACGCGGCGCGATCCGAGGGCCGATGTCGGCGCTTCGCCCTCGAGCCAGCGGGTGACGTCTGCGTATTTCTTGCCGGCCGAGCGTTCCGATGCGGCCAGCTCTCTGAGCTCGAACCACGGGTGATTCGCCAGAAGCCGCACGAACATCTGCCCGACCGCACCCGTTGCTCCGAGCACTGCAACCGGCCATTTCGCGGTGCGCTGCCGTGGAAGTTTCGTCATCGGGCGAGCAAGGTCTTGGCAAGCCGCTCGTAGATGTCGACGCTCGACCTCAGCTCGTCGACATCTACGTACTCGTCCGGCGTGTGTGCCACGTGGATCGATCCCGGGCCGAACAGGAATGGTTCGCCCCAGTTATTGAGGAGCGGGATGTCGGAGGTGTAAGCGACCGGCCCAGCCTCGAACCCGGGGACGGTCCCGAATTTCCGCGCCGGAATGTGCGAGCCAAACTCGACGTCGGCGCGGCCGTTCGCCCAGTCGAGAATCATCTTCTTCACCGGCTCCACATCACCCACCAGGCGGAACATCAGCTCGGCCTCGGCGTGCGCGGGGATGACATTCGCTTCGGTTCCGCCCCGTATTGTGCCAATGTTAACGGTTGTGTCGCCGAGGATCGGATCCGATGCGAGCGGGAGCGAACGAAGCGTCGGCAGCAGCTCGAGCATCGGCTCGATGGCAGATTTTCCGAGGTGGGGATAGGCCGAATGCGCTTCGCGTCCACGCGTGCGGAGAGTGACCCTGAGCGAGCCCTTGGCGCCGTTCGCCAGCTTGCTCTCCGTCGGCTCCCCGTTGATCAGGAAGCGACTCTTCGTCCGCAGATTGTTGGCGGCGCGCGCCCCGTCGGAGCCCTTCTCCTCTCCGACGACGAACAGAACATCGACGTGCTTCTCCCCGTCATTCACGAGCCGGTCCGCCGCCACGAGCATGGCGGCGGCGATTCCCTTCGCGTCCGATGCTCCACGACCGAACAAACGCGACCCCTCGAGCCGGGGTGGAACGTAGGGCGGAACGGTATCGAGGTGCGTGGAGAACGTGACACCGCCGCCCGATCTCGAGGCCCAGACGTTAGCGCGGCCGCGGCTCACTTCCTGGAGCGTTACGTTCCAGCCGCGAGCCACCAGCCAGCGCGACACGAAATCCACCACGCTCCCTTCGGAGCCGGTAGTGGATTGAATCGCGAGAAGCTCGGCGGCCAGCGAGACGACGTCCGTCATTGCGGGGAAGTTAGGTTCTACAGGGAACTTAGGGAAAGGGACGGTGGGAGCGAACTCTTCGTAAGGCCGAGATCGTCGGTGAGGGTTTCTGATCACGGGGAAACCTACTGACCAACCGACCACTCAAGACTTGAATCCCCTCCGCCTGACCCGGAACTCTCGACTTCACCCAGACGAATAAATGCGAGAACTTCCTCCGAGAAGCCCGCAGCCCCCAGCCGTGGAGGCCGATAGCACCCCGCAGGTAGTCTTCAGTTATGTCTTCCCTCTCCTTACCGCCTCGGAATGAGCACCCTTCCGGCCAGAGGGTCAACCGAAACCGTGAGCGGAGTTCCCGACAACAGCTCGCCGTCAGCCTGCGACGGCATCCGCGGAACGGTATCCACTCTGAACTCGCGACCCGATTTGTAAAACAGGCACGGATCAGGGCGGAAGTCCCGGCGAATCAACCGCCACAGTATTCTGAGCGAGTCCCGGAGGTTGCGCGGAGAAAACACACATGCGTCGAGCTGGCCATCGTCGTGGACGATTCCCTCGCCGAGCACCACCAGGTCGCCCAGCACGGCGCCGAAGTTCGCGATCAGAACCGCCGATGCCGAGAGATTGAACACCTCTCCATCGATCGTGAGGCGAAGCGCGAATCTCTGATTGCGCAGAACCGCCTTGAACCCACCGATCACATACGCCATGAACCCGAACCGCTGCTTCAGCCTGGCCGGCACCTCGGCGATCATCGTGGCGTCCAGTCCCACCCCGACGCCAATCGCGAACCGGCGGCCATCACCGAGACGGCCGAGGTCGAGCGTCGCCTCGTCTCCACAAAGAAGCAGGGGCACGGCCCGCGCCGGATTGAATGGAATTCCGAGCGAGCGGGCGACGACGTTGGCCGTTCCTCCGGCCAGAATCCCCACCGGAGGACCGTGGTGCGCGAGGGCGCCGAGAACTTCCATCACGGTCCCGTCACCCCCGAGCGTGAACACCGCCTGATATTTGTGGGCGTGCGCTTTCGCCAGGACGGCTGCATGCCCTTGCGCCTCGGTTGGCATGACGTCGCAGTCGACACCGGCGTCGGCGAAGGCGCGAAGGGCGCGGTTTCTCACGCGGGCACCCCGACGTGACGCCGGGTTCACGATCAGGAGAACCCGCTCGATGGTGCGTGGAGCGAGCTTCATCGCGGTAGCAGCGCTCATGGGGCTCGGGTTCTCAGCGCATGCTCGGGGCGGGGATCGAACCCGCATGGGATTTTTCCCAAGGGATTTTAAGTCCCTCGCGTCTACCGGTTTCGCCACCCGAGCGGTAACAGAGGGGAAAGGCGGCCTGGGCCGCGCTGACCCCGGAGAGGAAACGAAGCGGGAAACGGGACTCGAACCCGCGACCCCAACCTTGGCAAGGTTGTGCTCTACCAACTGAGCTATTCCCGCGACCAATCTCAAAGCTACCGGCGAAAAACGATGGCAACAAGCGACCGAAATTCAATTTGACAAACTCCGAATGGCAATGATAACGTCTCCAATCTATGCGTCGCAGCCTGGTTCGCGTTTCCACCGTCGCTCTCGCATTCACGGCTATCTTCGCTATCCGCGCGCCCGCGCAACGGGTCTTGGGCGTCGGCGACGATGCCCTGGTGCTTCCGAGAGGAGTGTTGAGGCTACGCATACTCGGCCAGTGGACGTCTTTCAATGAGCGCTACGGACTGAACACGCCGGGCCGCGCCAATGGATCGCTCGAGCCACTCGGCATCGACTTCGCGCTCGACACCGTCGGCATCCAGGAGTTTCCCAACCTGGCTGGTTTGCAGGCAGGCCTCCGCTCGCTGACGGGTAACCCCAGCTTCGGCCTGTCGCTCGGCTCCACCCGCGTTGACCTTCGCAGTAGCGTCACGGTGATTCCGTTCGTCATCGAGGCGGGGCTTTCACGGCGTTTCTCGCTCGGCATCAATATCCCTTACGCGCGGACCCGGAACACCGCCTTCTTCGGCGTCAATCCGCTCGCGCGCGAAGGCAACCTCGGGTTCAATCCGGCGCTGGCGGTCCCCGCCGCGGCCGCGCAGAACGCAACGATGTTCTCGCAGTTCAACACCGCCGCCGCGACGCTTCAGGGCTCGCTGGACGCGTGCGCCGCCAATCCCGCCGCCTCTCCCCAGTGCCCCGCGCTCAACGCGCAACGCGCAAATGCGCAGGCTTTGATCGCGAACTCGACTGCCTTCGCGGGTGGCGTCAACCAGATCTATTCAACGTCGCCGTTCGTTCCGATCAGGAACACCGACGCGCAGCTGGCGATCGAGGCGCGCGTGGCCGCGTTCCGCGCTCTGTACGCGCAGTTCGGCGTTACCAGCATCGCGGCATCCACCACCGGCCCGTTCGCTTCGCAGAACACGCTCACGCTGGCGGATGCACAGACGATTCTCACCGGCCCGGCGTTCGGAGTGGTCGCTGACCCCGTTCAAACCGTCAGCCGTTCTCACGTGGGTGACATCGATGTCGGCGGAAAATTCCTCCTGCTCGACACCTTCGGCAACACCACGGCCGCGAGAATGTCACCGCAGGGACTGAATTTCCGCGCCGCTGTCCAGGGTATCGTCCGCCTGCCGACCGGGCAGGCGGAAACCCCGAATAACTTCATAGACATTGGCGGAGGTCAGGGGCAGACAGACCTCGAGGGGCGCGTCTTCGCCGATCTCCTGCTCGGACGTCACTTCTGGCAATCGTTCGTGATCCGGTACAACAACCAACTGGGCGATGACCAGTTCGCGCGGATCATCGACCGTCCCGACCGCCCCCTCGCACCCCTCTATCGCCGGCAAAAAGTGAAGCGGGACCTCGGCAACATTTTCGAGTTCGAGACTTCACCCCGCATCGTCGTCAACGATTTCTTTGCCGTCTCGGGGCAATACGTCTACCGCAGCAAGTCCGAGGACCGGTACACGGGCACCTTCAGCATCCCGGCGGCGGTGACCGGGTTCGCCGACATCACCCTCGATGCCTCCACGCTCAACATGGAGACCGAGCAGAAGGAGCACCGACTGGGGGGCGGCATTGCATTCTCCAACCTCTACGCGTTCGAGCAAAAAAGAGCGGCCATCCCGTTCGAGGTCACCTACCTGCACTGGCAGACGGTGAAAGGCTCGGGCAACGTGCCCAAGGCTTTCACAGATCAGATTCAGCTTCGGCTATACGCGCGGCTGTTCGGAAATTAGGGCGGGCTGCCCGCGGCGCCTGCGCTCTCGAGAAGCTCCCGGGCGTGGGCTCGACTCACCTTGCTCTCGGCATCTCCGCCCAGCATCCGCGCGATCTCCGCAACGCGCGTCGTACGGTCGAGCACCGTGATGTCGGCGG
>JANMTG010000124.1:0-3601 GCA_031390205.1 Gemmatimonadota bacterium
CAGCTCCACCTCCCGGCCGTCTCGCAGGACGATCGCCTTGGGCGGGGCCAGGTCCATCAGGGCGCGGATCGCTTCGGACGCGCCCGCCCGGGCGCGCATCTCCAGCCAGTGCCCGAGCAGGATGAAGACGAGCAGCACGGCGACCGCTTCGTAGAAGACTTCAGCCGTGAAGAAGAAGGTCGCGCCAACACTGAAGAGATAGCCCGCCAGCACTGATAGTGAAACGAGCACCGCCATGTTGGCGACACCGTTCTTGAGTGCCCGCCATGCGCCTATGTAGAAGACCCAACCGCCGTACAAGACCGCCGGAGTTGCGAGCAGGAACCCCAGTAGTTCCTTCGAGATTCCAAACGGCGTTGAAAGCGCAATGCCGGTGAGTTGCTCAAACATGGGCGCGTAGAGATAGATGAGGACTGCCAGGGCGAGCGCGACGAAAAACCGGCGACGCATGTCCTTCACCATCGCGTCCATCGATTCTCCCATCCCATGCCCCATCTCCTGGGCCATCTCCGTCTTGTCCCGGGCCATCTCTTCCACCCGGTGACCGGCGTGTTTGCCAACCGGCGGCGTCGGAGACAGCGGCACGGGGTGACCCTGATGCTCCATCGCGCGGACGGTCGGCGTCCCAATCGGCTTGCCCGGCTCGCAGACGTGCGACGGCACGACCTCGCCGCGGCAGTGGTAGCCGCATTCGGCGATAAATGCGTTGATGTCATCCGGCGCGACGCGCGTCTCGTCGTACACGATGGTCGCCGTGCCGCTCAGGAAGTTGGCGTCTACGCTCACCACACCGTCGCGGCGCCTGATCTGCTTCTCGACGCCTGCAGCGTCAAGGATGGAGATCATCCCATCGATTTGTACTGTCGTCTTTTTCATGACCTGCTCGCCGATTCCTTTAAGGACGGCTCGTTGTCCAAACGCCTCGAGTAGGCGCTGCCGGTGCCTTTGCTCTTTAACGGGCGATCACTGCTGCTTCATCAGCCCGAGCTTCAGCGCGAAATCGACATAGTCCGACCGGTGCGCGAGGCCCAGCTTCTCGTTGATGCGCTGCTTGTAGGTATCGACCGTCTTCGGGCTTATGAAAAGCTTTTCGCCGATCTCAGGTGCGCTGTATCCACGCGCTACGAATCGGAGGACGTTCTGTTCGCGGTCCGTCAGCTTCTCGAATTTCGTCCGATCGTCCGCGTGGTCAGCCTTTCGCTGGATCTGGCGCGCCAGCGCCCGCGCCGCGGAAGGCTGCATGTAGACATCTCCGTGCGCGACGGCACGGACGGCATCGATCAGCTCCCGATCCGCGGCGCTCTTCACCAGGTATCCGCTGGCTCCAGCCTCGAGCAGCGGAACGAGATAGGAATCTTCAGCGTGCATGGTCAGGATCAGCACCCGCCCGCGCGTCTGCTTTGCCACCAGCTCTTTGGTTGCCTCCGTGCCATCCATCTCCCCCATCGAGAGATCCATTACTATGACGTCGGGGTCGAGGCGGGCGGCGAGCGAGATCGCATCCTTTCCAGTCGACCCCTCGCCGATCACCCGGATGTCCTTGGCGCTGCCGAGGACTGCCTTGAGCCCGGCCCGCACCACGGCGTGGTCATCCACTAGGATCACATCGATAATGCCGTCTTTCACGCTGCCTCCGCATCGGTCTTGATAGTCGCACGAACTCTCGTTCCGCCCGTCGAATTACTATCAATGCGAAGCTCGCCTCCCGCAAGGGAGAGACGCTCGCGCGCTGAATCGAGCCCTGTCAGACGCAGGCTCGCTGCATCGAAGAGCTCCGTCCCGTCATCCGCGACCTCGAGCTCGATAATGCCTGGACGAGCGTAGAGAACCACGCTGACGATTCCCGCATCGGCATGCCGTTCGACATTTCGAAGCGCCTCCTGGGCGATCCGGTACAGCGTTCCAGCGAGCGGGGAAGGGAGCAGGGCGCCGTCCGTGTCAATTGTGACCTTTACGTCGAGGAGCGACCGTTCCCGCGTTGAGCGCGCAAGTGATTCGAGAGCAACAGGAAGGCCCAGGTCGTCGGCGACGCGCGGGTGCAATGATCGCGACACGTTGCGGATTTCTTCCTGAGCGGTCCGCAGCAGCTCTCTCGCCTCGGCAAGATGCTTCGCAACGATCAGATCTTCACCAAGGTCGTTCGCCGCCGCGGTGATCTGGAAGCTGGCAGCTGCCAGAGTCTGAGCGACGGAGTCGTGCAGATCGCGCGCGACCTGCGCACGCTCCAGCTCCTGACCATAGACGACGTCCGCCGCGAGTTTTCGCATCTTCTCACGCCCCGCCGCCAGGTTGTCGAGCATCTCGTTAATAGTAGCGCCGAGCTGTGCGAGTCGCGGATCAGCAAGGAGTGATGCAGGTACCCGGTCATGCAGACGTCCGCTGGCAACCCGGTGAGCGACGCGCTGTAAGTCCACGACCGGTCGAAGCGCGAGCTTGACGAGAGAGAAATTGACAGCAGCGCTCACTGCCAACACTGCGATAACCACACTGGTGTAAATCGAATGCCCCGGCATGATGTCCAGGAGCGGAGCCCAAAAAACAATTGCAGCAACGCCGAAAACTATCAGGTTCGCGCCAAGCAACTTTAGCTGTAGCGAGATCCCGAGTACATGCCGGAGCCATCCTGGCGCTCGAGAGGACGTATTCCGCCATCCGCGAGTCGATTCGTCCCCCAGTAACACCGCGCCGATTGTCATTTGTGAGTTACTTGACGATCAGGGCGGTGACCATTCCAAACATCCCGTGCTCGGACTCCGCGTGCGGCAGAATGTGGCAGTGCAAAGCCCAGGTCCCTGGATTGTTGCAGTTGACGATCACGTCCCACCTCTCTCCGGGAGCCACGTTGAGCGTGTCACATTTCCACGGAGCAGGCTGTGCCCAACCGTCCTTCGCGATGACCGTCATGTGTATTCCGTGCAGGTGCATCGGGTGGATCATCATCCCTTCGTTCATGAAGCGAATGCGGACCTTCTGTCCGAGCTTGGCCACGATCGGCTCGGTCGCCGGGAATCCCTTTCCGTTCAGGGTGTAGCCGTGCATTCCGTCATTGACGATCATCACGTAATCCACGTCCGACCGCTCGATGGCGCTGGGGTTCTTCGGCTCGACGATGAAAGCGCCGAGGAGTCCCAGTCCTACCTGCTTGGCCGCGTTGTGGTGCGAGTGATACATGTGCGAGCCACTGTTCGGCACAGTGAACTCGTAGGTGTAGGATTGTCCGGGCTTGACCGGTGGCTGAGTGATGAAAGGGACGCCATCCTGGTCGTTGGGCACTTCGAGTCCGTGGAAGTGAATAGCGGTTGACTCGCTGAGATCGTTTTTGAGGACGATCCGAACACGATAGCCCTCACGAACCCGGATCTGTGGACCGGGCACCTGACCGTTGTACGCCCAGGCCTCGACCGTCTGGCCGGGCGCGGTTTCCCAGCGGATCTGCTTCGCGGTCAAGTCGAAGATCTTTATTCCCTTTTCGATGCGCGGCTGGAAGAGCTGATTCCCTTTGCCGGCGGTTTTTGCTGGGAAAGCCTTTACTCCGGCCTCGTGTCCCCGGTCCATTGCGTCGGCAGCGGCAGCCGCGGAAACGGGAGCGGGGTTCGGCGCC
>JANMTG010000125.1:0-6113 GCA_031390205.1 Gemmatimonadota bacterium
AAGAAGCTCGATGGCGACAAGGCGAGCGTTTCAGTTCGCTTCGCGGATCCGTTCAACACCATTGGCGTCAGGATCCGCGCGGGTGACGACAACATCACCCAGATCACCGAGCGCAAGTTTGGCGTCCGCGGGACGTTCGTAACGTTCCAGTACAACTTCGGGAAGGCGCCCAAGATTCGGCCGCCACGCGAGGATGCGGCACCCCCTCCGGCGCCGGTATTCAATTAATAGGAGAGTTTCCGGGTAAGGCGGGGGATTCAGGTTGGAGAGGAACCCGAGCCCTCCGAGGAGCTACTATCTTCGGAGCTCGTCTTTTTGAGGAAGTACGTTGATTCAAGTGATCCGAAGTCTTCGCGCATGGTCTCTCCGGCAATTTGTCTTCGCGATAATCGTCATCGGCATTCTCGGCCTCATCGCGGAGCTGCTCCTCATCGATCACATCGAATCGTTCACGCAATGGATTCCGCTTGCCGTGCTGTTCGCCGGCCTGGCCAGCAGCATGTGGCTGGCGTTTCGTCCCGGGGGCACTCGCGCAGATTGGCCTCCTGGGGCTAGCGTATACTTACGCTCATCCCGTCACCCACCGACCCGTATCCGGAGTTTCCTGATGTTTCGCACCCACGCTCTTCCGATTGTTTTTCTTTTCGCTGCTGTGACCGCCTGTAGCAGTGATACGAGAAAGGCGGACGACACTCTGGCCATCACAGCCGACACACCTTCTCTGACGGTGCCCCCAGTTCCGGCAACAACGGGGTCAGGCGGAATGCTCGACCCGAACTCGGCGAGCGCCGCCGAGCTGGCTTCCATTTCAGGCCTCAGCGCGACGGTCGCGGGCTCAATCATCTCGGCGCGCCCACACGCCAACATGGTCACGGTCAACCGACTGCTGCCCGCGACGTTGACCGACCAGCAGCGCGATTCGGTCTATGCCCGTATCTGGAAGCCGATTGACCTGAACACGGCAACCGACTCGGAGATTCTCCTCATTCCCGGAGTAGGCGCGCGCATGCTGCGCGAGTTCAAGGAGTATCGCCCGTACACCTCGATCGAGCAGTTCCGCCGCGAGATCGGCAGGTACGTGGATAAGGCCGAGCTGGCGCGCCTCGAGTTGTACATCGCAACGCCCTAGCGCAATGGCCGTTTGATGCGAACCGCGACAGCACCCTTGAGGTGAGCCCTGACTAACACCGTTGTCTCCGGTCAGACACTCGGCGACCGGTACACTATCGAGCGGGTGCTCGGCCGGGGCGGGATGGCGACGGTGAACATTGCGCTCGGGGACTTCGAGCGAGCGCTGGACTGGGCGGAGGCGGCGGTTCCCGAGCGGCGGGGATGGCTGGCGTATCTCAACGTCCATCCGGTCGTCGATCCGCTCCGCAAGGAGCCGCGGTTCAAGGCGCTGGTGAAAAAAATGGGACTCGATCACGCCAGCCTATCCCGACGAATGCGGGCGTAACCCAGGTGTTGTACCGCGCACTGGCCGATTTCGTGGTGGTGATTCACGCCGCGTTCGTGCTTTTCGTCATTTTCGGCGGTCTGCTGGTGCTGCGCAGTCCGCGTCTCACCTGGTTGCACCTACCGGCGGCGGTGTGGGGAATTCTCATCGAATTTGCCGGGTGGACCTGTCCGCTCACTCCGCTCGAGAACGCGCTCAGGTTGCGCGGCGGGGAAGCCGGATACAGTGCAGGCTTCATCGAGCATTACGTTCTGCCGGTTCTTTATCCGACTGGGCTCACGCGGAATTTCCAGATCGTGCTCGGGAGTGTTGTGCTAGTGTTCAATCTTGCAGTGTACGGCATGGTCATCGCGCGCCAACGTGCGGCTACCATGGGCCCTTAGACCCCTGTTACCAATGAAATCTCAGCAACGAATCTGGTCCGGCCCACACGCAGTGTGGATCGCATTGGCCCTCGGATTTGGGGCATGCGGAACGAAGCGCTAAACGCCCGGGGTGGCTGGGGACAGCTCTGTCTCTCCGTCCAGGACGGCGGACACTGTCGCCGCAACATCGAGCGAGGCAGCCAAAAACTGCGGGGGCGAGACGATGTCCGGAAATGGAATCGGAGATCTCGGGATAGGGATGACCCTTGAATCGGTGCTCGCGAAATGTGCAGTCATCCGCGACACCACCAGGCTGGCCACCGAGGGACAGCTGGCGCGCATGATCGCGGTCCGGTTTTCGGGGGATACGGTCGAGGCTGAAATCGTGAACGGGAAGGTCTGGCGTATCGAGGTACTCTCACCCCGATTCAGAACCGCCGACTCACTCGGCGTCGGCACGCCGTTATCGCGTTTGCTCGAGCTAAGAAGTCCGCGGGGCCTGACGGGAGAGGGACAGCTATTCGTTGCTACACCTGGCCACTGCGGACTCAGCTTCCGGCTCTCCGACAATGGCTCGAGCGCGCGCTCGCAGAACTGGGACCGCGCGGCGCTCTCGCGGCTCCCCTCGGGAACGGTCGTGAATAAAATACTGATCGTGGGCTGCGGTCCTCGATAGGCACGAGGTTCGGGGGCAATTCCGGGGGCCGGACCGAGTGGCCCGTTCTTTAGAGGATGTACCTCCTGAGATCCTCGTCCTCGGCGATCTTCTCGAGTCTGTTGCGCACGAGAGCCTGGTCCACCCGCACCGTAGTTATACCGCTGTCGGGCAGGCCGAAGAGCACATCCTCCAAAAGCGTCGTCATCACAGTGTGCAGGCGGCGCGCGCCGATGTTCTCCATGCGGTCGTTCACGTGCGCCGCGATCTTTGCGATCTCTGCCACCCCATCCTCGGTGAACTCCAGCGTCGCTCCCTCGGCGGCGACGAGCGCCGAATACTGTTTGGTGAGCGCGTTCTCGGGCTCGGTCATGATGCGGACGAAATCGGCCTCGGTCAGTGACTGAAGCTCGACGCGAATGGGAAATCTTCCCTGCAGCTCGGGGATCAGGTCGCTCGGCTTGGCGACGTGGAACGCGCCGGCCGCGATGAAGAGCACGTGGTCGGTCTTCACCATCCCGTACTTCGTCTGCACGTTGGAGCCCTCCACGATCGGCAGCAGGTCGCGCTGAACGCCCTCGCGTGAGACATCGGGTCCTCCGGCGCTGTTGCCGCGTTGGCCGACGATTTTATCAATTTCGTCGAGGAAGATTATTCCCATCGTCTGCACGCGCTCGAGCGCGTCGGTGGTGACGTCTTCCTTGTTTATCAGCTTGCCGAGCTCTTCGTCGAGAAGAATGCGCCGGGCCTCGGAGACTTTGACTGTACGGCGCTTTGTCCGCTTGGGCAGCATGTCCTGAAGCATTTCCGAGATGTTGCCCATCCCCTCGGGTGCGCCTTGGGGAACCATCATGTCGAACATCACCGGCGTCTGCTGTGTCACCTCGACCTCGATCTCGCGGTCCTCGAGCTGTCCGTCGAGGAGCAACTGCCTGAGCTTTTCGCGGGTGCGCTTGTAGCGTTCCTGCACGGCGTCGCTCTCCTGGGAAACCGCCCCGCTCGGCGAAACGACGAACAGGTGCGCTCCTCCGCCTTCGGGGGGGGGCTGAGCCGGAGACGACTGCTTGATGTCGGCGGGAATCGGCAGGAGCAAGTCGAGGATTCTCTCTTCGGCCTTCTGCCCGGCGACCTCCCTTACTTCGACTTCGCGCTCCGCGCGGACCATGTTCACGGCGCTCTCCACGAGATCACGCACCATCGACTCCACATCGCGCCCCACGTAGCCGACTTCGGTGAACTTGGATGCTTCCACCTTTACGAACGGCGCTCCGGCGAGGCGGGCGAGTCGGCGCGCGATCTCCGTCTTGCCCACTCCGGTAGGGCCGACGAGGATGATGTTGTTGGGCGCGATTTCGTCGCGAATCGCCTCTGGCGCGCGCTGGCGGCGCCAGCGATTGCGGAGCGCGATCGCGACCGACTTCTTGGCGTCCGCCTGGCCGACGATATAGCGGTCCAGCTCCTCGACAATCTGCCTTGGAGTGAGCTCAGCGAGACGCTCGATCGCCCGTTGCGCGCGGGGCGAGTCCATCAGCTGGGCGAAGGCTCGATCACCGTGATGTTGGTGTTCGTGTAGACACAGATCTCGCCGGCGATCTCCAGGCTTTTCCGCACGATGTCGCGCGCCGGGAGCTCGGTGTTTTCCAGCAGCGCGCGCGCCGCCGACAGCGCGTACGACCCCCCCGAGCCGATCGCGAGAATCCCATCGTCGGGCTCGATGATGTCGCCCGTTCCCGAGATGATGAAGCCGTGATCGCGGTCGGTGACGGCGAGCAGTGCCTCGAGACGCCTGAGAACGCGGTCGCTCCTCCAATCCTTGGCCAGCTCCACGGCGGCGCGCGGGAGATTGCCGGGGTAGCGCTCGAGTTTCTCCTCGAACTTCTCGAACAACGTGAACGCGTCCGCGGCGGCACCGGCGAAGCCCGCGAGCAGCTTTCCTCCGCGGAGGCTCCGCACCTTCTGGGCGTTCGACTTCATCACCGTCTGCCCGACGGTGACCTGCCCGTCGCCGCCAAGCGCGACCTCACCGTCGCGGCGCACCGCGAGGATCGTCGTCGAGCGCACGCGCTCAGGCCGGTTGATCATCGCCTGAAGTTAACAGCCGACAGGCGTAGTCGCGCTGCCCAGGCGGGCGCGGCCGCGCCCCGTTCTTGCACTTCCTGTTGATATGAGGCTGGAGCAAATACCCATTGTACTGGGCATCGTGGCCGCGCTCATCGGTCTGACGATGGCGCTCGATGCGTGGCAGCCGGGTGGGATCGCACCCTTTCGCGAGCGCCGTCGCCGCACTCGCGCCGTGCCGCACAAAGCCGGTCAAACACTCGTAGCAGTCGGAACGGTGTGCCTGGGCATAGCGCTGATCGGTCGAGACACCTGGCGCTACACGACCATCACCGTACTGATGGGGGTCGTGCTCCTCATCGCTGGCGCGATCATGAACCGGGTTTACCTGAAAGAGGTCCTGTCCTTTCGCGGCGCCGCGCGGCGGGGACAGGGCGATGACAATTCCCGGCTCAAGAAGGACGCGCCCAAGACGCGGATTCGGTAGCAGGTCTCAGGTAGCCCTCCCGCCGCACGCCGGGATCGACGTACCACCCTTCGATGTATCCGACCGGAGACGAGCGGCACCCATCCGCGTACAGGCGGCTACCGACCTCGACGTAGCCGCACACCGAGCCGTCGGGGCGCTCCGCGATGAATACGGCGGCATCGTCGCGCGCGAGGAGTGCGCGCATGTCGGCTTCGTTGTCATTGGAGTCCCCGACAGGCAACAGGACGTTGTCCATCCGGCGCTACTCGGCCCAATCGGTGTCTCGAAATTCTCTAACTCGCATCAGAGCTCGCAGCGTTCAGAATCGCCTCGACGTCGGCTGGGTGCGTTGCGCGCACCTTTCGCAGCCCATCGTTCACGATCCAGGAAGTATTGGCATCTCGCAGCTCGACCCACTTCCGGCACCGCGCGAGCACTTCGTGGGGATAGCGTCCGCTTGCGTTGCGTAAGATGTTCGCGACAGACTTCCTGACGTAGAGCACAGGGTCGGCACGTAGCTGCTCCAACACCGGCCAGACCAGCTCGGGAGCCTGCTTGACGATTCCCCTCAATCCCTTGCTTGCCGCGCGGCGGATGTTGGGATCTGAATCGGCCGCCCATACCAGCGCCTCCCGTGCGACGGCTGTGGGATGAAGCTTTCCGATCTCAACTAATGCCGTCGCGGCGACCTCGCGTGTTTGCCACTGATCGCTCGCCGCGAGTAGTCGGATTTCAGCGAGCGCCGAGGCAGGGTTACCACGACCACGAGCAACCAGCGGTTTGATATCTGAGAGCTTTGTGATCATTTGAAGACGAGATGAGCCACCGTGGATTCGAGATTCCAGTAGATAATCTCGAGCGCGGGCAACCTCAGGCCTCCGGCGGCCCGTCGTAGAAGTCTACGATGCCGGTCTCCAATGAGTATTCAGCGCCGACCACGACCAAACCGTCGTCCTGGATAAGCTGCTCGAGAACCCGCGATCCATGGCGCAGGTGATCCACGGAAGCGCGAATGTTGGCTCGAACCGCCTGCTTCACGAGCTCATTGTCGTCGTGCCTGAGATCTGTCGCGAGCAATCCCTCGACTGAGGGTCGCACCCGGTCAACGAT
>JANMTG010000142.1:0-4232 GCA_031390205.1 Gemmatimonadota bacterium
AGGACGGGAAGTGGGTCCGCCCCGATGGCAAGGCCCAGGTCACCGTGCTCTACGAAGATTCCATCCCGATCGGGGTCGAGACCGTCGTCGTCTCCACGCAACACTCGGAGGAGATCTCCACGAAGAAGCTGCGCCAGGCGATCATATCGGAGGTCATCGAGCCGGTGATCTCGAAAGCGCTGCGCGCCAACGGCGTCAAGTTCCACATCAATCCCACCGGCCGGTTCGTGATTGGCGGTCCGCAGGGCGACGCCGGACTCACGGGCCGCAAGATCATCGTTGACACCTACGGCGGAATGGGACGTCACGGTGGCGGTGCCTTCAGTGGCAAGGACCCATCGAAGGTTGACCGCTCGGCGTGCTATGCCGCGCGGTGGGTGGCAAAGAACATTGTTGCCGCCAAACTCGCGCGACGCTGCGAGGTGCAGGTTGCCTATGCGATTGGCGTCGCGAAACCGGTCTCCATCAACGTCGACACCTTCGGGACCAATACAGTGCCGGAGACAGCGATAATGAAAGCGGTCGAGAAGGTTTTCGACCTCACGCCCAAGGGGATCATCGAGGCGCTCGATTTGCGGCGACCGATCTACAGCCCAACCTCCTCGTACGGGCACTTCGGGCGTGAGTCGCGCAGGAATCCGGACGGCAAGGGTACGCTTTTCACCTGGGAGAGGCTGGATCGGGTCGCCGCTTTAAAGAAAGCGATATAAGGCAACTCAGATCTGCGCATTCCTCGGTATGCGGTTTCCGAAGCCGTGGCCCGCAAGTTAATTTGGATTGATGCAGCTCATCGAAGTCGAAGTCATGCGGTTGGGCCTCGATCGCTCCACCAACTCCTACGTGGTGATCCTCCAGGAGAAGGGCGGGGCGCGATTGCTCCCCATCTGGATTGGGCAGCCGGAGGCGGAGTCCATCGTGATCGAGATGAACAAACTCAAGCGCGAGCGTCCGCTCACACACGACCTTTGCAAGAACCTCATCATCGGGCTCGGCGGCACGCTGCGCCGGGTGAACATCACCAGGGTGGAGAACCGCACCTTCTTCGCGGAGCTCCACATCGCGCAGACCTCCGGTGCCGTGCACGTCGACGCGCGACCCTCCGACAGCATTGCCATCGCGCTCAGGTTCGAGGCGCCGATCTTTGCGCAGGAGACTCTTCTCACGGCGCTGCTGCTGGAGGAAGGCCAGGCCACACCCGATATTGTCGCCGAGCCCTCGCAAGAGATGTCGGCCGAGCAACTGAAGGAATACCTCGAAAACATGCGGCCCGAGGACTTTGGGAAATTCCATATGTAGTCTGGCTGTCCTGCTGCTGCAGGGCGCCATTGCTACCGATCTCCACCTGGTATCGGGCCGGATCGTGCGTCCGGGCGCGCGGAGCATGGAGCCGGTTGGCGATGCGTGGGTAGTTCTCCATCGTGTCGGCCCTGACAGGTCGGGGCCTCTCGACTCGTTGCGCTCCGATGCTCGCGGCCGTTACAGGTTTGAGTACGTGCGGTCAGGGAGCGAAGACGCGCTTTACTTCGTCTCCGCGATGCACGGCGGGATCGCTTACTTCACCCCTCCGCTCACCGAGCGAGCGATTGGCGGTGACGCGGGTGAGATCGCGGTCTTCGACACCACCTCACGCCGGGTCCCGATCAGCATCCGTGGTCACCACGTAGTCATATCTGCCGTTGATACGAAGGCGCTTCGATCGGTGGTCGAGGTGTTCGAGCTGTCGAACGACAGCTCGGTGACGCGCATCGCCGCCAATGAGCGTCCCGAGGGTGCCACATGGAGCACGCACCTTATTTCTGCCGCGACGAACTTTCGGGTGACTCAGGGCGACATTCCTTCCGACGCGGTCACGTTCGCCAACGGGCTCGTCAGCGTCTTCGCACCACTCGCTCCGGGGGTGAAGCAGGTTTCGCTATCCTACTCGGTGCCGGCGAGCTCGTTTCCGCTTCGATTGCCGCTAGAGGGACGCACGGACGTGTATGAAGTTCTGATCGAGGACGAAACCGGAAGTGTCACGGGTCCCAAAATCCAGGAGATGGAGCCGGTGACCGTCGAAGGGCGCAACTTTCGGCGTTTTCTGGCCGCCGACATTCCCGAGAACTCCGTGGCCGTCATCGACCTTCCGCCGGCGTCCGCGAGCCGCGCGATAGATCCGCGCTTTATGGTAGCGCTCACGCTTCTCCTCGGTGGCGCGATGATCGTGGCGCTTGCGCGCGCTCTCCGGCGCAGATAGCTTCGCCAGACAACTGATCGCGGACGGGAGCCACGGAAACCGGTGTGATGCCGGTGCGGCCCCGCCACTGTAACGGGCAGAAAAACACGCACTCGTAGCACCACTGGCCACGCGGCCGGGAAGGTGAGTGCGGAGGCCCGAAGCCAGGAGACGACTTTCGTCCGCGCCACTTTCACAGAACCTCGGGGGAGGGGCTGGTGGCGGACAGGCGTCTTTTTGGACGCGTGTGCGTTGCGGGCATTCCCACTGGGGGAGGGCCCGCTTTTGATTTTCGTCAGACGATCCATCCGCTTCAGTCTCGCCATCGCGTTGGTGCTGGCGGGGTGCAATCCGTCGCGCAGCGAATCACTCGCGGGCGAGGACGATTTCGGGGACTCGGTCCGGGTGGGAAAAATCCCGGCGCGCATTGTCTCGCTCAACCCCGCGACGACGGAAATTCTCTTTACGCTCGGCGCCGGATCACGGCTGGTCGGACGCACGAAGTACGATCTGTGGCCGGACTCCGCGCGATTAATACCTCCCCTGGGTGATGGCCTTCGGCCAAACGTCGAGGCCGTCCTGGGAACGCGGCCCGACCTCGTCGTCCTTTACGCCAGCGAGGACAACCGCGGCGCCGCGGGACGCCTCCGCGCGGCGGGCGTCAACACGCTTTCGCTCAAGATCGATCACATCTCGGATTTCTACCGAGCCACGGTGCTTCTTGGCGAGATTCTCGGCGATTCTGCGCGCGCGAGGGTCGTCACCGATTCGGTTAATAGAAGTCTCGAGCGCGTCCGATCGGCCACCGCCGACCTTCGACGTCCCGCTGTTTTCTGGCACGTGTGGGATGCGCCGCTCATCACGATCGGTGGCGGAAGCTTTCTGAATGAGCTGGTGGACATCGCCGGCGCGCGAAACGTGTACGCCGACATCGAGGGGCCATCGAAATCGATCTCCCTCGAAGACGTGGCGAAGCGGAATCCCGACTTCATTCTCGCTGGCCCGGTCGGCGCCTCACAGATCGCCAGCGACCCCCGCTGGAAAATCGTTCGCGCCGCGCGCGATGGAAAAGTCCTTATCGTCGATACGCTTCTCGTGGCGCGACCATCGGTACGGCTTGGAGAGGCGGCGGTGTCGCTGGCGCACCTGTTCCATCCGGGAGTCGTCCGCTGACGCGCTTTCGCGGGTGGTACTGGGTCGCGCTCGTCGGAGCGCTCGTCGTGACAGCGGTGATCGCCGTCGCGAGGGGAGCGGTATCACTCTCGGTTGTGGCTGTGATCGATGCGCTCGGCGGGGGCGGCGACGAGACCGCGATCGCGATAGTGCGCGACCTGAGACTGCCGCGCGTTCTGCTGGGCGCACTGGTGGGTGCCGGCCTCGGCGCGAGCGGAGCGGCGCTGCAGGGCGCCCTCAGGAATCCGCTGGCGGAGCCGTATCTGCTCGGCGTATCCGGCGGCGCGGCGGTAGGGGCGGTGATCGCATTCGCGTTTGGAGTCGCCAGCGACGCGATCATCACGTTGGCAGCTTTCCTGGGAGGAATCTCCGCTGTCTTCGTCGCGCTCGCCGTTGCCCGCGTAGGCGGCCGCAGCGTGCGCGCGGATGTAAGGACACTCCTGATCGCCGGTGTGATCGTTGGCGCGTTCGCCAACGCGGCGATAATGGTGGCGCTGGCGAGCGCGGAGCCGAACACCGTGCGCGGCGCGTTGTGGTGGATGATGGGCTCGGCCGCCGATGCCACCTGGACGCGTGTGGCGTGGCTGGCAGCGAGCATCCTGACGGCCGGAGGCGCGCTGGTCTATTGGGCGCGCGAGATCGATGTCCTCTCGCTCGGCGAGGACACCGCCGCCTCACTCGGCGTCGATGCTGAGCGATCCGGCAGGCGTGTGTTTTTGCTCGCGGCCCTTCTCGCCGCTGCAACGGTGGCAGCGGCCGGCCTGATCGGATTCGTCGGGCTAGTGGTTCCGCACATTGCGCGACGTCTCGGGCTCCGTGCTCACCGGCCTCTCATCGTCGCGGCCGC
>JANMTG010000185.1:0-5025 GCA_031390205.1 Gemmatimonadota bacterium
TCAGCGAGCGACCTGGAGACCTGCTCCGGAGCGCGGAGCGCGATGGAGCGTTCAGGGCTCCCGGGTGCCCGCTTGCGGGCGCGGCGAGCGTACTCGCGCAGCAGGACCCCTCCGACGACCCAGCACAACAATCTCAGAAGATGCAACGCCCGGGATACCACGAGCATTGACAGCGCCTGGGGTCGCGGCCACAATAGGTTGACCACACGAGGTCCACCGCGCCAAGTCAGCGGAGGGATGCATGACCAGGGAAATAACTCGACGCGAAGCTCTTCGGCGCGCGGCAACGGCAACAGCGGCGGCAGCAGGGGGCGCGGGAATCGCCGCCCTCATTCCAACCGGGATCGCGCGCGCTGCCCCGCCCGACGCGGTGCGGGCAACGGCGTCGTTCAGACATTCGGTTTGCCGGTGGCCATACGGCAAGCTGACCGTCGATGAGCTGGCGCGGATGGCGCGAGACCTGGGGCTCGACTCCGTAGAGCTGCTCGAACCCGACGAGTGGGCTGTCGCCCGCCGCCACGGTTTGACCTGCGCGATGGGATACGCGACCGTTCCGGACCCTCGCACTCGCCTCACCCGCGGATTCAACCGGGTCGAGCACCACGCCTGGCTCGTTCCCGCCTACGAGCGGACCATTCCACTCGCGGCGGCGGCCGGAATTCCCAACCTGATCTGCTTCTCGGGGAATCGCGATGGACAGAGTGATGACGAAGGACTCGCGGCGTGTGCGCGCGGAATTGGCGCCCTCCTCCCCGCCGCCGACCGGCACGGCGTGGGAATCTGCATGGAGCTCCTCAACTCCAGGGTGGATCACCCCGACTATCAGTGCGATCGCACCGCGTGGGGCGTGGCGCTAGTCAAGCGGATCGGCTCCGAGCGATTCAAGTTGCTCTATGACATCTACCACATGCAGATAATGGAAGGCGATGTCATCCGCACGATCCGAGACAATCACAGGCACATCGGGCATTATCACACTGCCGGAGTGCCCGGGCGCCACGAGATAGATGGATCTCAGGAGCTGCACTATCCGGCCATCATGCGCGCCATCGCGGAAACGGGGTTCTCGGGGTATGTCGCGCAGGAGTTCATTCCCACGCGAGACCCGCGCACGTCACTGGCGGAAGCGCTGGCGCTCTGTCGCGTGTGAATGACTGGGTCTGGCCCTCCCTTGCCTCGAACCTTCGGCCGCCGAACCCTCGGCCCCGCGCGTTTGCCCCCACGCCCCCCGCCGCGCTACGCTTGTCCCGGTGACCGCCGTCCGCGCTCCGGAAAATCCGATCATCACCCCCGGCATGGTCCTCCCTTCCCGGCAGGACATGGAGGTGGTGGGGGTCTTCAACGCCGCAGTGACACGATTTGAGGGCGACACCCTCCTCTTGCTGCGTGTCTCCGAGGCTCCGCGAAAGCTCACGCCGGGCGTCGTCTCCGCGCCGCTCTACAACGCCGATACCCGCCGCGTTGAGATCAAGCAGTGGATGGCGGACACCAAAGGGCTGGATGCAAGCGATCCCCGAGTGGTAATTGCCGAAGGGAGCACCTGGCTCACCTCGATGTCGCACCTTCGCGTCGCCCGCGCCCGCGACGGCATCCACTTCGAGGTTGAAGGCACGCCCGCTCTCTCACCGGCCACCCAGTACGAGGCGTTCGGGATCGAGGATCCACGGATCACCTTTCTGGACGGCACCTTCTGGATCAATTATACCGCCGTGTCCCAGCACGGCATCACCACGGCGCTGGCCTCTACCAAGGACTTCAGGACGTTCGAGAGGCACGGCGTGATTTTCCCTCCGCCCAACCGCGACGTGACGATTTTCCCCAAGAAGATCGGCGGTCGTTACGTCGCGCTGCACCGCCCGATGCCGGAAGGTTTGGGGCAGCCTTCGATCTGGGTCGCCTCGTCCCCGGACTTGATCTCGTGGGGCAACCACCGCCTCGTAGCTACCGCTCGACCGGGCGAATGGGACGATGTGAAGATCGGTGGAGGCGCGGTTCCTTTCCGCGTGCGCGCCGGCAATCGCGATGCGTGGCTCGCGGTCTATCACGGTGTGACGAGCTCGCCGGCGGCGTACTCCCTGGGCGCTCTGCTGCTCGATCTCCACGACCCGGGCAAGGTGCTGGCGCGCTCTCGCGAGCCGATCCTCAAACCAGAAGCGGCCTACGAGCGCGAGGGGTTCTTCGGAGAAGTGGTGTTCACCTGCGGCCTGCTCACCGATGGTGACCTCGTGCGCATCTATTACGGCGGCGCCGATGCCGTCATGGCCGTCGCGGACCTTTCACTCGCGGAGATCCTGGCGGGGCTCTCGGAGCCGTGACCTTCGAGCTGGGAATCAACTACTGGCCGCGCCGGAGCGCGATGTACATGTGGCGCGAGCTCGACATGGTCGAGGTGCGGGACGAGATGGCCCAGATCTCCGCACTCGGATTCGATGTCGTGCGCGTGTTTACGATGGCGCAGGATTTTCTCCCTGAGCCGCTTACTGTCGCCGCCGACATGGTCGCCAAGCTCGTGGAGGTGGCGCGGGCGGCGAAGGATGCCGGGCTGAAAGTCGTGCCCACGCTCGTCGTCATAAACATGAGCGGTAAATTCTGGTGGCCGCCCTGGATGCTGGATGCACAGGGCCGGCCCGCCGACCTGTTTTCGGATCCGGCGATCCTGCGCTCGCAGTCGCTGCTGGTCGAGACGTGCGCACGCGCTCTGACGGGAGACCAGGCGATACGCGCGTTCGATTTGGCAAACGAGATCGACGATGCCCAACGGCCTAGTACGAGACATGCGGGGTGGCTCTGGGCGTCGCTACTGGCGAACACGGTAAGACGCGCCGCTCCCGGTACGCCGATTCAGATCGGCGCGCACCTTCCGTCACTGACGACGGAGAACTACATGCGCGTGGACGATATAGGCGAGGTCGCCGACGAGGACCTGATGCACGCGTACCCGCTCTATAGCGACGTCGCTCGCTCGTTTCTCGATCCGGAGCTGGTGCCGTTCTCCTGCGCGCTGACGGCCGAGCTGGCGGGACGCGGCCGTCGTCCGCTCATGCAGGAGTTCGGCCTGTGCACCGCTCCGCCGGGAGCTCCCGGACAGACGATTACCGACGATTTTCTGGGACGGCCGTTGCGTCAGTACCTGGCGTCTGAGGAAGAGGCGGCGGCGTACTACGAAGCGGTCCTGCAGCGATTGGTGAGCACCGGCGCGGCTGGCGCGTACGCCTGGTGCTACAGCGACTACGACTCCCGACTGTTCGATCGGCCACCATTGGCGACCGCGGTACGGGAACGCACGTTCGGACTGGTGCGCTCGGACGGGAGCGAGAAGCCCGCCGCCCAGGTGTTCCGGAATTTCAGGAAGCGCCGCGATGCCGACGCGCGCTCTGGTTCGCAAGTGGGGGCGACAGTGCCGCCCCCCCGAGTGCTGGACGTGACCGCCGACGAATACTACCGCGCGCCTCGGGCCAACTTCGAGCGGCTCTACGCCAACTGGGTCTCTCGGGAGCATTCGTGATTGCGCAACTCGAGCGTCTCGCGACAAACCCGCTGGTCCGACCTTCGCAGATCCCTTTCACTCGAGCGACCGGATCGTTCAATCCTGGAGCAACCGTCCATCGCGCCACCGACAGAGTGGTGCTGCTCGTTCGCGTATTCGAGGCGGATACCCGCCGGTCGTCCATTGCGATCGCGCTGTCATCGGACGGCGTGCGGATAGATGAGATATGGGACCGCGCGGCGATCACGCGCCAGGAGCCGTACGAGGAATGGGGCGTCGAAGATGCCCGCGTTACCTGGCTCGGCGATGAGCGCCGCTACGCCATCACCTATACCGGATATTCACCCGCTGGTCCGCGCGTCTGCCTGATCACGACCGATGATCTCCTCGCCCCGGAGCGCTACCAGCGCCATGGACCTCGCCTCGACGGTGAGAACAAGAACTGCGTGGTGTTCCCCGAGAAGATCGATGGTCAATACGTGATTCTTCACCGCCCGATGCCGCGCATCGTGTGCATAAGGGTGTCCTCGCTCGAATCGGAATGGGGTGGTCCGGCGACTGGTGTGCCGCTGGTTGGCCCCCGTCCGGGGACGTGGCGCAGCTCCCGCGTCGGCGCCGGCGCGCCGCCGATTCGCACCAGCATCGGCTGGCTCCTTCCCTTTCACGGCGCCACTTCGATCGAGGAGGGCAACGTCTATTCGATGGGATGGTGCGTGCTCGACCTCAAAAAGCCGGAGACGGTGCTCTACGTGTCGGACGCGCCCGCGCTCACGCCCGAAGCGCCGTATGAGATCGAGCACGGCGCGATTCCCCAGGTCGACCCGGCCAATTTCAGAACGGGGGTCCGAGTGGTGTTTCCGCAGGGACTCGTCGAGAGAGGCGACGATCTCCTGGTTTACTACGGCGCCGCCGACGTATCGGTAGCCGCCGCGCGCGTGCGGAAACGCGATCTCATTGAGTCGCTCGCCGAGGCAATCAGACTGAGACAGGGCGGCGTGCCGTTGTGATCATGCGCGCGGCGACCGTCTCGACGTCGTTGGCGGGGAGCAGGCGGCTTGCAGCGGGCCGCTGGCAGCCTGGCAGTTTCCTGCAGTTAACACTCCTTATTCGCAGAAATTACCGAATAAGCTTGTTTCTGGTCGCCCACCTCCTCGTCGGTTGCGGTCGCCAGCCTGAAACCCTCGCCTCCCCTCCGGGACCGGCGCCGTTGGCCATCCGTCTGGATTATCTACAGCACCTCGGCCTCGACGCCGTGGTGAAAGGCTGACCGGTGCGCGTCGTCGCGCTCTACGCGGAGGCGCCAGACTATCGCCCGACCGGCTCCCCAGCGCGCGACGGATACGAGGGGATCGCGAGCCTCGACGACGCGGCGCGCGCGGCGGTGGTGTACCTGCGCGCGTATGAAACGACAGGCAACGCGCGCGCGCGTGACGAGGCGCTGGGGCTGCTCGCCTTCGTGGTCGTGATGGAGCAGGGCGACGGTGAGTTCGTCAATTTCATCGACGCACAGGGCCGGCCGAACCGAGACGCGCCGAGCA
>JANMTG010000231.1:0-1848 GCA_031390205.1 Gemmatimonadota bacterium
CGTCGCCTCGCCGTACTCGAGGAAGCAGTCGCACAGTTCTACGTCCTGCGACGCCACCATGAACCCGGCGGCGAAAGCGGCGAGAAATCCGCTGCCTCCCACCGCTTCCGCCGCCGCGTAGCCGGTGAAGGCGAGGCCGAGCGCGTACATCGATTCGTAGTCGCGCCGTACTCCGACGCGGTCTCGTATTCGTCCAAGCACGACGATTCCGACGTAACCGACCGCGGCGCCGAGCGCGGGACCGAGCAGAAACAGTCCGATCAGGTGTCGTCCGAGTTCCATGGAAGTAAGCGCGGGAGCTAACGGCCCGCTGTCCAGCAGCAGCATGCTGATGACGACGATGGGGAGAAGCACCACGTCGTTCATCCCCGACTCCATTCTCAGCGCGATGCGCGGCGCGGGCGAGAGCGCTCGGGAGCGGAGCATCGTGCGCAGCAGAACCGGATCGGTCGACGCGAGCGCGGCCCCGAGTATCGCGGCGGCGGCGGGCGAAACACCGAGCAGGAGCCACGCGGCGAGAGCGATCAGGGCGGCGGGAACGAGAGTGCCGGGGCCGAGCACGAGCCAGGCAAGACGCTTCCGCGTCCGCACCTCGCCGGTGTCGATGGTGACGGCGTCGCTGAAGAGCACGAGCGCCAGCGCGAGCGTCGCCAGTACTCTCAGCTCCGGCGAGGCAAACCCGATCTCGACCAGCCCGAATCCCCACGGGCCGAGCGCGGCACCGAGCGCGAGGAAGACAGCGACGAGGGGAACCGCGGTCCGCTCAATGGCGCCGGACAGGAGCGAGGCAACGATGATGACGATGCCGACGAGCGCGGTTATCGTGACGAATTGATCCATTCGCTTTATCTCATACCTGTCGCTTCAGTAACTGGCAAGTGCGCCATCGGAAAACGCTCCGCAGGCGCGCGGTGGCTGATATATTTCAGGCGTAACCACAACGCCATCATGCCGATTGACGAGAAGCCAAGCAGAAACGAGGACGAGTATTTCGCCAGGCAGAATGCGGATCTCATTAAGGAGATGCGCGCGAAGCTCGACGCCGACCGCAGCAAGGCGGAGCAGAAGCAAGCGCAGCTCAAGTGTCCGCGCTGCGGTGTCGAGCTGGTGGAGACGGAAGCCGATCACGTGAAGCTCGACACGTGTCCGAAGTGCAGCGGCGTCTGGCTCGACAGCGGGGAGCTGGAGCAGCTGCGTCTGGTGAACCGGCAGCGTGGCGTGACCGGAGGAGTGCTCAGCTCCCTGTTCAGACGGGGCTGATTTCCGGAAGATCGTCGGGAGCGAAAAGCGTGACCGCAACCGCTTCCGAGTCGTCAATTCCAGTCGAGCGTGACTCAACCGCTCGCACCCTGGGAATCATCCTTTCAGTCGCCTCATCAGGAGCTTGAAGTGATACAACTTGTTAGCCCCGTCGGGACCGCGCGCAGCGCGGCCGTATTGCTCCTTGCTGTGTTCACAGTGTCAGCGCCGCTCTCCGCACAGTCCGTCGATTCACTGTCAGCCACGCGTGCGGCCAAGGCTCCGAAAGCCTCCAAAGCTGCCAAATGGAGCGCTGACGTTCAGTCGAAAGCTGCTCTCCAGTACGACCATAATGTCTTCCTCCTATCGCCGGGCCAGCGGGGGGAGCTTGCTTCTCCGTCGGCAGACGTCGCCGTTAGCGGGCGATACAGCGGCATGGAGAGCGCAAACGACATGCTTGCCGGTGGAAACATCGGCGTTCAGTTGAGTGGACCTGGTGCTGCCGGGCGGACGCTCGAGATCACTCCGGAGATCTCCTACGAGTTTGCCTCGCGAAACGAGCTCCGCCGTGAAGCCGCGGGTGCGCTGTCGATCGCTCAGTCCCTCGGC
>JANMTG010000091.1:0-2379 GCA_031390205.1 Gemmatimonadota bacterium
ATGAACCAGCCCGCCGCCACAACCCCGACGATCGTCGCGAATATTCCCGCGCCGCCGAGCACGACACCAATTTCCGTCTGGGTGAATCCCGTTTGCAGCAGGAACGGAGTCGCCATGTTGTTTGCCAGCCCGTCGGCGTACTTGTAGAACACGATAAAGAGCAGGACAATTGCGCCGGACAGCGCTCCGCGTCGTTGAAAAAACTCCTTGAACGGAAGGGCGACTGCTTCGCCGAGCGATTGCGGAGGCGCATCGGCTAACACGGGCTCGGGTGCGAAGAACGTGGTGACGATTCCGACCAGCATCAGAACGGACAGGAGCAGGTACACCGCGGGCCAGGGCATCCGGTCGGCGAGTACCAGCGCTAGCGAGCCGACGACGATCAACGCGATGCGATATCCGATTACGTACGCCCCCGCACCGGCGCCCATCTCGCGCTCGTGCAGGATGTCGGCGCGGTATGCATCGACCGCGATATCCTGAGTCGCGCTGAAAAACGCCAGGAGCAGTGCATTGATCGCGAGCGCCTGGAGCCCCAGTCGCGGGTTGTGGAAAGACATCGCCGCGATCAACAGCAACAGCAGCGTCTGGGTGATCACCAGCCATCCCCGCCGTCGCCCGAGAAATGGCGGTACGTAGCGGTCGAGAATGGGAGCCCACAGAAACTTGAGCGAGTACGGAAGCGCGACCATGCTGAACAACCCGATCGTCGTCAGGTCGACGTCGGCTGTTGTCATCCACGCCTGCAGCGTCCGGCTGGTGAGAAAGAGCGGTAATCCCGATGAGAACCCCAGGGCAAGGAGAACCGCCATCTTCGGCTGGCCGAAGATGCGTAACGGCGATGCTTTGACTGTCTCGCTCATGCGACACCTCTCCTCTTGGGGGAACTGCCGGACTCACGCCCTGCCGATATCGCTTCGTTCACGCCGGAGTGAGCTTACCGAGGATGCGGTGGCCGCGCGCTCCCGTCGCGGCTGGAACGTTCGCCGTGCGCTTTGTCACGTGGAGAAATCCTAGCAATGCAAAGGCCACGGCCTCTTTTGCCTCACCATCGAAGTAGACGTCGCCGAACTGTCTGATGGCCAGCGGCCGAGCGGCGCTGGCTATCGCCGCAAACAGCACTGGATTCCGCGCGCCGCCACCCGACACGAGGACTTGGGTTATCGGCTCTGGAATGAAGCGACGGTAGGCATCGGCTACACTCTGGGCGGTGAGCTCGACCGCGGTAGCGATGATGTCTTCGTCCCGCGCGCGTTCGCGCCGGCAGCGGGCGATCAGATTCTCGACGTAGGCTTTGTCGAACAGCTCCCGGCCCGTGGATTTTGGCGGCGGAGATGCGAAGTAGGGCGCGGCGAGAAGATCGGCGACTATCTCCGTGTTGGGCCGGCCGGCTCCGGCGAGTTTGCCATCGACGTCGAAGGGAAGGTCGGGGCGGAGCGCGCGCGTTACGCCGTCAATCACCCCCACGCCGGGCCCGGTGTCGAACGCGCGCACTGATTCGAGCTGGCCGTTTGGTGGCACCACCGTCACGTTGCCGATTCCTCCGAGATTCTGGAGGCCGCGCCACTCGGAGTCGGAGGAGAACAGCATGGCGTCGGCGATGGGGACCAGCGGCGCGCCCTGTCCACCCGCCGCTACATCGCGCACGCGAAGGTCGCTGACTACATCGATGCCAAGTCTTTCGGCGATCACCGCGGCTTCGCCCGACTGCCACGTCGAGTGACCCGGCTCGTGCCAGATGGTTTGCCCGTGTGAGGCGATCGCCATGATGTCTTCTCGCGCGACGCCCGCTTCGGCGATCACCTCGATGGCTGCCTCGGCCAGCCAGCCTCCGAGGTCGAAATTGAGACGGCAGTATTCCGCGGGGGTACCGCCGGAGAGAGCCGTCGCGAGTCGCTCGCGCTGAGCAGATGTGTACGACCGCGACGTGTAGGCGAGGAGATCGACTTCGAGCTTCGCCGTTTGAGAATCGCTGTTCGACTTGAACCTCGCCACCGCCGCGCTGATTCCGTCGAGCGATGTTCCCGACATGAGTCCGACTACGACGCCGGATGACACCTACCGCTCTTTGATCGGCGGAGGCGGGTCGGCGGTCACCCGGCGTATCACGCCACCATTGGCGGCGAGAAGTCGCTCCGCATCGTCGCGCGATATGCCCTTCTTGTGCATCACGATGGCGAGCTTTACGCTCTTCCCCGCCGCCTGCAGAAGCTTCGTGGCCTCGTCCCTGGAAACTCCGCACACCTCCATCACGATCCGACGGCTGCGGTCCACGAGCTTGTTGTTCGTCGCCCGCAAGTCGACCATCAGATTTCCGTAGGTCTTCCCCAGTCTGATCATCGCCCCGGTGGTGATCGTATTGAGCACGAGCTTCGTCGC
>JANMTG010000347.1:0-2333 GCA_031390205.1 Gemmatimonadota bacterium
GCCCTCACGAGTTTGCGGGTCGACGGCTGAATCTGTACCTGGGCTCTTCTCCGGCGTTAGAGCGCCCTAAACCGCATCGGGAAAACGACCTCATCAGGTAAACTCCGTGGCCCGCGCCACTTACGGTAAATTGTTGTGAAATCGACACTTAGGACACCGAATGCGTTATACTCCGCTATACGATTTGAGACAGATTGGGCGCCAGAGTTGATTCCATCGGCGCTGCCCGGCCTGCGGTTAAATCCTCGCCCGCAGGGGTCCGGTAAAATTCGACGGGGTGTTGGAGATATTCTAAAATGCAGAAGATCAATAACGGTCAGATCGCGCGCAGCGTTCGATTTGACATCGCGACGAATAAAAACGAAGAGTTCCAGACGCTGTTCAGAAACGAAGTGCTCCCGACCCTGAAGAAGCAGGACGGCTTCAAGGACGAGCTGTTGCTGGTGCAGGATCAGCACGTCCTCGCCATCAGCGTCTGGAACAACATGGATTCGGCACGTAAGTACGAATCCACGACTTATCCGCAACTGGACAAGAAGCTTCGTACGGTGATGTCCGGCAAGCCGACGGTCGAGACGTTCCGCTACGACTCGATGTCCACCATCGCCTAAGCTCGCTTTAGGTCGTGAAAAGTAAGAGGGGCCCAAAACGGGTCCCTCTTATTTTTTGTGCCTGAACCAACCGGAGGGCCAGCGTGTCACCCACTCTTGCGCGAGATCCCCGATTTCGTTCATGACGTCCGCATCAGTTCTCCCGGACGACTTTAACACGTGGAAGCTGTGATCGGCTCCCTCCACCCAGTGCAGCTGCCATTGCGTCGTCACGTTTTTCAACGCGGCCTCCATGAGCTGACGGGTGCAGAGAGCGTCGCGCGTGCCGTTGATGCAGAGAACGGGAACCCCGATCGCCGCGAGATGGGCGTCGCGCAGGTTTTCCGGCTGTCCGGCCGGGTGCAGGGGATAGGAAAGGAGAAATAACCCATCACAACCAAATCCGTCGGCGGCGAGCATCGACGCGGCTCTTCCTCCCATGGACCGACCACCGATGATCAGTATTCTCGGCGCGATCTCCTCGCGCGTGCGTGACACCACGGCCGCAATGCACTCCTTGAGGCGTGGCATCGGATCGGGGCGGCCGGATTTCTTTTCCTTGTAGAGAAAGTTGAAGCGGACGACGCCCAAGCCACGTGGGCGAAGCGTTTGGGCCGTCTGAGTCATGCCGCGATCGTGCATGCTGCCGCCGGCGCCATGGGCACAGACGAAGACGACTCCATGGTCGGCTGCCACGGTCGGCGGTTCAAAGATCGCGGTGGTCTCCTCTCCGCCGACGGCGACTCGCCATTCGGCGGGGAGCGTTTCCGTGCCAGTCACTTGCCCCTCACCGAAGCGAAACGTTCTCCATACTTGCAAGGATGCAATGACCGTCGCACTCTAGGTAGCCATTTCAACGGCATTGAGCACCAGAACCCCAAGCTGAAGAGGAGATTCAAATGGCGGAAAGCGTCTACAAAGTGATCGAGCTGGTCGGGACCAGTACCGAATCCTGGGAGAAAGCAGCGGCGGCGGCGGTCAACCGAGCCGCGAAGACGTTGCGCGATCTGCGCGTGGCGGAGGTCTCGCAACTCGACATGGTGCTCAACAAGGGCAAGGTCGAGAGCTATCGGGCGAAGGTCAAGGTTTCTTTCAAGTTCGAAGGCAAGTAGCAGCCTGATGCTCCCTTCACGGGAGTCGCGCATCAGTCGTATCGAGACTCATTTGGACGAGTTCATGCCAGTCTGGCAATTCAACGAGATTCACACGATCGAGATCGCGGCGCCGCCCGCTCGCGCCTTCGAGGCGATGAAGGCGGTTACCGCCGGCGAGAAGATGTCTTTCGCAAGCCGCTGCCGCCCGGCTTTGCGGTTGCGGCGTTGAACTTCCTCGTCACTCCGAGTGCTTCGGGTGGATCGACCGTATCGACCGAGACCCGTGTGTTCGCCAACAGTCCTGCCGCCCGCCGGGGATTCGCGATGTACTGGCGAATCATCTATCCGGGAAGCGCGCTCATCCGACGGATGTGGCTGCGAGCCATCAGGCGACGCGCGACGCTCGCCCCGTGACGGTCAGGCTGAGGCCGGGTTGTAGAAGAAGTGCTCCCGGACGATTTTTCCGTTCTCGACAGTGTAGAGCGCCATCTCTTCCATGCGCCCCCGCTTGCCTGTCGGCTTGTGCGGTTTCTCCCCTGACTTTTGCACCTTCGCCGGTGCGTCGGAGGGGGTCCCGCAACACGAGTACGCGAGCTCGGGCGGAGCCGAACTACGCTCGCGCCAGCTTCGCTGGCACTCGCCCGTCTCC
>JANMTG010000309.1:0-1703 GCA_031390205.1 Gemmatimonadota bacterium
GAGCTCCTCTCGCTACTGCGCAAATTCCGCATCGACCTGGTGATTCTTGCCGGCTATATGAAGCGCATCCCGTCGAGCGTAATCGAGGCGTTCGCCGGGCGCATTGTGAACGTCCATCCCGCACTGCTTCCCGCGTTTGGCGGCGAAGGCATGTATGGCGCGCGGGTGCACGAGGCCGTGTTGGCCGCCAAGGTAAAGGAGACCGGCGTGACGGTCCACCTCGTCGGGGACAAGTACGACAGCGGACCCATAGTCGCCCAATGGATCGTTCCGGTTCTGGCGGGCGACGACGCTGAGTCACTCGCCGCGCGCGTTCTTCAGGTGGAGCACATCGTGTATCCGCGCGCGGTCGAGATGGTGGCGGCGCTGCACCAACGCGGCTTCAACCGGGTGTCCTGATGCCGACCGTACTGCTCTCCGTTTTCATCGCGTCGTCCTGATGCCGACCGCACTGCTCTCCGTCTCGGACAAGACCGGGCTCGTGGATTTCGCCCGCGGCCTCACCGGCCTCGGCTGGACTCTGGTGTCAACCGGAGGAACCGCTAAAGCGCTGCGCGCCGCCGGACTCCCAGTCCGCGAAGTGAGTGATGTAACTCAGTTCCCCGAAATGCTGGATGGACGTGTGAAGACTCTCCATCCCGCGGTCCACGCCGGGCTGCTGGCGCGCCGCGATCTCCCCGCTCATATGGCGGCGCTCACCGAGCAAGGCATCGCGCCGATAGACCTCGTGGCAGTGAACCTCTACCCGTTCGAGGACACCGCGGCTCGCGCCGACAAGACGAGCGAGGCGATCATCGAGCAGATAGACATCGGCGGTCCATCCATGCTTCGCTCGGCGGCCAAGAACTTTTCGGCCGTCACGGTCGTCGTTGATCCCGCCGATTACGGCCGAGTGCTGGCATCGCTCGAAGCAAAGGACGACGATGTGGATCTGCGCCGAGTGCTGGCAGAGAAAGTCTTTGCGCGCACCGCGGCTTACGACGCCGCCATCGCCTACTGGTTCAGTTGCGCGCGCGAGGAGACTTTTCCGGACCGTATTGCGCTCTCGCTCGAGCGGGCGGCGACACTCCGGTACGGCGAGAATCCCGGTCAGCGGGCCGCCTTCTATGTCGAGCGACCCGGCGAAGGAATTGGAGCTCTCACCCAGAAGGGCGGGAAGGAGCTTTCGTTCAACAACCTTCTCGACCTGGAGGGAGCGTTGTTCGCGTCGGATCCGTTTGCCAGCGAGACGTGCTGCGCGATCGTCAAGCACACCACGCCCTGTGGCCTGGCGACCGCTGCAAGTGCGCTCGAGGCGTACCGGAAAGCACTGGCGTGCGATCCCGTCTCCGCTTTCGGGTCGGTAATCTCGTTTACGGTGCCGGTAGATGACGAGACGGCGGCAGCGGTATCGAGCGTGTTCGTCGAGTGTGTGGTGGCTCCGGGGTTCAGCGACGGCGCCCTCGAGATCCTGGGCCGGAAGCAAAATCTGCGGGTGCTGGAAGGCCGCGCGCAGTGGCGCGAGCATGCGCTGGATTACAAGCGGGTGCGCGGGGGATTTCTCGCCCAGGAGCGTGCCGCACGAGACGGCGGCGGCGGGGCGGAGGAGTGGCGAACAGTGACCAAACGCCAACCCACGGAGGTGGAGCTCAGCGACCTGAAGTTCGCGTGGCGCGCGGTGGGGAGCGTCAAATCGAATGCGATTGTGCTGGCGCGCGACGGCG
>JANMTG010000318.1:0-4431 GCA_031390205.1 Gemmatimonadota bacterium
GGCTAGCTGCGCGATGGTGTTCTCGGTCGTGGTTAGCGACATCGCTGGTGTCATCGTGCGCGTACCCGTGCAAGAACGCCAGGCCGGGCGAGGAAATCCCGGCCAACACGGCGATCGCCAGTGCAGCGATACGCGAAGCGAGAGAGCGGCGCATGAGTCCAATGTACGTCGCGATAGTGGGCGTGGGAATACCGCGCCCACACCGCTTCACTTCGCGGTTGGAAAGTACCGGCATCGCTCATGACCGACGACCTCGGCAAGATCGTCGAGGCGCGCGCGATCGCCGCGCGCGCCTACCGCACGATCAAGGAGAACTTGCTCGTAGGCGTGGGCGTTGTGTACGTCCTCGGAATCATCGCCGCGCTGATGCGCTGGATCGGACCGGTGGAGGCCGCGCGGAATCCCTGCCCCGGGACGGACAAAGACCACGTCCTGCTCCCGCAATTGATCGATTGCCACCTCCTCCGTGCGGTCCCCGATGATGCGCACGGCGGTGTTCGGAAGCAGCTCCGCCAACTCCTTCAGGGCACCCTGCGCCTGGGAGATCGACCGCATCTCGATCCAGTGTCCGAGGAGCATGATGGTAACGAGCGTCGCGAGCTCTTCCCAGAGGGGCATTCCGCGATACCCCAGCGTGACGACGACGCTGAAGGCGAACGCCACCGAGATCGCGAGCGCGATGAGCGTCACCATCCCGGGGAGCCTGTCTCTCAGCTCCTTTGATCGCGCCCCGCAGGAACGGCATTCCGCCGTATGTGAATACGGCGGTGCCGAACGCCGGGGCGATGTACATGGACCCGGGAAAGTGCGGGGCCATGTAACCAAGGACGCCCTGGAGCATGTGGCCCCAGATCAGCGTCGGGATCGTGAGCGCGAGCGAGATCCAGAATCTGTCCCGGAACATTGCGACGCTGTGTCCCGTGTGCTTGTCGTCATCCCTGTGTTCCGCGGACGCCGCTGCTGTCGTGCGGTGGGGCGACCGTCAGAGTGCGCCGCGTACTCCGGTCCTCTCATCGATTGTATCTGTGCATCAGGTCGAGCAGCTCGTCGTACATCGCGTCGGCGTCGCTGCCGCCGGAGCGGATCGCTGTCGTCGCGCAATGCTTGAGATGGTTGCGCATTAGCTCCCGACCGACCGATCGCAGCGCCTCCTGTACGGCGGATATCTGTGTCATGATGTCGGCGCAGTACCGGTCCTCCTCGACCATCCTTTCGACGCCGCGGACCTGGCCTTCGATCCGCCGCAGGCGCTTGAGATTGCCGTCCTTGATCTCGGCGTCTACGGCGACTGCCTTGCGTCCGACGGCCTCACCATGCGTCCCGCAGCCACAACTTGTTCCTGGTGCCAGCGTCAGCGGTCCGCGTTTCGTCTTCGTTGTCATGCATCGGGTTCAGTAAGGGGTGGTCGGCCGGAAACTCGCACCGAGATCAGGTGAGGCGTATGCCGCGGAGCCGCAAGCTGTTCGTGACGACGCTCACCGAGCTGAATGCCATTGCGGCGCTGGCGAGAATCGGGCTCAGGAGCAGGCCAAGCGTCGGGTACAGCGCTCCGGCCGCAATCGGAATTCCGATCACGTTGTAGATGAAAGCCCAGAACAGGTTCTGTTTCATCGTCCGCATTGTGCGGCGCGAAAGCTCGATCGCCTGCGCCGCTGAACCCAGGTCGCCGCGCATGAGCACGATGTCCGCCGCTTCGGCAGCGATATCGGTTCCAGTGCCCATCGCCATTCCGACATCTGCCTGCGCCAGTGCCGGCGCGTCGTTGATGCCATCGCCGACCATGGCCACGACTTTGCCTTCAGCCTGCAGCCGCCTGATCTCGGAGACCTTTCCGTCCGGCATCACCTCCGCCACGACGCGATCGATTCCCGCCTGACGCGCGATCGCATCCGCGGTCCGCCGGTTGTCGCCGGTGAGCATGACGACCTCTAGTCCCATCCGATGCAGCCGGACGATCGCTTCGCGGGATGTTTCCTTGATCGGATCAGCGACGCCGAGCACTCCGGCGAGCACACCATTGGCGGCGACGTACACGGGGGTCTTTCCATCTCCGGCGAGCTGCTGTGTGATGGACCGCAGTGGCGCCACATCGACGGCGTAGTCCGCCATCAGTGCCTCGTTCCCGACCGCGAGCGCGACTCCATCGACGACGCCCGATGCCCCGCGTCCCGTGAGTGACTGGAACGAATCGGGAGACGAGAGGCGAACCCCTTTGTCCTTCGCGTAACGCACAATTGCATCCGCCAGTGGATGCTCGCTCGACGTCTCGAGCGAGGCGACCAGTCGGAGGAGGTCCTCCTCGGTTGCCAAGGAAGTGCCGGAGGAAGCGAAAAAGTCCGTCACGGTCGGTCGACCCTCGGTCACCGTTCCGGTCTTGTCGAGGACGATGGTGCGGATGTCGCCTGCTCGCTGGAGCGCTTCGCCGCCCTTGATCAGCACACCAAGCTCCGCGCCCTTCCCCGTACTGACCATGACGGCGGTTGGCACCGCCAGCCCCATGGCGCAGGGGCATGCGATGATCAGCACCGCCACGGCCGCGGCGAACGCGCGCACCGCCGGCGCCGTCTCGGCGGTTACAAACCAGGCAACGAATGTCGCGATGGCAATCGAGAGCACGATCGGCACGAAGATCCCGCTGATCTGGTCGGCGAGGCGCTGAATCGGGGCCCGCGAGCCCTGGGCGTCGCGCATTAGCCTGACGATCTGGGCGAGCACACTGTCGGCGCCGACCGTCGTGGCCGCGAGGCGGAATGCGCCCGTACGGTTGATCGTCCCCCCGATCACCCGGTCGCCGGGCGCCTTGGAGACGGGGAGGGATTCTCCCGTAAGCATTGACTCATCGACCGCGCTGTGCCCGGAGACAACCGAGCCGTCGACCGGCACGCGCTCGCCGGGACGCACGACGACGGTTTCACCCGTCGCGACGGCCTCGACCGGCACGTCGATCTCTTCCTCGCCACGCAGCACCCGGGCTGTCTTCGGCTGAAGATTGACAAGCGCTCGCAGCGCGGCCGACGTCTGTTTTTTTGCTCGAGCTTCGAATGAACTGCCGGTGAGGATCAGCGCAATGATGATAATCACCGCCTCGTAATACACGTCGGGCGCTACACCGCGGCTCAGGAAGAATCCGGGAGCGACTGTTGCGAAGACCGAGTAGAGGAACGCGGCGCCCGTTCCGATCGCCACCAGAGTGTTCATGTCCGCGGAGTGATGTCTGAACGCCGCCCAGGCCCGCGTATAGAAGTGCCGGCCCGCCCAGAGCATGACTCCGAGTGTTGCGACGAGGAGCGCATAGGAGATTACGCCGGACGGAATCGCGTACAGCCAGGGCGCGATCGTGCGGAGCCCCGGCGTAAGCGAGTCCATCATCCAGCGCATGAAAGGGTCGGCGACCGGGCCACGCGGTCCGTGCTCCCCGCCAGCCATGAGCGGCATCGCGAAGACCATGGCGATGACGCCAGCGATCGCGCTCACGATCGCCTTGAGGCGGAGCTCCTTGAACTCCTCCTCCTGGACGCGGTCGCGCGATTCCTGCTCCTCGAACGCCGTCTGGTCGGGCGAGGCGAGCTGGGCTCCATAGCCCGTATCGCGAATGGTCTCGACGAGGCGCTCAGGAGTGATCGCCGACGGATCGTACGTGACGGTCGCGCTCTTCATCATGAGGTTGACCGATGCGTCGTCCACTCCTTCCTGCTGCTGGAGGGCGCGCTGCACCCGGGACTGGCAGGCGGCGCATGTCATCCCCGACACCGGGATGCGGATCTTTTCCCGCGCGCCGTTGCCGTTGGCGCCTTGGTTTGGCTGTATTGCACGGTCAGCCGTGCGCGGGCTGGCGGTCATCCCTCCTCCTTCTCACCCGGCGATCCGCCGACTGGGCCCGTGCCCCGCTCGGCGAAAAGAAAGTACCAGTTCACCCAGGCGATGGCCGCGATCCCACCGACCACTACCAGCCATTCCGTGCCGCTCATCGTTGTCTCCCGCCT
Organism: Gemmatimonadota bacterium; assembly: GCA_031390205.1. GTDB lineage: Bacteria > Gemmatimonadota > Gemmatimonadetes > Gemmatimonadales > Gemmatimonadaceae > UBA4720. The sequence goes on from JANMTG010000318.1 coordinate 3,984, forward strand.
CTCGATTCCGCGGCCGTGGTTCAGCGCGTGGTCGCTGCGACCGCATAGCCCTGATCTTCGATCGCCTGCGTGATGCGCCCCTCGGAGGTCATGCCATCGATCTTCATCGTCACGCGTTCCATTGTCTTGTTCTCCGGAGTCCGTTGTCGCGACTGGCAATTGATGGTTAGGAGCATATACCCTGGCTGGGTATAGTCTAGCATACCCCCAGTGGGTATGTCAATGTCTTGTTGGACGCGGGACGTGACTTCCTGATCGCCGTTGGCGCGCCCCGTCGGCGGGCTCGCCCGCCGAGTCTGTTAACTGCGGTTACCGCCTGGTGCGCGACGACCAGTGGATCGCGCGAATCTTCCAGCCGTCGCCCTCGCGCGACAGCACGATGAGCTCGGCGCCGGCTGAGTTCATCGCGCGCCCTCGGTATTCGCCCTGAGTCGTGCTGACGGAGCTG
>JANMTG010000001.1:0-3060 GCA_031390205.1 Gemmatimonadota bacterium
TTGCCCAGGCCGTAACCGCTGGTCGCGTTCGCGCCCATGCTGACGTGGATTCCGAGCGCCTTCAATTCCTGAACGAGCACGTTGAAGGACTCCGGGATTCCAGGCTCGGGAAGGTTCTGCCCCTTCACGATCGCCTCGTAAACCCTGCTGCGTCCGTTCACGTCGTCCGACTTGACGGTGAGAATCTCCTGCAGACAATGCGCGGCGCCGTACGCCTCGAGTGCCCACACTTCCATCTCTCCGAACCGCTGGCCGCCGAACTGCGCCTTGCCGGCCAGGGGCTGCTGCGTGACGAGGGAGTAGGGTCCGATGCTGCGCGCGTGGATCTTGTCGTCCACCAGGTGCGACAGCTTGAGCATGTAGATCTCGCCGACGGTCACCGGGTTGGCGAAGGTCTCGCCCGTACGGCCGTCGCGCAGTCTCACCTTTCCACCCGCCGAGATGCCGGCCAGACGCATCAGCTCGAGAGCCGCCGCATCCACTTCGACATCCGACTTCTTGCCGAGCGCGGCCGCGAGTGCCGGCAGCTCCTGACTCGCCAATACTGAAGCGGGATCCGTATTGCGCTTCCTCTCGATCTGGGTCCCTGCCGCCTTGTACTGCGCCCGCGCCGCGGGTTCGTACTCTTCGTCTCCCGCAGCCTCGCTGTGGAAGGCGACCTGATTGTCCACTTCCGCCGTATCGCGATCGGCGAGCTCACGAGCTGCCGCCGACACGAAGTCGCGGATGCGGTTGTACACATCACGCGTCTCCGCCGAGACACCGCGGGCACCGAGCGCATCGATCGTCGCGTCGGCCAGCAGCTCGACACGGTCGTGGCTGCCGCCCGCGCTCACATCCGTGAGAATGCCGCGGATCTCTTCGTCCGAGATCGTGACTCCCGGGGCCTTCAGATCGAGCGCGTTACGAACCCACGTGACGGCCGCGAGCTTGAGCAGCAAGCCGATCTCGCGCTCGTGCGCGCCCTGGAACACCGGCGTCTTGGCGTAGAATCCGAGCAGCTTGGCGGTCCAGCCCAAGTGCGTCTCGAGAATCTGGCCGACGTTCATGCGGCTCGGCACGCCGAGCGGGTTGAGGACGATGTCCACCGGACGGCCGTCGGGGAGGAACGGCATATCCTCCTCGGGAACGATACGGGCGACGATACCCTTGTTGCCGTGGCGTCCGGCCATCTTGTCGCCCACCGAGATCTTGCGCTTCTCGGCCATGTAAACCTTCACCAGCTGGATCACGCCCGGCGGCAGCTCGTCCGGCTGCAACACGCGGTCGATCCGCTCTTCCGCCTTCTCCTCGAGCTTGGCCTTCTCGTCGTTGGCCAAATCAATGATCATGCGGACTCTCTCGTTCACTTTCTTGTCTTCGACCCGGAACGTCTTGAGGTCGAGACTCGCGATCTTGAGACCCCTGAGCATCGCCGCGGTAAGATTGGTCCCAGCGGGAATCGCTTCTTCGACCGTGCCCGACTTGAGCGCCAGCGAAACCGACTGACCTTCGAGCAGCTCGACGAGCTCGGCGTCGCGCACTTCGTTGACGCGGACCTTCTCCTCGCCCTCGAGCCGGCGGATGTCACCGATTCTCTCGCCGCGGTCCTTCTCCACGACCTGGTCCTCGATGCGTGAGAAAATCTTGACGTCGATTACGACGCCTTCCATTCCCGGCGGGACCTTGAGGGACGAATCCTTCACGTCCTTTGCCTTTTCACCGAAGATGGCGGTGAGGAGCTTCTCTTCGGGAGAAAGCTCCGTCTCGCCCTTCGGCGTGATCTTGCCGACGAGAATGTCGCCCGGCTTCACGTGCGCGCCGATGCGGACGATGCCGCGCTCGTCGAGGTCGCTCAGCGCTTCCTCGGCGACGTTCGGAATTTCGCGGGTGATCTCTTCCTGGCCGCGCTTGGTGTCGCGGACGTGGAGCTCGAGCTCCTGGATGTGGATCGACGAGTACACGTCGTCCTTCACCAGTCTCTCGGACAGCACGATCGCGTCCTCGAAGTTGTGTCCGTACCACGGCATGAACGCCACGGTGACGTTGGCCCCGAGGGCAAGCTGGCCCATTTCGGTGGAGGCGCCATCGGCCAGAACTTCGCCGGCCTTTACTTTCCGCCCGGCCTGAACGATCGGACGCTGGTTGAGCGCGGTGTCCTGGTTGGTGCGCCAGTACTTCTTGAGACGATATCTGTCGTGCTGTGTGAGCCGCGCGAGCGGACGATCGCTGTCTTTCTTGCCGCGCTCCGAGGCTCCAGTGTCGACGATGATCTCGTCGGCGGTGACGCTGGTGATGGTGCCCGCGCGGCGGGCGATGACGATTGCTCCCGAATCGCGCGCCACCTTCTCCTCGAGTCCGGTGCCGACGAGCGGGGTCTGCGGATTGAGGAGAGGAACGGCCTGGCGCTGCATGTTCGATCCCATCAACGCGCGGTTGGCGTCGTCGTGCTCCAGGAACGGAATGAGTGCGGCCGCGATGGACACGAGCTGCTCGGGCGCCACATCCATGTAGTCGATGCGGTCGGGCTTGACGAGCGGAACGTCACCCTGCTCGCGGCAGAGAACGAACTCTTCCACGAACGTGCCGTCATCGTTGAGCTTCGCGTTGGCTTGCGCGATGGTGACGTCTTCCTCACGGTTGGCGTCGAGCCACTCGATGTCGGAGGTCACCTTCCCGTTCCTGACGACACGATAGGGCGTCTCGATGAATCCGAGATCGTTCACCTGCGCGTAGCAGGCAAGCGAAGTGATGAGACCGATGTTCGGACCTTCAGGGGTCTCGATCGGGCACATGCGGCCGTACTGCGAGTAGTGTACGTCGCGAACCTCGAATCCGGCGCGCTCGCGGGTGAGTCCGCCCGGTCCCAGGGCCGACAGACGACGCTTGTGCGTCAGCTCGGCCAAGGGGTTCGTCTGATCCATGAACTGCGACAGCTGTGACGATCCGAAGAACGCCTGGATCACGGCCGAGACCGTGCGCGCGTTGACGAGGTCGTCGAGCGAGATCTTTTCCGGATCGGTGTTGATCGACATGCGCTCCTTCACCAGGCGCGCCATGCGGGAAAGCCCGACCGAGAAC
>JANMTG010000034.1:0-2934 GCA_031390205.1 Gemmatimonadota bacterium
AACCTCATAGACCCCGTCACCGAAGACGAAGCCGCGGTCCTCCACGGACACCACCGCCTCCGCGCGCGGAAGGAATTTGCCGTTCACATAGACGACATCTTTCTTCAACTTGTTTTTACGCCGGTCGCGGTGTATTCGCAGAGGCCACTGCCGAACACAGGGAAAAGACCCGCGGCGGGATCCGATACCGTGCCGGTAAAAGCACCGGCCGACGTAAGCGTGCCCCGCAACTCCATACCGGTGTTCGCCGTCGAGCCGCGAAGTATGAGGTTTCCGATTCCATCGGTGAATCGCAACGTCCCATCCAGCCCGCGCACGGTCGTGCCCGGCGAAGTCCGCCAACTGCTTGTTGAGGTCGTGAGCGTACCGTTGTTGATCACATCCAGGAGCGCGAGGATCACCTGATTGTCTGGTAGGGATCCGCTCGAGCATGAAGCGGTCGTGCGGCGAAGTGTGAACGACCAGTCGCCGCTGGCCTGCGCTTGAGTTATGGCGCCTCCGCCCGGGCCAAGGCCGCCAACGCCGCCGAGCGGGTCGGTGCTTGCTTCGCACCCAGTGACGAGCGCTGTGAGTGCCACGGTGTACAGGATTCGTTTCACTTGTCCTCCAAGGACGGGTGCGAATTACGGTACTCGGGATGAGGTGCAAGTCGTTTGCCGTGAGCGGGGCTCCGCTATCCGGGAGGGCAACTTCGTCTGTTGCACAACTCCCGTATCGCAAAGGAATAGATTGTTATATCGAGCTGGACATCCCGTGAGAGGTTGAATCATGCCCGAAGCAGCGGAAACGAGGTTTGGTGTTTCAGCCGCACCGGCTCGCACCCTGTCACCACGGGCGCTTGGAGCCATCGGCCTTGGTGACGGACTGATCGCGCTCACGGTGGTCGCGCTTGGATCCGCGTCGTGGATGTTGCTGGGAGCGGCCCTCGTCGTGTGGATCCTCTCTGGCTGGGCAATATTTTTTCGCCCTGGGCCGCGTCAGCCTCTCATCGCCGCGCTTGGATCCGTCTTGCTGTTATCGGCCGCGGTCGCGGCTTTGGCGGTGCTGTCCGGCTTGTATCTCCTGGCCCTGGGACCGAGTTGGATACTCTGAAGTCACGGACTCGGACAACGCGCTCAAGGAAAGACGTGGTTCGATGAAACAGGACGGTTTGGCAAAACTGGGACTGCCGCAAGAAGTGCCCGCGTGTAAGGATGCTCGGGCGCCGCGATCAGGCGCGCTGCCTCATTTTCCTCGACGATTCTTCCGTTATACATCACCGCGATCCGGTCGGCGACACGCTCCACCACAGCGAGATCGTGCGAAATGAAAAGAATCGTGGCACCCCGCTCTCTCTGGAGCGTCGGAAGCAGCGTCAGCACCTGTGCCTGCACCGATACGTCCAGCGCCGACACGGGCTCGTCGCACACGATGAAATCCGGCTCGACCGCGAACGCGCGCGCGATTGCGATGCGCTGGCGCTGACCACCGCTCATCTCGTGCGGATAGCGGCGCATGAAATACGGCTCCAGCCCCACCATCTCCAGCAACCCCGCGACTCTCGTGTCTATGTCACGTTTCTCGACCATCCCATGGAGACGCAGCGGCTCCGAAAGAATGTCACGGATCTGCATCCGCGGGCTCAGCGACGAATAGGGGTCCTGAAAAACGATCTGCATTCGCCGTCGCAGCGCGCGCATCTCCCCGCGCCCGAGGGTGAGGACTTCCCTGCCGCCGAATCGCACGGAGCCTCCGGTAGGCTGAACCAGTCGCAGTATGGACCGGCCCAGAGTCGTCTTACCGCTCCCCGACTCGCCGACAACCCCGAGCACCTCGCCTCGCGCGATGCGAAGATCCACGTCGTCCACCGCGCGCACCCAATCGCGCGTCCCGAGCCAGCGGCCTCCCCTCGGGAACCAGGTCCTCAAGCCCGTAACTTCGACGAGCGCGTCGTTCACGCTGGCGGCGCCAGGATGGGACGCACCGATGCCGCCTTGTAACACGCGCACTCGTGCCCCGTCTCGAGCTCGACGAACGGCGGGAACTCGAATGTGCAGGATTCGTCGCCGATTGGACAACGCGGATGGAACGTGCAACCCGCTGGAAGATCGAGCAGGTTGGGAACGGCGCCGGCGATGCCGCGGAGCGGCGCGTCGCGACCCATTCCAAGGCGCGGCGCCGACGCCAGGAGCCCCCGCGTGTACGGGTGGGCGGGCTCACGGAAGAGCGTCGCCGCCGGCGCCGCCTCGACCAACCGCCCCGTGTACATCACCAGCACACGCTCCGCGATGCTCGCCACCACGCCGATGTCGTGGCTGATGATCAGGATCGCCATGCCGTACTCGATTTGTATGTGGCGGAGCAGCTTGAGTATTTCGGCCTGGACGGTGACGTCGAGCGCGGTGGTCGGCTCGTCCGCGATGAGAAGCTTTGGCCGGCCACTCACGGCGAGAGCGATGGCGACGCGCTGTCGCATCCCACCGGAGAGCTCGAAAGGATAGGATCGAAAACGCTGCTTGGCTTCGGGGATGCCGACGTCGTCGAGCAGCCGCACCGCCTCTCGCCGCGCGTCATCTCCCGACAGCCCGCGGTGCAGCCGCAACACTTCGACCAGCTGCGAACCGACCGTAAAGACCGGGTTGAGCGAGGCGCCCGGTTCCTGAAACACCAGTCCGATATCGCCACCGCGCACTTCGCGAAGCCTCTCTGTCGACGTCGCCAGCAGATCCTCGCCGTCGAGGAGAACCCGCCCGCGCAGGATGCGTCCAGGCCACTGCACCAGCCTGAGAATCGAAAGCGCTACGATCGTCTTGCCGCAGCCCGATTCGCCCACGAGAGCGACGGTCTCTCCTTGACGAATGTCGAACGAGACACCCTCCACCGCGCGCAGAACGCCTTCGTCGAGGAGAAAATGGGTCGTCAGATCTTCGACGTGAAGAAGCATCGTCAGACGTA
>JANMTG010000053.1:0-12145 GCA_031390205.1 Gemmatimonadota bacterium
CAGCTCAACAGGAAGCTCCACCAGTTGTGCCGGCCCCACAACACCCTGGGTGGTCAGCGCGAATGTGTCTACTACCGCCCTGAAGGCCATCTCCTCTCCAGCAGGCTCGAGGGTGAGAATCTGGTGCGTGAAATTGCTCACAACCTCACGTCGCAAAACGGAATCCGCCATACCCTCGATTGAAGCACTTCTCGTAATCCGGTATGCTATGGTTCCTGAGGTACGAGTGAATGACCACGGGCCAGTGGTTGCGGTCGAGATATCGGCTGGTCGGGGCTCACCGGGTAAATCGGGTGGTGATGAGCGTGACGTAGTACACGCACCCGCGAGAACCGCCAGAAAACTTCCACGCCAGTTAAACGACAAGTGATTCACTCGAGCTTTCAGTGGAAAAAAGGGAACGACCTCCGACAAAGATTCGCGGGAGGCCGTTCCAGGTGCAAGCAATCGGTCTATAAGCCGGGTTTTGTCGGACTACCAAAGATAGTCCGGACGATCATTTCTCTACGAGCATGGTCACCCATGCCCTCTAGCAGCCTACCCGCGGTGTCTTGATCGAGGTGGACACCTCTCGCCGCATATTTGGCCTTGCTCCGACCGGGGTTTGCCGTGCCGTTCATGTTGCCACGAACGCGGTGGGCTCTTACCCCACCGTTTCACCCTTGCCACCCCGAGGGGTGGCGGTCTGTTCTCTGTGGCACTTTCCGTCACATAAGCGGCTCTCGCCACCTGTGCCCAGGCGTTACCTGGCGGTCTGTCCAACGGAGCCCGGACTTTCCTCGAATTAAGTATCACAACGATACTAATGCGCGATCGCCCGACCGATTGCTCCTCCCCACGCGAAATATAGTTAACAATGGGTCGGCAAACCCTGCTTCGGTACCCCTTCTGAATGCGGTGACGGGTTTCTGACGTGCACCTCTATTCTTCACGCGCCCAGAAAGAATACCGACCGCTCCCCAATCATCGCGAGGGAAGATCATGCCGTTAAACCCGAAGCCTGCTACGCAACGCATTCCTGTCTCGACCATTCTCACCCCGCTCGAAAGATCACGGGTCGACGCCGCGGCACAGGGACTCTGTGATGCGCTACACCGGGAATCGCTCGACGAAGTTCTTTCAGACCTGCGGCAACAAAAAGCCAACCTCGTTCTCATCTCCGTTGCCCGCTACGGCTCACAGAGCTCGGCGCGAGTGGCGGCAATGGTGAGGGAGTTCCCACGGGTTCCCACGGTCGCCCTGCTCACCGAGACGGAAAACTCGACTCCGCATTCCACCCTGGCCTTGGGACAACTGGGGATTCGCATGCTGGTCGATGCTCGCCTGCCGGCGGGGTGGAAAACCCTCCGGAATCTTCTCGCGGTTCAGGGCTCCAATGACCTGCAGCGCTCGGCGCTGTCTCAGATTAGTCTCGACCTGCCGGGAGTGAGGGGGGACTGCTGGCGCTTTTTTGAGCTGTTGTTCGATTCCTCTCCACGGGTATCTACGGTGCGCCAGCTCGCCCGTTACCTGAACATCCTGCCAAGTACGCTGATGAGCAGGTTCTTCCGGGCAAAGCTCCCGCCACCGAAACGCTATCTTGCCCTGTCCAGGCTCATTCGGGCCGCTCGCCTATTCGAAAACCCGGGGCTCTCAGTGGCGAGAGTCGCGAACCACCTCGACTACTCGTCACCTCAAAGCTTTGGACGGCACGTTCGTACGATGATGAAGATGTCACCTGTCAGATTTCGCGGCACGTACGATGGACAGGGAATGCTCCAGTATTTCAGAACCGAGCTCATTCTTCCTTACGTGGACGTGCTGTGTGTCTTCCGGCCTTCGGCGGCTTACCCCGGGTGGATACCAAAGGAACAGCCCGGCCGGCTGGCTAACTCTGGAGTGCCGCGATGATCTCGTTCGCACGGACAATGCTCACTACGTGAACGCCAGTGGCCTCGATCGCTTCTCGCCCGCCCTCTTCCCGATCGACGAGCGCGAGTACGCCGACTATGACTCCTTCCGCCTGTCGAACAGCATCGATTGCCTGGAGAGCTGATCGTCCGGTGGTGATGACGTCCTCGACGATCGCAACGCGGTCACCCGCATTGAAAGGACCTTCGATCAGTTTTCCGGTACCGTGGACTTTCGCCTCCTTGCGCACGGTGAAGGCTCGCACCGGCTTTTCCGATGACGCACTTGCGTAGCTGATGGCGTAGGCAATCGGATCGGCCCCAAGCGTGAGACCGCCGACGGCATCGACCTGCCAACTCTCTCTTCTCAGAGCTGCCAGACCAAGCGGTCCGATCAGTGACATTCCATCGGGACTCATCGTAGTGAGTCTGGCGTCGATATAGACGGTGGATGTCTTTCCCGAAGCAAGTGTGAACTGACCGCGCCTGGTGGAACGACTGGCGAGAAACGCGATCAACTTCGATCGATCCATCATGGTGCGAGAGGTTAGGGACTCTTATGATTGGAGTCAATGCGCGCGCTCTTGCAGCTCGGGTTCAACGAGTGGACGGGTCTCGTTGGGTGGGTAGTATCGCTTGCAATAGTGCTCGGTCTCGCACTGGCCCTGCGCCACGAGCGGCATCAGGCCCGCAGTCTTGTGGAGCGGTCGAAGGAGCTCGAGCGCCTGTCGTCGGAGCTGCTTCGCGTCAACCGAATGAAGAGTGAATTTCTCGCCAACGTCTCACACGAGTTGCGTACACCGCTCAATGCAATTGTGGGATTCGTGGATCTGCTTCGTGAAGGCGTGTATGGAGAGCTCGCCCCACGGCAGGTCAAGCCGGTGGAGCGGATAGAGGCTTCGGCTAACCACCTCCGGCACCTCGTCGACCAGGTGCTCGATCTGGCGAAGATGGCGGCAGGTCGGCTTGAGATACATACGGAGACGATCGATCTGCGGCCCTTCGTTCTCGATGTGGCGAGCGAGATCGAATCGCTCGTGAGTGAGAAGGGACTCAGCCTTTCACTGGTGATGGGCGCGGCACTGCCAAGGATACGGACCGATCCGACCCACCTGCGTCAGATTCTCATGAATTTCCTGGGGAACGCGGTGAAATACACGAACGAAGGGAGCATCGTCATCCGGACGCGTCTCGTGGACTCCCTGCCTTTAACCGGCGCAATTCCCGAACGTCCTCCCCATACCACGCACCCCTGGATCGGAGTCCAGGTCATCGACACGGGCATCGGAATCCACTCCGCTGATCAGCGCCGCATCTTCGAGGAGTTCGAGCAGGTTAATGCCGGCCCCCGTGGACACTCGGCATCGCGCGGTACCGGGCTCGGCCTCGCCATCTCACGACGCCTCGCGGCGCTTTTGGGCGGGACGGTCGAGCTGGAGAGCGAACCGGGGAGAGGATCTACCTTTACGCTCTGGCTACCGGTCGATCCCAGCGAGCTAACGACTGCGCTTGAGTAGGTCCTTGAACTTGTCCAGCATCCTTGGCGGCTCGCTCACTACAGCTACAGTGTCCTGGAATGCGTCCGAGAACGCGAGCACGCTGGGATAGCGCTCAGCGGGCACGCGCGAGAGGGCACGCATCACCACCGCATCGAGAGCCGGAGCGAATCGCACCTCCTCACAGGCATCCCTGAGCGGAATCGGTGGCATCGTTAGCAGCTGGGTGAACATTTCCCGTGGTGCCTTGGCCATGTACGGAAGGCACCGGGTAAGTAGGTAATAGGCGATCGTCGCCAGACTATACTGGTCGGCCGCCGCGGTGACGATCTCTCCCGACAGCGCTTCGGGCGCTATGTACATGAGGGTGCCGACGAAAAAACCTGCTCGCGTGAGACGCTCGTCGCTGGAAGCCTGAGTATCGGTGGCGATCCCGAAATCGAGCAGCATTACCTGTCTTGTGACCGGATCGTACATCACGTTTTCCGGCTTCAGGTCGCGGTGGACAATCCCCGCATCGTGTGCCGCCTGAACCCCCGCAGCAATCTGTGAGACGATCGTAGCGACTTCATCTCTGGGGAGTGGAGCGCGAAGCTTCGCGTAGCGATCGAGGATCTCGCCGTTAGCCCATTCGATGGCGAGAAAATGGAGCCCGTTTTCCGCCTGGCCGATCTCGATGGTTTCGACGACGTTGGGATGCTTCACCCGGGCGCCGTATCTTGCTTCGCGAACGAAGCGGGCAACCGCCGTCTTGTCCTGGCGCAGCTTTTCCCGTAGCACTTTGAGTGCGACGGTGCCATGATTCGGGTGTTGCGCCCGATACACGGCGGAAGTACCACCTTCGCCGACTTCCTTGTTGATGGCGTAGCCAGCTACGGAAGTGCCGACCAGCTGATCTCGGGACACGTCGCGAAACTAATCGAAACCCTGGAAACGGGACAGGGTATCAACCGACTCATGCTGACATCGTCAATGCGCTCTCTTGGTTTGTTTCTGCTGGGCACCATCCTCGTCGCGGCTTGTGCCTCGCCACGCGGTGCATCGGAGGGAACCCCGCGGGCTCTTCCCGCTGAAGGCGCACCACCGCCGGATGTGAGCGAGCTATACCGCCAAATCGGCCTTATGGCGGCGCCCAATCCGCTCGCATTCGTCGGAAAGGTAGCCTCCTTCGCCGGTACCTCTCCAGAGACTACGCTCGTTCTTGTCAGCATCTCGATTCCCAATCGTGCCCTTACGTTTTCGCGAGAGGGCGACCGATACCGTGCCCCGTATGAGGTCAGGCTGTCGCTGACACAAGGTACTGTCGAGGCCGCCAGTGTAAACGCAACCGAGATCGTCCGTGTTGGCTCGTTCAGGGAGATCAACCGGACCGACGAGAGCATCATCTTCCAGCATTTTTTTCGAGTGCCACCAGGTTCGTACACTCTGTCGGCAGCGGTGCGCGATGTCGGCGGATCGAAGACCGCGACCCAGACAGTCGCGATCTCCATACCGGCTTTCGGCGCGGGACGGCTTTCCATTCCGGTTCTCGTTTATGAAGCTCGAGGCAGATCGACGCTCGACTCGATTCCGCGCCTGCTCGCCAGCCCTCGCTCCAGTGCCGTCTTCGGGCGCGACAGCACGGTGGCCATTTACGTCGAGGGTTATGGATCGGGGACACGGCTGCCTCTGGATTACGTTGTCCGGAACGACAAGGGCGTTCAGCTGTGGCGCGATTCAGCCACGCTGGCGCACAACGGATCGCTCTTCTACGGACTACTCAGCGTCCCGATCTCGGCCGTCGGCATCGGTATAGCGAATGTCTCGCTCATCCGCCGCGACACGCGAGATAGCGTGAAAGCACCGCTGTTCGTGAGCTTCGGCGAGGACATCCCACTCATGTCGTTCGAGGACATGATCGGATACCTGCGCTATTTCACCACCACTTCCCGCCTGAGAGCGCTGCGTGAGGCGCCGCCGGAGAGACGTGCAACGGTATGGGCGGAATTTCTCCGTGCGACGGACCCGATACCCGAGACGGCGACCAATGAAGAAATGCAGGCCTACTTCGGGCGCATTCAGCAGGCGAACGTGCAGTTTCGCATCGACCACAATCCGGGATGGCTTTCCGATCGAGGCACGGTCTTTGTCTCGCTGGGCGAGCCCGATCAGGTGATCGAGCGAAGCGTGAACCAGACCTTTTCGGTCACCCAGGCGACGCCGACCACCAGACTCCAGATCTGGCAATATCGTCAGTACGACAGCCAGCTCGTATTCTTCGAAGAGATGGGGGGCCGCTGGAAACTCACGAGGGCCAGCCAGTCGGAGTTTTTCTCCCTCAACGCGCGCAAGCAGTCGAGATAGGAAGTCTCCTCCCCGTCGAATAGGCGGTCTTATATTGGGTGAATGAAAGTACCGGATAGCCCGCGACTGTTCCTGGTCGATGGCTACGCCCTCATCTACCGGGCGTTCTTCGCCCTCATATCGCGACCGCTCACCACCAGCAAGGGCGAGAATACTTCCGCCAGCTGGGGCATAGCGAATTTTCTTCAGCGACTCATCACCAAGCACCAGCCGGAATACCTGGGCTGGGTGCACGACTCGGGACTTTCGTTCAGGCACGAGCGATATCCCGCCTATAAGGCAACCCGGGAAAAGCTGACGGAAGAACTGCAGTCGGACTTTGACCGCGGCATGGATCGCATTTGCCAGCTGCTCGATGCTTATCGGATTCCGATCCTCGCACTGCCCGGATATGAGGCCGACGATGTCATCGGGACGCTGGTCGCGCGAAGCGTCGAAGCGGGCATCAACGTCGTGGTCGTCTCCGGAGACAAGGACTTCCAGCAACTGGTAAAACCGGGAGTATGGCTGCTTAACCCCGGACGGGGCGGCCCCGCCAACGTGGAAGAACACTGGGTGGGAATGGAAAACGCCACGGAGAGATTGGGAGTCGCCCCGGAGTTCGTGACGGACTATATGGCGCTGGTTGGGGATTCCTCTGACAATATCCCCGGCGTCCGCGGAATCGGAGACAAAACGGCCGCGGAGCTGGTAAAGCAGTACGGACACCTCGAATCCATCCTCGCTCACGCCACCGAGATCACGAAAAAACGGCCGCGGGAAGCGTTGCTGGAGCACGCCGAGAACGCTCGGCTCTCGAAGGAGTTAGTAACAATTCGGGACGATTTGCCTGTTCCATTCGACCTGGAATCGCTGCAGACAAAAAGACCGGATTATCAGCAACTGCGCTCCCTCTTTCTCGAGTTGGAATTCCATACGCTAGCCAAAGATGCCGCCGTGCAGGCGCCGGTCGAGGAGAAGTCCGGGAGCAAGATCGTGTATGTGACGGTTGATACGGTGGAGGGAGTACAGCAGGCAGTGGCGCGCGCTCGCGAGGTCGGGATCATCGGCCTCGACACAGAGACACTCATGCACCCCGATAGTCCCGAGCCCGACGATCCGCTCCGGTCTTCCCTCGTTTCGATCTCCATAGCGGTCGGAGAAGGTGAGGCTTACTACTTCCCGCTGCGCCACCGGCTGCTCCATGCCGAGCAGGGAGAGCTACTGGAGGATGTAGCCGGCAATCGCTCGACGCCGGTAAGTATTGCAGCGAGACTGCTCAGAACCAAACGCCCCGTAAGTGTGAGGAATCTCCCTCCACTCAATTCGGCGGAGATGAAACCGCTCCGAAGCCTTCTGGAAGATCCAGCCGTCCGGAAGACGGCCCAGAATGCCAAGCACGATCTGCTCGTCTTGCGGTGTGCGGGGGTGAATCTGTCCGGTCTCGACTTCGACACGATGCTGGCCAGCTACGTTCTGGATCCCGGCCGCCGCTCGCATGACATCGATGTGCTTGCCCTCGAATTCCTCGACTACACCATGACCTCGTACACGGAGTTGTGCGGGAAAGGCCGGGGAGAGATCCCATTCGACGAGTGCCCGATCGAAGCCGCGCGCGACTACTCGTGCGAGGATGCGGACATGACACTAAGACTCCGCCGCATTTTCGAGCCACAGCTCGAGGCCCACGAGCTCAAGCGCTTGCTCGATGGAATTGAAATCCCCCTCGTCTATGTCCTGGCCGAAATGGAGTGGACGGGCATTGCGATCGACCTTCCGTGGTTTGCTTCCCTCAAGCAGAGATTCCAGAGCGAGCGGGAAGCGGTCGAGAAGCAGATCTACGAAGCAGCCGGAACGGAGTTCAACATTAACTCCAATCCACAACTGAGAGAGGTCCTGTTTGGCAAGCTGAATCTTCCCATACTCAAGAAAACCAGCACTGGCCCATCGACGGATGCCAGTGTGCTCAAGGAGCTGGCGGAAGAGGGACACGCCCTGCCGACACTGCTCATGGAGTATCGGGAGCTGTCCAAGCTCGAGAACACATATCTCGATGCGCTGCCACGTTTGGTAAATCCGAAGACGGGTCGTCTGCACACGTCCTTCAATCAGACCGTCGCCAGCACCGGGAGACTCTCCTCAAGTGACCCCAATCTCCAGAACATTCCGATTCGCCGAGAGCTAGGCCGCGACATCAGACGTGGCTTCATCCCGCGCAAGGATTGGACACTCCTCGCGGCTGACTACTCGCAGATCGAGCTACGCCTGTTGGCGCATCTGTCCCGTGACCCGGCGTTCGTCGAGGCATTCCGGGCCGGAGGAGACATTCACCGCCAAACAGCGGCACTCATATTCGATGTCCCGCTCGATGAAGTCACGAGTGTGATGCGCGGACGTGCGAAGACGATCAATTTCGCGACGATTTACGGACAGGGACCGCATGCGCTGTCCCGGCAGCTGGCGATCGAGCACGCCGAGGCCAAGGAATTCATCGCCCGCTACTTCGAGCGGTTTCAGGGAGTGCGCAATTATCTGGATTCGATGGTGGCGTTCGCGCGTGAGCATGGCTTTGTGCAGACGATATTTGGTCGTCGGCGCTATATACCGGAGTTGCGCGAGCGCAACTTCAGTGTTCGGGCATTCGGGGAACGCCTTGCCGCTAACTCCCCCATACAGGGCTCAGCCGCCGACCTGATCAAGATCGCTATGATCAGGATCGACGACGCGTTCAAAACTGAGAAACTGGAGAGCAAGATGCTCCTCCAGGTTCACGACGAGCTGGTGTTTGAGGTACGCCCGGAGGAGCTGGATGAGGTCCAGACACTGGTGAAGCAACAGATGGAGCACGCCGCGGAGCTCTCGGTTCCGCTTATCGTCGATCTCGGAGTGGGAAAGAACTGGCTCGAGACGAAGATGTAGTCAGCCAAGCTAGCGGTGCTGCGTTATGGCCGGTCGTGAAATTGTCCGGCTCTTGAACAAGAAAACCTCGCACAACCTCTTGGAGGCGGACAAATTACCTCCATGTCCCCCCTGCCTGCTCGTACCAGCTGTCGCCTGGCGCTTCTTTTCGTCCTCACAGCTTGCGGGGATAGAGGGCGAGACGCGCCTGATTCGAGTGGATCTTCCTTGCCGGCATTGCCCCCCTCCGGGTCGGTGAATGCGACGAACTGGGATACTAGCACCGGGCCCGTAATGATTCTGGCTCTAGGTGAAGGCGACAGTGTCGCAATCGTATTGCCGCAGGCCACTGACAGTACGACAACTTTTGAGGAGTCATCTGCTCTGGAGTCAGACCTTACCGTCGATCTCTTTGGCAGGGCCGGAAAGATCGCTTCCGCCGCCGTCATATCACCGATTACCCGTACTGCCGAGGCAGGAGAATGCCGCTCGTGGCCAGCGGGACGGATCCGGACTTCGCGCTCGGGTTGGCGAGTGGGCTTTGCCGCGGGTCGGGTCACCGCTGTTTCCCTGGATTCCATCGAAGGAATGTCGAGTCCCGATTCGAGCACGCTCGCGGCAGCAATCGCTCAGACTGTAGCCATGCTCCCATCTTCATCCGATTCGGACTTCCGCGGTCTCCCATTCCGTGTTCGGTCGGCTTATACCTTTCGAGCGGATTCGATTGACGGTGTGATTGCTGACGTGGTCCGCAGTGTGAACGAAGAAGCAAATCCGCGGCTCGAGCATCTCTTCGTCATCGGAGAACGGCCGGCAAAATCGGCGATGAAATACAAGGTCGCTTTTTTCAGCCGTATTGCTGGCGCGGAAGAAGCCGCGGAGGTGACTGAGCTTCTGGCGGTCGTTCTGATCGGACCGACGAAGCGTCCCGCAGCGATTGTCAATGTGGAGTTCGACGAAGGCGGAACGCTTGGCCTCATCGAGCGAACAACACCTGGCAGGTGGCGGTTCAGGTGGCGGAGCGCATACACCGGCTGCTGACACTCACCAATCCGGTCAAAGCCCGGTCGGTGCCTCGATGAAACTCCACGGTAGACTGAATTTCTCGCTCAGATGTTGAGCGAGTGCGCGCACTCCGAGTGTCTCCGTGGCGTAGTGTCCCGCGTAAATGATGGCGAGACCACTCTCTTCAGCGCTCACAGCGGTCCAATGCGGCCCCTCTCCTACGATTAGCGTATCGACTTCCATCGCTGCCGCTTCCTTGAGCGTTTCCGCCGATGCACCCGCGCCGGTACACATCGCCCATCGCTTCGTTCGTCGACCGGAGGCGATCGCAGTAGTGCGGATGTCACCACCGCAGGTCCTGGCAAACTCTTGAGCGCGCTCTGCGAGTGCGACAGTCTCCACGTCGGCCGATCCGGAAACGCCGATGGAGATCTCACCATGCCGAGCGAACGAGCCTGACGGCTCCAGTCCGAGTTGTCGTGCGAGCAGAACGTTGTTGCCGAGGGACGGATGGCGATCGAGGGGGAGGTGTGAGGAGTAGACTGCGACGTCGTGCTCGATGAGCAATCGAAGACGGCGGTAGCTGACGTCGACGAGTCGCTCCAATCCGCCCCAGAACATTCCATGATGAACGATCAGAAAGTTTGCTCTGTTCTTGACCGCACCGTCAATGGTGCGGGTGGAGAAGTCGACCGCGGAAGCAATGGCTGTGACTGGTTTCCGGCTGGTGATCTGCAAGCCGTTCAGTGCGTTTGGATAATCCGGACAACCGGCTGAATCCAGCAGTCGGTTGGCATAGCTTGCGAGCTCTTCTGCTATGGTCATTTCGGTTATTCCATGGCCTCTAAACTGTGAACAGATTTGTGTGGAGAAGGCAGGCAGTAACCGGTAATATTGCACTCTAACATCATATGGACCAATCGGTTACAGCTTCGGTTGATAACTCTGTTGATTACTCGGGGACCCTCAGAATTTCCAGTACTCGCTCGAGATCATCAGCGGAGTAGAAATGAATCGTCAGAGTCCCGCGATCGTTCTTTCCGACAACGATGTTCGCATCGGTCTGGAGGAATCGGCGGAGGCGGTCTTCGATCCTTCTGACTTCAGGGCGCGGGTCTATTTTCCTGGGTCGGCCCGCCCGTTTTCTGGCTGGGGTCGCCACTTGGTCCCGCAGTCGGCGCTCGAGCTCACGCACGGTCATCCCGTCGGCCACGATTTCCCGTGCCAGGCGGGTGATCTGGGCGGCGTCTTCCACGCCCAGGAGCACCTTGGCGTGTCCGAGTGTGATTTGCCCTTTCTCGAGTAGCTTCCGTACGGCGTCGGGGAGTTGCAGCACTCGCAGCATGTTCGCGACAGTGGTTCGGTCTTTTCCGACGGTTTCCGCGATCTGTTGCTGAGTCATCCCAAAATCGTGGGAGAGCCGGTAGTAGCCCTCTCCTTCCTCGACGGGATTGAGGTCCGCGCGCTGGAGGTTTTCGATCAGGGCAAGCGTAAGGATAGCTTTGTCGTCGACTTCCTTGATGATGGCGGGAATTTCTTTCCAGCCCAGCTTGATGGCTGCCCGCAGTCTGCGTTCGCCGGCAATGATCTCGAAGCCGTCCTTTCCCGGTCGTCGGCGAACGGTAATGGGTTGGAGCAATCCGCTCGCATTGAGGCTTTCCTGCAACTCGGACAGCTCTTCAGCCCGGAATTCCTTCCTTGGCTGGAATGGATTGCGGACTATCTGACTTACCGGGATCGATTTGAGCGCGCCCTCATCGCTCGAGGCAAGGCCGCCTGCGTTGCCGAGTAGGGCTTCAAGCCCGCGGCCGAGCCTGCGGGGGGGAGGCTGTCTTTCAGTGGCCACTGTCTTCTCCTTGTGCTGTTCTTTGCATCAGCTCGCGCGCGACGCTCATGTATGCCTGTGCTCCGACCGATGCCGCGTCGTAGAGAATGATCGGTTTGCCGAAGCTGGGCGCTTCCGCGAGGCGTACGTTGCGCGGTACAACGGCTTGGAAAAGCGTCTGGCCGAAGTATTCCCGCGCATCGTCAGCGACCTGTCGTGAGAGATTCAGCCTCGAGTCATACATGGTGAGGAGAACCCCGTCGATTCCCAGCTTTTCGTTGGCGCTGTGCTGGACGCGATGGACGGTATTCAGTAATTGCGACAGCCCTTCCAGGGCGTAGTACTCACACTGCAGGGGGATGAGAAGGGCGTCGGCAGCCGCCAGCATATTTATCGTGATCAATCCGAGCGAAGGCGGACAGTCGATGATTATGTAATCGTAGTCTTCCCGGAGCGATTCTACTGCTCGTCGCATGATATGGTCGCGATCATCCCGATCTATCAGCTCGACCTCGGCTGCTGCCAGATCGGGCGTAGCGCCAACGACATCCAGTTTCTCGAACTGGATTCCTCTTTGTCGCGCTGACCGAAGATCGGAGTTGCCGATCAACACGTCGTAGAGCGTAAGCGGGACGCTTTCCTTCTGGAGGCCCACGCCGCTGGTGGCATTTCCCTGGGGATCTCCATCGACGAGGAGTGTACGCTGCTCC
>JANMTG010000065.1:0-2537 GCA_031390205.1 Gemmatimonadota bacterium
GTAGCGTTCTATCTCCTCGCGTATGCGGGCGAGCTCGCGTTCGACCCGCAGTACTTCGTCCAGCTTTCCGGTTCGGTTGGCGAGCAGGCTGATCAAGCGTTCCTCCAGGCGGCGCGCGTTCGTCACACGGGCGGTGATGTCGACGAACTCCTCTCCGACATCCTGCGCGCTGGACGACACGGTCTCCACTTTTCCAATCCGCGATAGAGAGCCGACGGCCTCATCGTATTTCCCGGCGGGGATCTTCAGCTCGAAAGTTGCCTGGCGGATCTGATCGCGGCCGCCGGTGATGGAAGAGTTCGCTATGAAACCACCAACCTGGGCGGCGAGCTGGCGAACCTTGAGAACCGCGGGATCGAGCTGCTCGACCTCGATGAAGGCCTGGCCTGTGCGAATCATCATCGATGTCCCGCCGGTGTTGAACTGGCCGATGCTCTGAAGCGGATCCACGCCGGATGGCTGTTCCGACGCGGTCCCTGCCGCTCCCATCACCGCGCCCGATTGCGCCAGCTTCGTTTGCTCGGCCATGAGATCTCGGCGACCGGAGAAGTCCGCCTCGTTCGTCACGGCCCTGTCCATCGAAGGGGGCGCCGGCGATGCGGCGGGAAGAGATGCCGCATCGGTGGCCGTCACCGCTTCGTCCTGGGAGGAATCTCGCCCGCAGGCGGCGACGGCCGCGCCGCAGATTATGACTGAGGACGTCATGAAGGCTCGCGCAAGTAGTCTCATTTTCTGGCTCGCTAGAGTGAGGTCTGGATGGGAGACGCCTCCAACGACATTCCTTGCACACCCGTCCGGGACGACCAGGCCGCTAGCAGCACCTCGAGCCCACGCGGTCGTAGCGATCGCCCATCTGTGCCACGTTGAACTCCGTTTCCGTCATCACCCGGTCACCAGGATGCGTGGAGTGCATGTGCGCGAGGTAGCGCCCATAGTCGGGCGCTCCCGCCACCGCGCGCAGCGCCACCGCCCAACGCGAGAGCGAGGAGCAAACACGCGCTATCATCGGCCGGCCGCTCCCGTGGGCAAATATCGCTCGAACAGCTCGAAGATCCGCCGGTATTCATCGGTCCACGACGACGGCCTGACGAACGCGTGATCCTCGACCGGATACGCCGCCAGCTCCCAGCGCGTTTTCCCCAGCTCTATCAACCTCTGGCTGAGCCGCACGATATCCTGAAAATGCACGTTCACATCGACCATGCCGTGCGCCATGAGGAGAGGGTCTTCAAGGCCCTCCGCGAAGTAGATGGGCGACGACCGGCGGTACGACAGCGTGTCGATCTGTGGAAGGTTCAGGATGTTGGAGGTGTAGCCCTGATTGTAGTGAGCCCAATCGGTGACGCTGCGCAGCGCGGCGCCCGCGCCGAAGTGCTTCTGCTCGGTGAAGAGCGCCATCAGAGTGATGAATCCACCGTAGCTCCCGCCGTAGATGCCGACGCGCTCCGGCTCGATACCAAAACTCTTGTTGAGATACCGCGACGCATCGACGTGGTCCTGCAGGTCGCGGCCGCCCATGTGCCGGTAGATCGCCGTCCGCCAGTCGCGTCCGTATCCGTCGGAGCCGCGGTAGTCGAGGTCGAGAACGGTGTAGCCCTTCGATGCCAGGAACTGGTTGAACATGTACTCGCGCGGATACCGCGACCAGAAATGTCCGACGTTGTGCAGATACCCTGCTCCGTGGACGAAAATCACTCCCGCGCCGTTGGACTGCGCCTTCATGTCGCTGGGACGATAGATGTGGGCAGGCACCTGCACCCCGTCGGAGCCCGGTATCATGACGAGCTCGGGAACGATCCAGGGAAACGAGAGCCACTCCGCGCTGGGCGATGTGGTGAGCTGCGACATCTCGGCGCCGGATCGGTTGCGGAGCAGAAACAGCTCCGGCGGCCGATTCACGTACGAGTAGACGTCGGCGATGAGTTGTCCATCGTCAGACACGACTGCGTCGTGCATTCCCTGCTTGGTCGTGATCTTCTCCCTCGCGCCGCCCCCGACGGGCATGCGGTAGAGATGCTCCTCGAACGGCGAGACTTCGTTGGTGGTGATGTAGAACGAGCGGCCGTCGGTGGAGAGCGCGACGTCGCGCACCTCCCACCTCCCGGTGGTTAGCTGACGCCGGCCGCTACCATCCGGGAGCACAGTGTACAGGTGCGAGAATCCGTCCGCTTCGGACGTGTACCAGATGCGCCGGCCGGAGTCGTACCATCCGCTGCAGGAGCGGCATGGACCGCCAACCCACGCCGAATCGCGAATCGTCTCGATTGTCGTGAACGCACCCGACGGATCAACGGTCTGGGTGAGCCGGGTCTTGTTGTCCCCGGTGTATGACCGGACGAGCCCGCGCGTTCCCGCCTCATTCCAGCCGACCAGCGAGAAAAACCCGCTCGTCGTGCCCGATCCGAACGGCTTGAGCCACGTCGCGCTCGCCTCCGGCAGCGTGATCACGCCAATGCGGCCTTTCTCGGGAACATCACCGACTTTGGTGCGGACCCTCAGGTCCTCGGTGAAACCGCTGCGCGTGACGTACTGTGGCA
>JANMTG010000088.1:0-1640 GCA_031390205.1 Gemmatimonadota bacterium
CCTGCACCGCGGCTCACAGTCGGGGAATCGAGCCCCATTCGTCAGGCAATCCCGTACGCTGCAACGCGCATCATTTCTTCTCGAGCGTGTGGATGTACTCCACCACAGCTTTCATTTCTTCCTTGCTCAGCTTGTCGGCGAGCCACCGCGCTACGCCGGACTCGGCTCGGTGATTCGGTTGTAGAGAATCGAGACAAGCGCCACCACGACCCACACGAAGCCCCCGAACAGCACGAGGCCGCCCGCAAAGCTCGCTACCGAGATAGGACGTGCCATCGTTGAAAGATCGATGTGCAGAACCCATCCGAAGAATGAGGATACAGCGCCTGGCGCGACGAAGACGAAGGCCCCGCATATCGCAAAAGTTGTCGCCACAACGATTCCTGCCGATGTCGCGAGCGCGCGTGAGTTGATCATGTTCCGCTCCGATGGTTGGTTGTGTGTGCCGCTGCTTCCAATTTGTGACTGAGGAGATCAGTGCACAGTCGGGTAAAGTCCGCGACCGTTGTGAGGATTACCCTGCACTGTGAACTCCTGGCGGCAACGGCCTTCCCATCGGAATGGGTGACGGTGCTACTGCCGTCCCCTCGGCCCCGGAGTGTCCTAGAGCGCCGGTATGCGCCACCAGCTGGCGCTCTCTCCACAGCGAGTAGACAGCCGGAATTACCACCAGGGTGAGCACGGTACTCGACACCATGCCGCCGATCATCGGTGCCGCAATGCGCTTCATCACGCTGGCGCCTGTACCGCCTCCCCATAGTATCGGAAGCAGTCCGCCCATGATGGCGATCACCGTCATCATCTTCGGTCTCACGCGCTCGACCGCGCCTTCCATGACCGCTTCGTAGAGGTCGCGCAACGCCGGCCTTTCGCCCGCTGTTTGCTTCCGCGCGACAACTGCATTCCAGGCGTGGTCGAGGTAGATCAGCATTATCACCCCCGTTTCGGCGGCCACACCCGCGAGAGCGATGAACCCGATCGCCACGGCGACCGACCAGTCATAGCCAAGGATCCAGATGAACCACATTCCCCCGACGATCGAGAAGGGAAGGGAAAGCATCACGATCGCTGTCTCAGTGACGTTCCTGAAATTGAAGTACAGAAGCAGCAGGATGATGGCGAGCGTAGCCGGAATCACGACCGTCATCTTCTCTTTCGCGCGCTGCATGTACTCGTACTGGCCGCTCCAGACCATCGTGTAACCGGCGGGCAGCGTTACCCGCGACGCGACTACGCGCTGTGCTTCCGCCACATAGCTGCCGATGTCTCTCCCCGCGACATCCACGTACACCCAGGCCGTAGGCAGCGCATCTTCGGTGCGTACTACCATCGGCCCGGCAACCTGTCGTATCGTCGCGATCTGACCCAGCGGGATCTGCGCCGCACCTGCGGCCATCCCCCCGGTCGCCTGACCCGCTCCGCCAGGCGACATTCCCGCAGCTCCTCCCGATGAGGGCAGACTCGGAAGTGTGTGACTGATAGGAACAAGCACTGAGGCCAGCCGCTCGGGAGTATTGCGCAGCTCCTGCGGATAACGAAGTCGCACCCCGTAGCGCTCACGCCCCTCGACCGTCTGCGTCACCGTCATCCCGCCGATCGCCGTGGCAATGACCGCCTGGACGTCGCCCACGTTCACCGAA
>JANMTG010000097.1:0-10579 GCA_031390205.1 Gemmatimonadota bacterium
CACGCTGCGAGGACCGAACCCCGTGACGATGCCGCATCTAGCCGTCGGCGAGACGCCTGGAGTGGCCGTGTTCGACGTGCGCACACGGCGCCAGGTGCGGCTGCTGGAACCAGCGAAAGGTGACGCGAAAAGCGACTTTCACGGGATCGCCATCCGACTCTGGCGCTAGTCCAGCACTGATGACCACCAGCGGCTTTTAATCTCTTGGCGCAGTCCGTTCGAGCCGCGCCAGCATCTGTGCCCGCTCGGCGCTCCCGATCCAGCGCCCGCTCACGACCACGCCGCTGATGCGCGACGAGTTGGCAATGTCCCGCAGCGGGTTCGCGTCGAGCAGAATCAGGTCGGCGCGCGCGCCCCTCCTTACGACGCCGGAGCGCCCCTCCTCCTTTATGTACTTCGCGACGTTCACCGTCCCCGTCCGCAGCGCCTGATACGGCGTCAGTCCGGCCGCGACCAGCGCGGCGAGCTCGCGGTGCGCCGAGAATCCGGGAACGTTCCAGAGCTGCGGCGCGTCCGAGCCGAGCAGGAATGGAACGCCCGCGTCGTGAAGCGCCTTGATGAAGCACCGCCTGAGCGCGATGTGCTCCAGGCGCTGTTCGCGCGATACGGCCCCCTGAGACAGCAGGTTGTTCTTGGTCGCTTGCTTGACAAAGGCGTAGCTAAGACCTCTATCCCTCGATCTTGTAGATTTCCCGCCGTCCAAACTCCACGAGATCGTGGTAGCCCTCCGTCCTATTCGCCGATCGGTCGCGGCGTCTCCTCGTAGAGCTGGGCCGCGTGCCGGCGCGCGGCGGTGTCGCCAAAGATCTTCTCGCCGTCGTAGCGCCCGTTCTCGATGAAGACCTCGGAAATAGCGCGGCCCGACACGATGCTCCCGGCCATGTAGATCCCCGGAACGTTGGTCTCGAGCGTCTCCGGATCGAGCGTGGGTCGCTCAGTCACCGGATCGAGATCGATCCCCATCAATCGGAACAACTCGAAGTCGGGAGTGAATCCGATCAGCAGATAGATGCGGTCAGCCGCGAGGCGCTCGGTTGCTCCGTCGGCGGTCCGGATTGTCATCGCGCCAGGCTCGATCGAGTGAACCGTCGCGCCGAACCGCGCCCGCATCTCCCCGGCCTTGATCCGGTTATCGATGTCCGGCCGGAGCCAGTATTTGACGCTCGGCTTGAGCGCCGTGCCGCGATAGACGAGCGTGACGCGGGCCCCGGCCCGGTACAGCTGCAACGCCGATTCGACGGCCGAGTTTTTCCCGCCGACAACCACGACGTCGAGTGCAAAGCCGAGGTGCGCCTCGTCGAAGTAGTGGTGGACGTGCGGGAGATCCTCGCCCGATACGTCGAGGCGGTTGGGCCGATCGAAGTAGCCGGTCGCGAGCACGAGCCGGTCGCACGTCAGCTCCTCGCGGCCGGTGCCCGTCTCGATCATGCAGCGGATACGGCCGTTGACGCGCTCGGCCATCTCCAGTCGTGTGAACGTCCGCACCCGAAGCGCCTCAGCCCGCGCTATCCCCCGGTAGTACATCATCGCTTCTTCACGCGTCGGCTTGGCGCCGGAGCAGACGATTGGGTGGTTGCCGATCTCGAGCCGCTCAGGCGTCGTGAAGAACACCATGCCCGTGGGATAATGCGCGATCGAATTGACGATCGTCCCCGCGTCGATCACCAGCGGATCGATCCCGCGTCGCCGCGCAGAGATAGCGCAGGCGAGTCCGATCGGACCAGCGCCGACGATGAGGACGGGCTCGTGGGTACTCTCGCGCGGGATCATCGGACAAAGTTAGCGGTCGGCGCCATGGCTTAGCGCTGCCTTGCCGCGCGCGTGAGCGCCCGGTCAAGCGCGTTTGCGAACGCCTGCTTCTCGCGCGAGCCGTAGGGCGCGTGACCACCCGTCTCGACACCGGTTCCCCGGAGCCCCTCCATGAAGTTCCGCACCGACAGGCGCTCCCCAATGCTCTCCGTCGTGTACTCGTCGCCCCGCGGGTCGAGGACGACGACACCTTTCGGCACCAGGAGCGCGGCGAGCGGGATGTCCGCTGTGACGGCAACATCGCCCAGGGCGGCGTGCTCCGCGATATAGCGGTCCGCCACATCCGCCCCGCCCTCGACACGCACGACCGACAGGTGCGGATACCCTAACGGGAGCTGGAGCCGCTGGTTGGCGACGAGGATGGTTTTGAGCGTGAGACGGTCAGACGCCCGGATGCAGATCTCCTTCACTTCGCGCGGGGCCGCGTCGGCGTCGATCCAGAGTGTCATGCTCATGGGGTCACCGAGCTTCGCGGCCCTCTACTTTTTCGCTAGTCTCTCCACCACCGCCCTGGCGAACTCCACACCCTCGTAAAACCTCTTTATCTCGACGCGCTCGTCTCGGCCGTGCGCCCTCGACTCGTCCGGCGCTGTAAAGATTCCGCCGATGCCGTACACGGGAATTCCGGCATTGCGTATGTACAGGCCGTCGGTCGCGCCCGAGGACATAACCGGCACGACGACGACGCCGGGCCAGAAGCGGCGCCCCACTTCCTCGACGGCATTGATGATTAGCGGCTTCAGTGGTGACGGAGGGGAGACCGTCGCCGGACGCACTTCCGTTACCTCCACCGTGGTGTCGGCCACCGCCCGACGCAGCGCGCGAACCACCACCGCCGTGTCGGTGCCGGGCAGAACCCTGCAGTTGACCGTCGCCTGCGCCAGCTGCGGAAGGGCGTTTTCGGCGTGGCCGCCCACGAGCCGGGTCGCGACACACGTCGTACGCAGCTGCGCGTTGAAGCGCGTGATTCCCGTCAGCCTCGCGGCAGCCGCCCTATCCATCGGAAGGCGGGCGACACGTCGTGTGAGCCTGGCGATGCTGTCCGCCTCGAAGGGCG
This sequence comes from Gemmatimonadota bacterium, assembly GCA_031390205.1. GTDB lineage: Bacteria > Gemmatimonadota > Gemmatimonadetes > Gemmatimonadales > Gemmatimonadaceae > UBA4720. The sequence continues at coordinate 2,867 of JANMTG010000097.1, forward strand.
CGGAACGCACCAGCGCCAGCCGGGTCGCGGCGCTCACCTCGATCGGAAACCGGTGCGAGGCAAGCCGCGACAGCGCGCGGGCCAGCGCATAGATGGCGTTGTCCGGCCGCGGCTGCGACGAATGACCGCCGGCGTTGCGCACGGTCATCCTGTAGCTCACGTAAATCTTTTCGCTCGTCTGCACCTCGAGCACAGCCTCGCGCCCGTTGTAGATCGTGCCGCCACCGGCGTCGAAGTTGGCCGCGAATTCGGGGTCGCCGATCAGGCGGCGCCCTTCACCGCTCGCGAACCACTCGATCTGATCGGAGACCGTCTCCTCGTCGCCGGTCAGGACCGCGACGATGTCGCGGTCCGGGACGAATCCGTCGCGCTTCCAGCGGATCAGGTTCGTCACGATCGTCACCACGCCTTCCTTGTTGTCGATCGTCCCCCGGCCGTACCACCAGCCATCCCGCTCCGTCAGCACGAAAGGATCGGTGGACCAGTCCTCCCTCAGGGCGGGGACGACATCGAGGTGCGCCATCAACAGAATCGGCGGGCCGAGACCGCGTCCCCGCAGACGGGCGACGACGTTCCCGACGCTGTCGAACTGACCCGCTACGAAAGCGTCCTGCTCGCTGAATCCCGCCGCCCGCAGGCGACAAACGAGTGCGTTCGCGGCGTCCACCGTCTCCCGCGTACCAGATACCGATCTGATTCCGACTAGCTCGGCGAAGATGGCGCGGGCGAGCAGAGAATCGGCCGGCGACGTGCGGGTTTGAGCGGATGCCGACTTGGCGATGATGACGCCCAGAAGCGTCAAGTTGACTATAAGGCGAAGCATTCTTAGTCAGCTCCTTTTTTTGCGCCCACGTTCGTACGGGCCATGTCCTCTTCCTGATGGAGTCGGAGCAAAGTGGTGCAGCGGTCGTGCCACAAAGCAGTCCGGTGCATGATCGAGTCGCGAAGGTTAAACTGGGCAGTTGAAGCGCCGCTTTGGTGCGGCATACATTGAGTACTGCAAACACGTTCCCCGTTTGGTGCCGCGGCTCCGACCGTGGACACCAAGCGCTCTCCGACCATTGCCATGATCAGTGAAGGCGATAAAGCCCCGAATTTCTCGCTCCAGGCCGACGATGGAACCATCGTGAGCCTCGATTCCCTCGTGGGAAAAAACGTGGTGCTCTTCTTCTATCCGAAGGACAATACCTCCGGCTGAACGAAGGAAGCGTGCGAGTTTCGCGACGCCTTTCCCCGGTTCGGGGAGATCGATGCGGTTGTGATGGGAGTGAGCCCGGACGGACTCGAGTCACACCGCAAATTCAAGCAGAAGCACGAGCTCCCATATCTGCTTCTGGTGGACGAGGGTCATCAGCTCGCTGACGCCTTCGGCATCTGGAAAGAGAAGACCCTGTATGGACTCAAGTACATGGGAGTCGAACGTACGACGGTGATCATCGATCGTGGTGGGCGGGTCGCGCGAATCTTTTCAAGCGTCAAGATTCCCGGACACGTCGGGGAAGTCGAAAGAGCGGTCCGCGAGCTGGCGTGAGGGATAATACGGGGCGATGAGCGCGCGGGTTGCCAGCCACGGGCTGCCCCCACTGCCGACCCGTCGGCAGGCCAACTGACTGGCGCAGCGACTTTCCCAGCGGATATATTCGCAACGCACGCTTCACGCGGTCACGCTTTACGCGGTAACGCGTTCGTGCCAATCCGTAACGGTAGCGAGGACGCGATGCAGGAAACTAGCTACGATGCGATCGTCGTCGGATCCGGGATCTCCGGCGGCTGGGCCGCCAAGGAGCTCACGGAAAAGGGACTGCGAGTGCTGCTGCTCGAGCGCGGGCGCAACGTCGAGCACATCAAGGACTACGTCAATGCCACCAAGGCGCCCTGGGAGTACCCGCACCGAGGCGGGCGCACCCAGGCGATGGAAGAGATGTACCCAGTCCTCAAGCGCGACTATCCGCTCAACGAGAAGAACCTAGACTTCTGGGCGTCGGACAAGGATTCGCCGTACACGGAGGTGAAGCGCTTCGACTGGTACCGCGGCTACCAGGTGGGCGGTCGCTCGCTGATGTGGGGCCGGCACAGTTACCGCTGGAGCGAGTTCGACTTCGAGGCCAACGCGAAGGATGGGCTCGCGACCGATTGGCCGATACGCTACGCTGATGTCGCTCCCTGGTACGACCACGTGGAACGCCACGCCGGCATCAACGGTTCACAGGAAGGACTGCCCCAGCTTCCCGACGGCAAGTTCCAGCCGCCAATGCCGCTCAACTGCGGCGAGGAGCTCATCGCCGGCCGTCTTACCAAACTGTTCGACGGAAAGCGTCGCATTATTCCTGGGCGAGTCGCGAACCTGACGCAGGGGCTCCCCGGCCGCTCTGCCTGCCAATACCGGAATGCCTGCTGGCTCGGATGCCCCTACGGCGCCTACTTCAGCACGCAATCCTCCACGCTTCCAGCAGCGGCGAAAACTGGACGCCTGACGCTCAAGCCGTTCGCGATCGTCAGCGAAGTGATCTACGACCGCGACCGAAAACGCGCGACTGGCGTGCGCGTCCTCGACGCGATCAGCAATCAGACAACCGACTACACGGCGCGCGTGATTTTCCTCTGCGCCTCCACGCTCAATTCCACTTGGCTCCTAATGCGCTCGGCCAACGACGTCTGGCCTGGCGGGCTGGGGAGCAGCAGCGGGGAGTTGGGCCATAATCTCATGGATCACCACTTCCGCGCCGGCGCGGAGGGGAAGCTCGAGGGCCTGGAGGACAAGTACTATTTCGGCCGCCGACCCACCGGCTTTTACATCCCGCGCTACCGCAACCTGTTCGGTGACAAGCGCTCGTATCTCCGGGGCTTCGGGTATCAGGGGGGAGCGGGACGCCAGGGATGGTCGAGAGGTGTCGCCGAGCTCGGTGTCGGCGCCCAGTTCAAGGATGCGCTGTCACACCCAGGCCAGTGGACAATTGGCGCGACCGCGTTCGGCGAGATGGTGCCGAACCACGCGAATCAGGTCTCGCTCGATCAGACCAAGAAAGACAAGTGGGGTCTCCCTGTAATCAAGATCGACTGCGCAACGGGAGAGAACGAGAGATTGATGCGCAGGGACATGATGACGGACATGGCCGAGATGCTCGAGCAGAGTGGCGTCAAGAACGTGGAAATCTTCGACAACGGTTATTTCCCCGGAATGGGAATCCACGAGATGGGGACGGCACGGATGGGCCGCGATCCGAAGACTTCGGTTCTCAATGGACACAACCAGGTGTGGGACGCGACCAACGTTTTCGTCACCGACGGGTCGTGCATGGCGTCCGCCGCCTGTCAGAATCCATCGCTCACCTACATGGCGCTCACCGCCCGGGCGGCAGACTTCGCCGTGGACGAGCTCAATCGCCGCAACCTCTGACCGAGAGTCGTAGATGACTGAATCCGAAAACACCGGCCTCTACACGCCGGAGATGATCAACCGTCGTGAGGCCATCATTCGCGTGACCGCGCTCCTCGGCGGAGTTGCGCTGGTCGGCGGCACTGCGTTGCTGACGGGCTGCCGCGACGCGAATACCGACACACCGTTTACACTCGACGAGATAGCCTTCCTCGACGAAATTGCGGAAACGATTCTTCCGCAAACGAGCACCCCGGGCGCGAAGGCAGCGAAGACCGGCGCCTTCATGGCGCTCATCGTCACCGACAGCTACAACGCGGCCGACCGGAAAGTCTTTCGCGAGGGCATGCGAAAGTTGGACAAGGCGACCAAGGAGGCACACGACGCGTCGTTCATGGAGGCGACCCCGCAACAGCGGCTCGCTGTGCTGGAAGTCCTCGATCGGGAACAGAAAACCCAGGGAGACGCCCGCAAGGCGACGACGTTGAAAAAAGCAGAGGCCGTTCTGACCGACCAGCGGAAGGAGACTACTCCAGGCACGGACGCGAACGCCGCGCCCGCGATCACCGGCGACCCCCCGACGCACTACTTTCGCATGATGAAGGAGCTGGCGCTGCTCGGCTACTTCACGTCGGAGATCGGCTGCACACAAGCCCAGCGCTATATGGAATCGCCCGGACGCTTCGACCCCTGCGTGCCGTACACCGGGGAGAAATCCCTGGCGTCACACGCCTGACCAGGCCGGCAGCCCGGGCTTCTTGGTCGAAGAATTTCGGGATGGGAGCCGCGCCTGCGCGATCTCGTCCACCGCGCCAAGTACCGCCTGGAAGCCAGCCACGTCGCGGGAGCTTACGCGCTCGCGGATGTCGTCCTCGATGGTCTCAAGTAGCCGGTTCAGTCGCTTCGCCAGCTTCCGGCCATCATCGCTAATGTGGACCTGAAACGACCGACGGTCATCGACGCCCTTCTCCCGGCGAATGCGACCGGACTTCTCGAGGCGGTCGAGGATGCTGGTGAGGGTTGACTGCTTGATCCCGAATGCCCGGACGAGCTCCCCTACAGATACGGGCCCGTATTTCCGCAGGTATGTGAGCAGGTGGCCGTCGACCGAGCTCACACCCAGGTCCCGGGTCTGCGCCTCGTGGAAGGCTGAAAGCTGGCGGGAGGCCTTGTCCAGTGGGGAGAGGAATTTGCGCGCCATACAATCTCTTTCTTGGGGTTCGGCAAGTGCTACGAAACCGTAATATAGTCGGCATACCTTCGGTAACGCAAGGTGGGGCATGCAGTTAGGCGACCCCAAGGGGTCGCACAATGTGTTATGTGATTGGGTGAGATAATCCGTTTTCGTAGTACCTTGGTCTCCATTGAGACTTCTCATCCCTGGGGATAAACGGTCAGTTGAACCGCGTTGTTCTCCAGAGCGCCAGCCCGCAACCCGCCAGCACGCCAAGCGTCACAACCGCCAGTCCCGCCGCCCACTCCCATTCCATCGCCAGGCGCGGAGCCTCCGCTACGGCGGCAAAGCCAGTTAGCGTGGCCGTCGCGGCAGCAGCCACCAGCCAGTCAACCCAGTTCCGCCGGTATTTGATACCAGACACCTCGCGGCCGGCAGCGCGCGCGCGGGTGTAGGCTGGATCGACCCGGTATCGCTCACCTTCCCGCGCGGCGGCCTCCTGCCAGCGCAGATGCTCCTTCCGGCTCACGGAAGAAAACGCGATCACACCCGCACCGAGCGCCATTACGAGTGAGCCAGCGATCACTTGCGCGAGCAGTGAGCCCGTTCCGCTACGCAGCTCGCCGAAAACAAGGACCCCCCACAGCAGGCCCCAGAGTTGGTTGGTGTTGGACAGCGGAATCCCCCGCGTGATGCCCGCATACTTGACGGCGTATTGCTGGAACAGGTCGCCGATGACCCAGACGAACCCACCGAGCAACAGCCAGAACAGCACGTGCCGCGCGCCCGCCAGCTCGTACCATAGCGGCGTCACACCGCCACTGTAGACCACCGCTAGAGTAGTCATCATCCCGAGCTCGCCGACAGTAAAGAACGTGATGAACGAGAGGGGGCTCATCCCGGTTAGGTACGCCTTGCGATAAGGGATGTACATCGTCCCCCACAGCACGCCGGCGGACAGCGCCGCAACCACGCCACGAAACGCGTCCCCTTGAGGAGCTTGAGCCGACGAGGCGATCGCCAATGCGGCAGCCCCCGCGAACATCAGCAGCGCGCCACCCAGCACTCCGAACCAGCGACGCCAGTCTGCCCCCCGCAGCTCATTGAAGAACACGATGCCCCAGAAAATCCCGAGCAGGCTGTTGCTGTTCCACAGCGGAAACGCGATGCTGAGGCCGACGTCCCTCACTGCGAAAATGGTCAGCGTATTGGCGACAGCCCACAAACAGCCGGCAAGTACTGCCCAGACAATCAGGTGAGGTGCTTGCCGCAAATCGGCCGCGATGTACGACGTCCCCTGGATTAACGCCGGCAGGCTCCAGCGCGCCAGGAATACGCCGATGACCATACTGAGCGAAACGACCACCGGCGACAGGCCGAGTGTGACCAGCTTAGTCGGCGCCTCGGCCGCGCCGAGCCACGCTCCGGCGGAGAAGCCACAGAGAATTCCGACTGCCTGCAATGTCCGGAACCGTCGCGCGTCCAACGCGGTCTGGTCCGCGACACCGCTCGTCTCGCCCCCTTCGATCTCGCTCAACTAATCCAGCGGAGCACCAACAGTCCGCCCGCCAGCACAGCGACCGGCACCCAGAAATGCACGTCGCGAAGGACGAGGCTCAACCAACTACTTGAAGACTGCTCGCGGCTACCATCGTTCACGGTTTCACTCGGCGATCCGAATTGCGGGAGAAGATCGGGAAGATCGCTCCCTAACGTAAGTCGCAGCTTACGAAGCCATTGCGCGGACCGGCGGTCGCGAATATTGTTGTGCCGCGTCCTCTCACCTCCATTCCTGTCTATAGTGCAAACACCTGGCGAAGTCGTAGCAGGCACAACGAGGGTGATCCGAGGCGTCGGGTTGTTGGCTGGCCTCGCCTGGACGCTACCTCTCGAAGGGATTGCGTCTCAGGAGCACCATCGCCAGGCGCCGGCGGCGGTGGTGGCCTCGGGGATTACCATTCCGGGACCGCCGGTCTTCGTCAACACCTCATCGGCGCCCAAAACGGTCGAGGTCAACCTCACCGCCGCGCCCACCAGGCTCTCATTGCAGCCGGGTGTCACGACCGAAGCCTTCGCCTACAACGGCCGCATCCCCGGACCCACGCTCGACGTGCGCGAAGGCGACAAGGTGATCGTGCACTTCACGAACAACCTGCCCGAGCCGACGACCGTACACTGGCACGGGATTCACCTGCCATTTGAATCAGACGGCAGCCCCTTTCACCCGATCGCCCCGGGGAAAAAGCACGACTACGTCTTCACGGTCAGGCCCGGAACCGCCGGCACGTACTGGTATCATCCGCATCCCGACCACCGCACCGGTTACGCGATAGGGAAGGGACTCTTCGGCGGAATCATCGTGCGCGCAGCGGATGATCCGCTCCCGGCGTCAATGCCCGAGAGACTGCTCATCCTCTCCGACAACCGCTTCCTCAAGGATGGCTCGATCGACTTCCCGGCGCCGCAATCACACCACGGCGGGATCGACGACGAAAACGGACGAGAAGGCCCGGTGCTCTTCGTGAACGGCCGGGTGATGCCCACGCTCACCATCCGGAGCGGAGAAGTCCAGCGGTGGCGGGTCGTCAACACATCGGCCGGCCGGATTTACCGGCTCGCGCTGTCGGGCCACACGTTCCTGCACGTCGGGAGTGACGGCGGGCTGTTCGAGAAGCCGGTGGAGGTGAAGGAGATCCTGCTCACCACCGGCGAGCGCGTCGAGCTCCTCGTTCGAGGCACCGACCTGCCGGGCAAGACGAGCGTGCTCCAGAGTCTGCCCTACGACCGGTACGCCCCGCAGACGAGGCCGAGCGACTGGGAGACGACGCGCGACCTGCTGACGCTCGAGACCACGAGCGAGGCGCCGGTCGCTCCGACCGCGATTCCCGCCACCCTGCGCAAGATCCCCGCGCTCGACCCCGCCAAATCGACGGCCGTCCGCTCGGTCGTGTTCTCGCAGGGTCTCATCAACGGCAAGCTGATGGACATGGCGCGCGTCGATGTCACCACAACCTTGGGCGCCACCGAGATCTGGGAGATCGAGAACATCGTCGGGATGGATCACCCCTTCCACATGCACGGGTTCCAGTTCCAGGTGCTAGACCGGAACGGGGTGCCGGAAAAATTCCGCAGCTGGAAGGACATGCTCAATATCCCCAGGCAC
>JANMTG010000183.1:0-2034 GCA_031390205.1 Gemmatimonadota bacterium
CGAGATGGACCTGTACTGGGTGGTGAAAGGGGGCGGAGATCCGTTTGCCTACTTCGCCAGATACGGGAAGCGTTTTCCGATGGTCCACGTCAAGGACTCCAAAGGGACGCCCGCCCACACGATGACCGAGGTGGGAAGTGGATCGATCGACTTCCGCCGCATTTTCGGGGATGGAGACAAAGCCGGGCTCAGGCATTTCTTTGTCGAGCACGACCAGCCGGCGGACCCGATGGCGTCCATTCGCGCCAGCTATAACTACCTGCATGCGCTCGAGTACTGACCGTCCCCGCCGAACAACCAGGGATAGCCATTATGACCGGTAAGAAAGTCACCCGCCGCCGTTTCGTTTCCGATACGGGGAAGATCGGCTTGGGCGTGATGATCGTTCCACGCCACGTCCTGGGCGGGGTCGGTTACCAGGCTCCAAGCGACACGATCAACTTCGCCGTTGTGGGCCTGGGCGGAATGGGAAAGGAGAACGCGGAAGCCCTCGCGCTGACGGAGAATTTTGTCGCCTGGGCGGACGTCGATTTTGCGTTCACCGAGAAGGAGGTGAGGGAGAAGCTCAAGGACGACGAGAAAAGGGACCGGCCCGCCGGCGTCACGTTGAACGCCAAGTTCGACAAAGCGGCTCGCTTCGCCGATTTCCGCGAGATGCTTGACAAGCAGAAAGACATCGACGGTGTGGTGATCGCGACGCCGGATCACCTGCACGCGGTGATCGCCAAAGCGGCAATGCAGGCGGGCAAGCACGTCTATCTCCAGAAGCCTCTCACCTATTCGGTTCATGAAGCGCGCGTGCTCAAGAATATGGCGGCGGCCAATCCGCGCCTTGTCACGCAGATGGGAAACCAGGGCCACTCCAGCGACACCGCCCGCTTCATCAACGAGTGGGTTCAGGCTGGCATCATTGGTCCCGTGCGCGACGTGCACGTCTGGACCAACCGGCCCGTCACCTACTGGCCGCAGGGCGTGCCGCGCCCGGTCGGCGGTGCGATGCCTGAAGCGCCGCCGAGTCCGTTCGGGAATCCGTGGAGCTTCCGCTACGTCAACATGGTGCTCGCGTCGGCGATGGGCTCCCCTCCGGTACCGCCGGGTCTGCGCTGGGATCTCTTTGTAGGGCCGGTTGCCGAAGACGTGCCGTATCACCCGGTGTACCACCCATTCAACTGGCGCGGCTGGCTCGACTTCGGAGTCGGCGCGCTCGGAGACATGGGTGCCCACCTGATCGATCATCCCTACTGGGCTCTGGGTCTCGAGTATCCGACATCGATCGAGGCGACATCGACGCAGTGGGGCGTGATGCCCATTCCGCCCGATCCGAAGGCGGCGACCGGATCGCGGGAGTCGCGCGGCTACAACGAGCCGGTCTCGTATCCCGTCGCCACTACCGTTCACTATGAGTTCCCGGCCCGCGGTTCACAGCCCCCGGTGAAGCTGACGTGGTACGATGGGGGACTCTTGCCTCCGCGACCGGATCTTCTGCCCGACGATGTCACGCTCAAGAGCGAGGGCGGCGTGATTTTCATCGGAGAGAAGGGGATACTGATGCACGACAACTACGGAGCTAACCCGCGACTGTACCCGCTGGCGCTCACCGAAGCAGCGGCGCTGGTGCCGAGGACTTACACGCGCGTCACGGACACCCACGAGATGAACTGGGCCAACGCGATCAAGGGAGTGGGTAAGGCCACGTGTCCGTTCGAGTACGCAGCTGGTCTCACTGAGACAATGCTGCTCGGGCTGGTTGCGCTCCGCGCCGGTCAGGGGAAAAAGATTCTGTACGATGGCCCGCGCATGTTGGTCACCAACGTGCCGGAGGCCAACCAGTATCTGACTCGCGAATATCGCCGGGGCTGGGAAGTCTGAACCAATCATCACCAGGAGTCCATGATGCAAAGATCAGTCGCTATCGGAGCGTTCGTCGCTCAGCTCGCCGTCGGTGTGGTGAGCTGCGCTCCGGCTCCAGGCAACACCGCCGGCGGCAGTGCCGAGGCGACATCCGGGTCCGTGATGGCCGGTAGCTCGGACGTG
>JANMTG010000230.1:0-6388 GCA_031390205.1 Gemmatimonadota bacterium
CCAAACCACCGGAACGCGGGCGACCACGACATCATGCTGACGACTACGTATAGGAACTGGGCTGCTTTTGACGGTTTCGCGGATCGCGCAGATGCCGTCGCCAACCGGGCGCTTCAGAGCACTCCCCAGCAGCGTAGCCAGCAGTTCGCCGATCGGAGTACGATGCGAGAGGTGATGGGCGGAAGGAACTACCAGCAGCTTCTGCTCAGGTAGTTGGAGGTGGACAGCAAGAAAACGGGGCCGTCGGAAGACGGCCTCGTTTTTTTGTACTACGCGAGTTCGGACGGCCCCGGCTACCCCGTAGCTAGTTACTGAGCTTACAAATGCCCCGCAGGGTCGTCTCTAATGTGACCGAGCGCCACCTCACTGGGCAGTACCAGCCGATTGGCGCGTGATCACTCCTGCGAAGTTGCCCGCGGAAATCCTGAGGTGAAGATGAAAGTGAAAAGTCGCCGTACCGCGCTCCTCGCCATCGGGGCGCTCGCCGGCTCGATTGCGATTGTCCCCGCAGCTCATGGTCAGTTGTCCCGAATACACCCTTCGGTCTACGGATCAGCGGACCTGGATACGCAGGACAGCCAGTTCTACCTGCTTGGGATGTACGCTGGGCTTTCCAGGCTCGGATGGTCGCCTTACCTGAACATGAATGTCTACCGTCTCGAGTACGACGATAATGGCGTCAACAGGGATCTGCAGGCGTTCTCGCCGACGTTGGGCCTCGCCTACGCCGGACGCAGGAGCGGATTCTCCTTGGGCGGCGGTTACACCTGGTCCGACTCCGATGACCCCGGCGCGCCGGGAGCCGAGGGTGGCGGCAGCAGCGGCCTTCATGCGGCCGTGGGCGCCTACCGGACCCAAACCGGCGACCGTCCGTCCCGCACCCAGTTCCTTTCGAACTACAACCTCGGGAGTCGCTACCTCTGGACGCGCGTGCGCCATTCGATTCCAATGGGCGACCGCATGCGCGTCGGTGCCGAGCTCGTCGGGCAAGGTGGTGGAAAGGACGGATCGTACAGCAACAGCTTGAAAGTCGGCCCGACTATCGAGTATCAATGGACCGATAACTTCCGGACGGGTGCGGTGATCGGCTACAAGAGCACCAACCGCACTGGCTTCGACGGCCGGGAGAACGCGGCGTACCTGAAGCTCGAGTTCTCGTTCTCGCCTTACTGATCAAGCTCGGATAAGCTTCTCGAGCCTCGCCTTCGCGGACACCACGTATTCCCGCATGTCCGCCGGCGTGCGCACCATCACTACGGTGAGACGCCAGATCTCGGGGTCAACGCCCACCTCGCTCACGTTCAGGCAGGAGAGAGCGGAACGACGGGGTGCTTCAGGTGAAAGCCCGTCGCCTGCTGGTAGGCGTGAGCGACCGCGAGCAACTTCCCCTCCTCGAACAGCCCGCCGACGAACGTGAGCGAAACCGGAGTTCCATCGTCCCGGAATCCGTTGGGAAGAATCACGGCCGGGTGGCCGGTGAGGTTGGTGGCGACGAGCTGCGAAAGCCCGACGGCGCTGGTCGGGGTCACGATCACGTCGACCGTCTTCATGAGCTGGTCCCACCGCTCGATCGCAATCGAGCGAGCGCGATTGGCATTCACGTAATCCACGGCGGGGATGAAACGGGCCGTGCGGAATGTGTTCGCCCAGTCACCTTTCCCCTGCTGAACCAGCTCCTTGTCGCGATTGGAGCGCGTCAACTCGTCGAACGCCGCTGCCGCTTCCGCTGTCAGCACCAGCCGCATGGCGTCGTAATTCAGATCAGGAATCTCGACGGAAATCAGTTTGACTCCAATGGCGCGCAGAACGCCGAGCGCGGCATCGTCAAACCTCTTTGAAGCGTGAAGCGTACGTTTTGCGTCCTTCGGGTCGACCTCCGGCTGGTCGAACGCGCTCTTCAGGTAGCCGACGCGCAGCGATCTCGGTGACACTGTCGCATCCCACTGAAAATCCGCGGAGATGACGCTGCTATCGCGGCCGTCCGGGCCGTAGATCGCGCCGAGTACGAGCGCACAGTCCTCTACGCTCCGGCAAATGGGGCCGAGTTTATCCATCGTCCAGGAGAGTGCCATCGCTCCCGTGCGCGGGACTCTGCCAAACGTCGGGCGAAGACCGGTTGTGCCGCACCGGGTTGAAGGTGAGGAGATCGATCCGAGGGTCTCGCTGCCGATGGAAAACCCGACCAGGCCTGCGGCGGTAGCCGACGCTGGTCCGGCGGACGAACCGCTCGAGCCCTGATCTACTTTCCACGGATTCTTGGTGGTCGCTCCGAACCAGATGTCACCCTGCGCCAGCTCTCCGAGGGTGAGCTTCGCCACCAGCACCGCTCCGGCGGCATCGAGCCGCTCGACGACAGTCGCGTCGCTGTCAATGACCTGCTGCCGAAATGGTCCCGCGCCCCAGGTGGTTTTGTAACCCCGCACCGCCAGCAGATCCTTTGCTCCCCACGGAATTCCGTGCAGCGGGCCGCGGTAGCGCCCGCGGGCGATGTCCGCATCGGCCGCGTGCGCCTGCTTGAGAGCGCGCTCTTCCGTAAGCGAGATCACACACCGGAGAACGGGGTCGTATTGCCTGAGGCGTGCGAGGTACATCTGCGTCAGTTGCAGCGAGCTCACGCGCCGCGACCGCACGAGCTCGGAGAGCTCCGTCACGGGGAGAAATGCGAGGTCTTCGAGATCATTTGTCAGGGCTCGGCGTCCGACGCGGCTGCGCACCGGCGGCCTCCGCCGGTCTGGTGCCACCGTTTTACCCGGTGGGAGCGGATTGAACACCAGCGCGGGCGAGACAGAATTGTCGAGAGGAATCTTGTGCAACCCGGCAATGCGCTGGGCCTGGAGCTTGAGACCGTCTACCATCATCTCGCGCTCTTCCGGCTCGAAGCTCACTCCGGCCACCTCTTCCGCGTCGGCAATGACGGCGGGGGTGATCTCCATCCCGCTCCCCGACGCCACCTTCGCCCAGAGCACCCCGGGGAGCAACGTACCCCCCAGCCCGACGCTGGCGAAGTAGCTCATGAATTCACGGCGATCGTACCGTGTCACTCCCATCACGCCCCCTTTTGTACGGTTGTGGCGCGGGCCAATCACTTCACCTGCGATTTGCTGAACGCCGCCTCGCCGTCGAACTCCTGCAGCTTCTCGACGTGCATCCAGCGGTACTTCGCGCCCACTTTCTCGAGCAACGCGATGATCGCCGCTTCGCCCAGCTCTTCGCCGTCGTGGCGGATGAAGCGGCAGCGGAAGTGGTCGACGAGTGAAACGCTGCGGTCGTTCGAGGGGAAAACCATGGCGCCGCGGTTGGTGATCATCTGCAGCCGCACGCCCGCCGCACTCGCCACCTCCGTGAGCTCGCGGCCAAGCCGCGCCGGATCGAGCTCAGTCTCGACGAATATGTCCACTCCAAGAACTCTTCTCTTCGTGGTACTGACGACACTCACGCCGGGTGTGCACTTGGGCATCGCCACTTTTTTGTAGTCGCGTGGCGGACTTACCGAGGATCGTTTGCCGAGGTTGGCGATCACGGCGGCGGAGAAGTCTGTCGTCGATGCCGGGGGCGATGAGCCCATCATGTCGCCGGTGCGGATTCCGCTCTCGAGCGTGACCAGCACCGCCTGCTCCACTTCATTCGCCGCCTTTCCTTCGCCGATGTGCCGCAGCATCATCACCGCGCTCAGAACCAGGGCGGTGGGGTTTGCCTTGTTCTTTCCCGCGATGTCGGGCGCCGAGCCATGCACCGCTTCGAAAATCGCGACGTCGTTGCCGATGTTGGCGGACGGGGCGAAGCCAAGGCCACCTGTCAGCCCGGAAGTGAGATCGCTCAGAATGTCGCCGTTCATGTTGGTGGTAACGATGACGTCGAACTGCTCGGGGCGCATCGCCAGCTGGTGGGCGCAGTTGTCGATCAGGATGTGCTTCGACACGATTTCCGGGAACTGCGGAGCGAACTCCTCGAAGGTGTGCTGGAGCAGTCCCTCGCTCAGCTTCATGATGTTGGACTTGGTCGCGCAGTGCACGCGCTTGCGGCCTTCTGCTTGCGCAAAAGCAAATGCGAGCTTCACGATCTTCTCGCACCCTTCGCGCGAGATCAGCTTCAGGCTTTCGGCGACGCCTGGTGTTTGCATGTACTCGATTCCCGCGTAAAGATCCTCGATGTTCTCGCGGACGAGGACGATGTCGAGCTTGCGTCCGGTGAATGGGGTCTGGACCCCGGGGAGCTCGCGCACCGGTCGGATGTTGCCGTAGGTCTCGAACAGGGTTCGGAGCGTGACGTTGGCGCTCCTGTTTCCGTAGCCTATTGGTGTCTCGAGAGGGCCCTTGAGAACGACGCGCGTGCGCTCGATCGATTCGATGGCTTCGCTTGGGATTCCCGTCTCGATGCCTTTCCTGAAAACCGCGGCCCCGGCCTCGCGGCGCTCGAACTCCAGCGGCACCCGCGTCGCTTCAATTATACGGAGCGCGGCTTCAACGACCTCGGGTCCGATTCCGTCGCCGGGAAGGACGGTGATCTTTCGTTTCGCGGGGGCGGGTGTCATCAGAAGAAGTTAGTCCTCGCAGCGGGCCCTTTCTACCGCGCTCTTCGTTGACCCTTGGGAGGGCGCGGGTTAGAATGATTGACATCGGCGACTGCCGAAATACGCGCGCGCGTAGCTCAGTTGGATAGAGCGTCGGCCTCCGGAGCCGAAGGTCGTGGGTTCGAGTCCCGCCGCGCGCATCCGCCCAACACTCACTACCTGGATCCCCTCTGCCCGACGTCGTACCTATGGCCCTGAGATGCATCGCCGCGGATTTCTGACCGCCTTGGGCGTTGCGGCCGCTGCGCAGCTGGGTTGTGCATCGGGAGCACGCGGCATCGGCCCAACACGGCGGCTGCGTGGCGTCGGGATTCAGCTCTATTCCCTGCGCGATGACGCGCGGCGCGATCTCGAGCGGACCCTCGCCGATATCGCGGCAGCCGGTTACACCGACGTCGAGCTGCTGGGGTCCATGAACAATTTCGACACCCCTGCCGCCGGATTGCGCGCGATCCTCGACCGCAACGGTTTGCGCGCACCATCGACGCACGTGAGCGGTAGCGCTCTCGACAGCCTGGACCGGCAGCTCGATGACGCCGCGACTCTCGGCCACCGATACTTGATTGTCGCCAGCCTTCCAATCGCGGGGCGCCCCACTCTCGACGACTACCGTCGCTGGGCCGATCGTTTGAACGAATCCGGCCGGCGTGCTCTGGCGCGCGGAGTCTGGATCGGATTTCACAACCACGCCGGCGACTTCACGGTGATTGATGGAGTCGTGCCTTACGACCTCTTCGTCGAGCGGACGGATCCATCCGTCGTGCGCCTACAGCTCGACACCGGCAACCTTGCGATGGCAGGCCGTGATCCCCTCGAATACATGAAGCGCTTCGGAGCCCGGTACTGGCTGTTTCACATCAAGGACGTTCCCCGGCTCGGCGCCACGGGCGACACGGAGCTCGGCACGGGCATCATCGACTTCAGGCGCCTGCTCTCGAGCATCGACCACATCGACGAGAAGCTGTTGTTCGTCGAGCAGGAGACCTATCCCGGTACGCCGCTGGAAAGCGCTCGTCGCAATTACGCGTATCTCTCCGCGCTGGCGTTCTGACCGCGCGGCTTCCGGGGCTTCGCACCCTACTTGCAGTTTGGTCGCCCAACCCTGGACAACGTAGACACGTTATGTGACCGAGGACTGGGCTGAAGATTCCCAGCCTGTCAGGCGCTTTTGAGCGCCCGCCCAACCTCGGTCAGAGACTGCCGCGCGTCGCCGAACAGCATCCGCGTCTTCTCGTGATAGAAGAGCGCGTTGTCGATGCCGGCGAACCCGTGCCCCATGCTGCGCTTGAGCACGATGATGTTCCGCGCGCGGTCCACATCAAGGATCGGCATTCCATAGATCGGGCTCGATGGATCGTCGCGGGCCGCGGGATTGACGACGTCGTTCGCTCCCACGACCAGCACCACATCCGTCTGCGGAAACTCGCCATTGACCTGATCCATCTCCAGCAGCTGGTCATAGGGGACGTTCGCCTCAGCCAGAAGCACGTTCATGTGTCCCGGCATTCGGCCCGCCACCGGGTGGATGGCGTATTTCACGTTCACTCCTCGCTTCTCCAGATCGGTCGCCAGCTCTCGCACCGTGTGCTGCGCTTCGGCCACCGCGAGGCCATATCCCGGCACGATCACCACATTTCGCGCATACGCCAGCGCGATCGCCGTGTCCTCGGTAGTGGTCTGACGCACCGTGCGATGCACGCCCGTATCCTCGGCCGCGGCACCCGTTCCGGATGCACCGAACGCCCCGAACAACACGTTCGCAACTGAGCGATTCATGGCCCTGCTCATGAGCAGCGTGAGCAGCGTTCCCGACGCCCC
>JANMTG010000233.1:0-2056 GCA_031390205.1 Gemmatimonadota bacterium
CCGCCCCCGGCCGGTAGTCATATTTTCGTTTTCCCTTGACCCGGTCCGTCCTCCCAAAGCGTCTGGGGTGGAAGCAATCCGTAAAGCTCGTTGCGACGATCTTTCCGCCTATAGATGTCTTCGGAGACGTTGCGGACGCGGAGGATTTCCCCGCCCTCTTCGCACTGCGCGCACGAATGGCTCCGTTTGCCTACCCATCGCCTGACGGAACCCGATTCGGCCCGCCCGCGCTCGCCGGCGCATCGTTCGGGGTCTACTACGCGGCGAGGGACGAGGCGACCGCTATCGCGGAGGTCAAACACCACCGCCTGGCATTTCTCGGGGCGACTTGCGCGCCGGCCCAGGATCTCGATTTCGAGGTCCTCAACGCACCGGTGAAAGGAGCCCACTTTTGCGATCTGCGCGGACGTCAACGGGACTTCCGGCGCGCCTACTCCCCGACCGACTATTCGGCTTCCCAGCTGCTTGGCGCCGAGCTCCGCCGGCGGGACGCCGACGGGATCGCCTATGATAGCGTTCGCCGCCAGGGAGGCGAGTGCGTCGCCGTGTTCCGCCCGCGCTGCATCGGCCCCTGCCGCCCCGTAAAGAACCTCATATTCAGGTGGGACGGTGAGGCGATAACGGCAGTCCTCGAGACCCGTCGGCTGGCCTGATCGCTTGCGCGGGCGCGAGAATGATGCGTATTAGAGTCCACCGGCGGGTATTCTCAGCGCGCGATGAAAACCTTGCCATTCGGTTGCTTCCTTCGTATTTTGTTCGGGTAGCCAATTGGCTGTTCTCAGCTGCTTTTTCTCAGGTCCTAACGCTCAACCACAGGTGAATGAGATGTCTCTTCAAACGGTTCAGGAAGACAAGAAGAAGGCGTTGGGCCTGGCGATCGCCCAGATCGAGAAGACCTGCGGCAAGGGCGCCATCATGAAGCTCGGGTCGACCGATTCGCGCGTTCGAGTCGATGCAATCTCAACGGGCGCCATCAACCTCGACGCCGCGATCGGCGTTGGCGGAATCCCGCGCGGGCGCGTCACCGAGATCTACGGCCCCGAATCGAGCGGTAAGACCACCCTCTGCCTCCACGTCGTCGCCAACGCGCAGAAAGCAGGCGGAACCGCGGCCTATATCGACGCCGAGCACGCGCTCGACACCGAATACGCGGTCAAGCTGGGCGTGGATGTCGAGAGCCTCCTCGTCTCGCAGCCCGACACCGGCGAGCAGGCGATGGAGATCTGCGAGATCCTCGTTCGCTCCGGTGCGGTCGATGTCGTCGTGATCGACTCCGTTGCCGCGCTCGTTCCGAAGGCCGAGATCGAGGGCGACATGGGCGAGTCGCACATGGGCCTCCAGGCGCGCCTCATGAGCCAGGCCCTGCGCAAGCTCACCGGCGCGATCGCGCGCTCCAGGACCTCCGTCATCTTCATCAACCAGCTCCGCGAGAAGATCGGCGTCATGTTCGGAAACCCTGAGACGACCACTGGTGGAAAGGCGCTCAAGTTCTATGCTTCCGTGCGCCTCGACATCCGCCGCATCGCCCCGGTCAAGGACAAGGAAGAGGTCATCGGCTCACACGTGCGCGTGAAGGTGGTGAAGAACAAAGTTGCGCCGCCATTCAAGCAGGCCGAGTTCGACATCATGTACTCTGAAGGGATCAGCCACGCCTCACTGGTGCTGGACATTGCGTCCGAATCCGGAATCATCGACAAGTCCGGCGCCTGGTACAGCTACGGCGCGCAGAGAATCGGTCAGGGCCGCGAGAACGCGAAGATGTATCTCAAGGACAACCCGGCGCTTCTCGCCGAGGTCGAGGAGAAGGTGAAGACTGTCCTCGGCATCAAGCCGCCGGTCGGTGACGTAGAGGTAGAGCTGGCGGATTGACCCCGCCGACGGCGTACAATTACGCTCTCAGTCTCCTCGCGGCGCGCCCTTACGCCACACGTGCGCTGCACCGAAAACTGATCCAGAAGCAGTACCCGGCGGCGGACGCGGATGACGCGATCCGCCGCCTTGTCGCTAACGGGCTTCTCGACGACGTGAGATACGCCGAGCAGTACGCGCGATCGAA
>JANMTG010000240.1:0-9053 GCA_031390205.1 Gemmatimonadota bacterium
GAGATGGTGATGCCGGGCGACAACGTGCAGATGGAGATCGAGCTGATCACGCCGATCGCGATGGACGAGGGCTTGAGGTTCGCCATCAGGGAAGGCGGCCGCACCGTCGGTGCCGGCGTCGTCACCAAGATCCTCAAGTAGTCAGCGCGACTTCTTTTACGACACGCGAGAGAGAGTCATGGTAGGAAGAATCAGAATTCGGCTCAAGGCGTTCGACCACGCCATCATCGACCAGGCCGCGGCGGACATCGTCCGCACGGCCGAGAAGACGGGCGCGCAGGTATCGGGTCCGATCCCCTTGCCGACAAAGACGAAGCGCTGGACGGTGCTCCGCTCGCCGCACGTCGACAAGAAGTCACGCGAGCAGTTCGAGCTCAGGACACACAAGCGTCTGATCGACATTCTGGATTCGCGCGCCGCGACCGTGGACGCGCTGACGAAGCTGGATCTGCCGGCA
This sequence comes from Gemmatimonadota bacterium, assembly GCA_031390205.1. GTDB lineage: Bacteria > Gemmatimonadota > Gemmatimonadetes > Gemmatimonadales > Gemmatimonadaceae > UBA4720. The sequence goes on from JANMTG010000240.1 coordinate 458, forward strand.
GGCGTCGACGTCGAGATCAAGGTCGAGTAGCAAGGCGACCTGGACCTATAGAGGATTCAATGATCGGTATCATCGGCAGGAAGCTGGGCATGACCCAGATCTTCAACGAACAGGGACAGCAGATCCCTTGCACCGTGGTTGAGGCTACGCCCAACTCGGTGGTGAAGGTTCTGAGCAAGGACAAAGTCGGATTCGACTCCGTCGAGCTCGGCTATGGCGAGCAGCGCCACGCCCGCGAGAACAAGAAAGGAGAGCGGACTCCGCGCGGCCGTCGTGCCCACAAGGCAGTAATCGGTCACGCCGCGAAGGCCGGTCTTTCCGTCGCGCCCAGCGTTCTCCGCAGCTTCCGTCTCGACGACGCGCAGCTCGCGGAAAACAGGAAGACGATTCCGACGTACAACCCCGGCGACAAGGTGACGGTCGAGATCTTCGCGCCGGGCGAGCAGATCAAGGTGACTGGCACGTCCAAGGGTCGCGGCTTCCAGGGTGTCGTAAAGCGTTACGGTTTCGCCGGCGGACCCAACACGCACGGCAACACCAAGCACCGTCGTCCCGGGTCCAACGGCCCCGGCACCGATCCGTCGCGCGGGATCAAGGGCAAGAAGATTCCCGGGCAGTACGGCAATGCGCGGCATACGCAGACACATCTCCGCATCGAGCGCATCGACGCCGAGCGGAATCTCATTTACATCCGCGGCTCCGTCGCCGGTCCCACCAACGGGATTGTCCTCGTGAAGAAGCAGGGCTGATCATGGCTGAATCAACGACCCCCACCATCAAGGCAGCGGCATTCACCGCTGGCGGAACGGAACGCGAGCGCGTCGACCTTCCGGGCGAGCTGTTCGATGGCACGATCAACATGCCGGTGATGCACCAGGCGGTGAAGGCGTATCTCTCGAACCAGCGTCTGGGCCTCGCGTACACCAAGACGCGCGGACTCGTCATGGGTGGAAACCAGAAGCCGTGGAAGCAGAAGGGAACCGGACGCGCCCGTCAGGGCTCGCGCCGCGCGCCGCACTTCGTTGGCGGCGGTACGGTGTTCGGTCCGACGGGCCGGAAGTACAACCAGACGGTGCCGCGGCAGATCCGCTTGCTGGCCCGGAAGAGCGCGCTCAACGCGCGGGCGCGGGAAGATGCGCTGATCGTGATCGACAACTTCAACTACGACAAGCCCAACACGAAGCAGATGGTGTCGCTGCTCGGCGCGCTGGGCGTTACCGGTCGGAAGGTGCTGGTATTGACCGACGGGAACAAGCCGAATGTCTTCCTGAGCGGCCGTAACCTTCAGAGGACGCACGTAATGCCGTACGCGGATGTCTCCACCTACCACATCCTCTGGTCGGACGTGGTGCTGGTCGAGTCGAACGCGCTCGGCTACGAGCTCGGCTCGGTGCAAGAGAAGCCGCGCACGGCCCGCCCGAAAGCGGAAACCAAGTCTCGCGGCGCGGCGAAGGCAGAGGCAAAGGCCGAAAAGTCGGCGGCGAGAAAGTCAGCCGCGAAGAAGACGGCGCACAAGACGGCGCACAAGACGGGGACCAAGACCGCCAAGCCCAAGGCCGCTGCCAGGAAGGCGAGCAAGACCACGGCAAAGAAATCCGCCGGCAAGAAGAAGGGGAAGTAGTCAATGCCTACACTGACCCGCACCATCATCACCCCGATAGTCACGGAGCAGACCTCGGCGGCGTATCAGGACCGCGGTGAGTACACCTTCCGCGTTCACCCGGATGCGACCAAGACCCACATCAGAAAGGCGATTGAGGAGCTGTTCGGCGTAACGGTGACCGGCGTCTGGACATCCAACCACCGCGGCAAGGATCGCCGCGTCGGTCAAATTATAGGACGCAGACCGCACTGGAAAAAAGCGATAGTCACCCTGAAGGACGGTGACTCCATCGACATCTTCGAGGCATAGACAATGGGCATTCGTCAATTCAAGCCTGTAACAAAAAGCTCGCGCTTCCGCAGCGTCTCCGATTTTTCGGAGATCACGCGGACGACGGGCGAGAAGTCGCTGATGGAGCCGCTCACGAAGTCGGGCGGGCGCGACAATCACGGGCATATAGCGATGCGGCGCATCGGCGGCGGGCACAAGCGCATGTACCGCATCATCGACTTCAAGCGCAACAAGTTCGGCATGACGGCGACGGTGCGGGAGATCGAGTACGATCCCAACCGCACGGCGCGGATAGCGCTGGTCGAGTACGAGGACGGCGAGAAGCGCTACATCCTGCACCCGAAGGGTTTATCCGTCGGGGACAAGATCGTTTCCGGTCCGGGCTCGGACAGCCGCGTCGGCAACGCGCTTCCGCTCAGCGAGATACCACTCGGAACCGACGTGCACAACGTCGAGCTCAAGCCAGGCGCGGGCGGCAAGATGGCCCGTTCCGCCGGCACTAAGCTCGAGGTAGTCGCCAAAGAGGGCGAGTACGTCACGCTCCGCATGGCATCTACCGAGATGCGTCTTGTTCACGGCAGGTGCCTGGCGACGGTAGGAACGGTCGGCAACGCCGAGCACGAGCTGATGTCACATGGAAAGGCCGGCCACAGCCGCTGGGTCGGCAAGCGTCCCAAGGTTCGCGGCGAGGTGATGAACCCCGTCGATCACCCGCACGGTGGTCGCACGCGCGGCGGACGGAACGTCGTGGACCCGTGGGGCAACAAGGAAGGTGTGAAAACGCGCAACAAGAAGAAGCCATCGCAGCGCCTCATCGTCCGCGGACGGAAGCGCGGCAAGGCAACGCAGTAACCAACTCTGAGAATCGGATATGGCGAGAAGCGTTAAAAAGGGTCCGTTCGTCCAGGAAGCGCTGATGACCAAGGTCTCGGCGATGAATGGCAGGAACGAAAAGAGAGTGATCAAGACGTGGGCGCGTGCGAGCACGATCGTCCCCGACTTCGTCGGTCATACTTTCGCCGTTCACAACGGGAATAAGTTCATCCCCGTCTACATCACCGAGAACATGGTGGGGCACAAGCTCGGCGAGTTCTCGCCGACGCGCCTGTTCCGCGGGCACACTGGGGCCGGCAAGCCCACCGACAAGAAGGCAGGCGGAGTTCCAACGACGACACCGGCCAAGGGCCAGGCGGCGGTCAAGTGAGCGAGAGATCGAGAGCGCGGGCTACACGCCACGCCGCGGAGAGGAAGGGAGTGTCGAGCGCCATTCAGCGGACGGCGCGTCAGTCGCCCTACAAAATGCGCCTGGTCGTGGATCAGATACGCGGAAAAGATGTGAACGAAGCGCTCGGCCTGTTGCGATTCTCCAAAAAGCACGCGGCGAAGCAGATCGAGAAGGTGCTCAACTCCGCGGTGGCAAACGCGGAATTCAAGGCGCGCAAGGATGACGAGTCGATCGACGTGGACACGCTCTACATCAAGCACGTGGTAGTGAACGAAGGTCCGGCGTTGCGCCGCTTCATGCCGGCCGCGCAGGGCCGCGCCACGCCGATCAGAAAGAGAACCAGTCACGTCGAGATCATTCTCGACGCCCGCGCAGAGAAGAAGGGGAATCGCTAATGGGTCAGAAAACACATCCGATCGGCTTCCGTCTGGGGATCTCCAAGACCTGGAGGTCGCAGTGGTACGCGAACCGTGACTTCCCGGCGCTCCTCCGCGAGGACGAGCTGCTGCGCAAGTATCTGAAGGCGCGCCTCGGACACGCCGCCATCGCCGACATCCGCATCGAGCGGAAGCCGGGGAAGGTGGTCGTCACGATCCACACCGGGCGTCCCGGAGTGGTCATCGGCAAGAAGGGAGCGGAAGTTGACCAGTTGCGTGACGAGCTGACTCGCCTCTCGGGGAAGGAAGTCGGAATCAACGTCGAAGAGATCAAGCGTCCCGAGCTCGATGCACAACTCGTCGCCGACAACATCGCGAACCAGCTTGCGCAGCGCATCTCGTTCCGGCGCGCCATGAAGCGCGCGGTGCAGAGCGCCATGCGGATGGGCGCGGGTGGAATCAAGATCAAATGCGGCGGGCGCCTGGGCGGCGCCGAGATCGCGCGCGTAGAGGGTTATCACGAGGGCCGTGTGCCTCTCCACACGCTGCGCGCCGACATCGACTACGCGACATCGACCGCCAAGACGACCTTCGGCACCATCGGTGTAAAGGTCTGGATCTTCAAGGGCGAGATCGTCGAAGACCGTCGCGGCAAGACCTACTCGACCGGCGTCTAGGAGAACGGAGAGATGCTGAGTCCGAAGCGGGTGAAGTTCAGGAAGATGTTCAAGGGCCGGACGAAGGGACTGGCTACCAGAGGCAACGAAGTCTCCTTCGGGCATTACGGCCTGAAGGCGATGGAGCCCGGCTGGGTGTCCAACCGGCAGATCGAGGCGGCTCGTGTGGCGCTCACGCGGCACATCAAGCGTGGCGGCAAGGTCTGGATCAGGATTTTTCCGGACAAGCCGATCACCAAGAAGCCCGCCGAGACGCGCATGGGAAAGGGGAAGGGCTCACCGGAAGGCTGGGTGGCGGTGGTGAAGCCGGGCCGGGTGATGTTCGAGCTCGAGGGCGTGACGCTGGAGATAGCCAAAAAGGCAATGGCTCTGGCGGCCGCCAAAATTGGAGTCAAGACAAAGTTCGTGGTACGTGAAGAGGCGCACACAGATGCTGGCTAAGGAAATTCGCGAAATGGGCGAGGGCGACATCAACGCCCGCATCGCCGAGCTGGAGAGGGAGCGGTTCAACCTGCGCCTGGCCTCCGGGACGCGCACACTCGAGGATCCGCTGAGATTGCGGGTGATCCGGAGAGACATCGCGCGGCTCAACACCGTGCTGCGTGAGAAGGTGATTGGAATCGCCGAGGCGGAAGCGCCGAAGCGAGTGAAGGCGAGAAATGTGACGGGGAGACGCGGGCGCAAGAGCGCCACGGCGACCAACCGCAGGCAGACGAGTAAGAGGACCTAAAGGGAATGGCTGAATTGTCGAATGGAGAGGGGGCGGCGATCGTGCGGACCGCGCGGAAGACGCGTGTGGGCATGGTCGTGAGCGACAAGATGATGAAGACAGTGGTGGTCTCGATCGAGCGCCGGGTGCAGCACCCCGTTTACGGGAAGATGGTCCGCCGCACCAGGAAGCTGAAAGCGCACGACGAACAGAACGCCGCCAAGACGGGCGACACCGTCCGCATCATGGAGACACGGCCCTTGTCGAAGGACAAGCGGTGGCGCGTCGTCGAAATCATCGAACGTGCACGTTAACGGAGAAGACCGGTGATCCAGCAGGAATCGGTGGTCAAGGTGGCGGACAACTCGGGCGCGAAGACGGCGCTCGTGATCCGCGTGCTCGGCGGAACCCGCCGCCGCTACGCCACGCTCGGCGATGTAGTCATCGTCGCCGTGAAGAACGCGCTCCCCAACGGCACCGTCAAGAAATCGGATGTGGCGCGCGCAGTGGTGGTGCGCACCGCCAAGGAGACGCGCCGCAAGGATGGGTCTTACATCCGCTTCGACGAGAACGCAGTCGTGATCATCAATGAACAAGGCGAGCCGAGGGCGACCCGTATCTTCGGACCCGTGGCGCGCGAGCTCCGCGAGAAGAAGTACATGAAGATCGTCTCGCTCGCCCCGGAGGTCTTGTAAAGTGAGAAGGCTCAAGTACAGAAAGACCGCGAAGAAGCGCCTCCACGCGCGTCACGCCGAGAACGCGAAGCGGCTGAAGCTGCACGTGTCGAAGGGCGACACGGTGCGGGTGATGCGAGGCGATGACAAGGGCAAGGAAGGGAAAATCATCCGCATCAATCTTCAGACGGGCCGGGTGGTCGTCGAGGGCGTTAACATCGTGAAGATGCATCGGAAGGCGCGGACGGCCGAGGAGCAGTCGGGGATCAGGGAGGCGCCGGCACCGGTACACTCATCGAACCTGATGCTGCTCGATCCCAAGTCGGGCGAGCCGACCAGGACGAAGACCCGTTTCGACACCGAGACGTCGCGTGTGGAGCGTCGGAGAACCAAGGAGCGCGTCAGCGTCAAGCACGGGGAGCCAATCCCCCGCGTGCGCTGAAGTGAGGACCAGATAAATGGCAACCAAAGAGAAGAAGCAGGCAAAAAAGCGCGAAGTTCAGGAGCACGTCCAGATCGAGCACACCGGCAAGGGACTTCCGGTTCCGCCGCCGCGGCTCAGGATTTACTTCGAGAACACGGTGCGCGAGCGCCTGAAGTCGCAGTTCGGCTTCACCAACGTTCACCAGATTCCCACGCTCGAGAAAATCGTGATCAACTGTGGAGTGGGCGAGGCGATCAAGAACGCCAAGGTCCTCGATACTGTAGTCAACGAGCTCGGCATCATCACCGGCCAGCGTCCGGTGAAAAAGAAGGCAAAAAAATCGATTGCCAACTTTGGACTCAGGGAAGGGCAGGAGATCGGGGCGGCCGTCACGCTGCGCGGGGCGCGGATGTGGGAATTCCTCGACCGGTTCGTCACGATCGCGATTCCGCGCATCCGTGACTTTCGCGGACTGAACACCCGCTCCTTCGACGGCCGCGGAAACTACACCCTCGGCGTCAAGGAGCAGATGATCTTCCCGGAGATCAACTACGACATGGTGGAGCAGATCCATGGAATGGACATCACTATCGTCACCACCACGAACAAGGACAACCAGGCCTTCGCGCTCTTGCGCGAGCTCGGCATGCCGTTCAAGGGTGACGACAAGCCGATCATCACGAACCAGTAGTCAACCGACAGAGAGAGAGACCCTAGATGGCACGTAAGGCCATGGTGGAGAAGAGCAAGCGGAAGCCGAAGTTTCCGGTGCGCCAGCACAACAGGTGCGGGCGGTGCGGCAGGTCGCGCGCGTTTTTGAGAAAGTTTGGCCTCTGCAGAATCTGCTTCAGAGAGATGGCGCTGTCGGGCTACATCCCGGGCGTCCGCAAGGCAAGCTGGTAGGCAACCCATTCACTTCTACGCGTCCCGACAGGGGATACGGTAGGAACGAGGAAACGACTCAATGAGCATGACCGATCCGATCGCTGATATGCTGACGCGCATTCGCAATGCCTGCGGGGCGAAGCACCGCCGTGTGGACATGCCGGTATCGAAGCTGAAAATCGAAATCGCCAAGATCCTGAAGGAGAACAATTTCATTCAGGACTACAAGACGCTCGACACCGACGAAGGGAAGCGGCTGCTCCGCGTGGTGCTCAAGTACGCGCAGGGTGGGCAACCCGTGATCCGCGAGCTGCGTCGCATCTCGACTCCCGGCCTGCGCAAGTACGTGGCGGTCGCCGAGATCCCGCGCGTCCGCAACGGACTCGGCATGGCGATCCTCAGCACCTCGCGCGGCGTGATGTCGGATCGCCAGGCGCGGCAGGCGCGCACCGGCGGCGAGTTGCTCGCGCTGGTCTGGTAAGGGAGAGAAAGACATGTCACGAATTGGAAAGCACCCGGTCGCCATCCCGAAAGGCGTGACCGTCAAGGTCGAAGGCAACCGCGTGCACGTTAAGGGGCCGAAGGGCGAGCTCGACCGCACCATCCATTCCGAGATGAAAGTCTCGATGAAGGACGATCAGATCACGGTCGAGCGTCCGTCAGACGAGGCGAACCACAAGGCGCTCCACGGTCTGAGTCGCACGCTGGTCGCGAACATGATCGAGGGTGTCACCAAGGGCTTCAAGAAGGAGCTCGAGTTGGTGGGCGTCGGCTACAAGGCCGACCAGCGTCCCTATGGGCTGCAGCTCGCACTCGGCTTCTCGCATCCGGTGAAGTACGAAGCTCCGAAGGGCATCAAGCTGTCGGCTCCGCAGCCCACGTCGATAATCATCGAAGGGGCGAACAAGGAAGTTGTGGGTCAGGTCGCGGCGGAGATTCGGAGCCTCAGGCCGCCCGAGCCGTACAAGGGCAAGGGAATCAAGTACGTTGGAGAGCAGATCCGCCGGAAGGCGGGCAAGGCGGGAGGTAAGTAATGCCGAAAATGGCCAGACCAAAGTCGCGCGACCAGCTGCGCACGCGCCGTCACTTCCGGCTTCGCAAGAAAGTTATTGGGAGCGCTGAGCGGCCACGCCTGGTGGTGTACCGCTCGCTGAAGCACATCTACGCGCAACTCGTGGACGACGCGACCCAGCGCACGATCATGACGGTGACAGATTCGGGTCTCGAGGGGAAGCCGACCGCGAGATCGATAGAAGTTGGAAAGCGCATTGCCGCCAAGGCGAAGGATGCGGGCGTCAAGCGCGTGGTGTTCGATAGAGCTGGATACAAATATCACGGCCGCGTGAAGGGTGTGGCCGACGGAGCCCGCGAGGGCGGGCTGGAGTTTTAATCAATGGCAGAAAACGAGAATCCTGAAGGATCGGCGACTCCCTCGCCGGACGAAGCGGCTTCCCCTCCCCCTCCCCAGCAGGAGCGGCCGCGCATGGGTGGCAGCGCGCGCAGTGGTGGCGGAGTAGGCGGCCGCGGTGGTGGTGGCGGACGTGGCGGCGCCGGACGGGGCGGACCTGGGGGCGGCGGTGGACCGGGTCGCGGGCGCGGTGCGCCTGGTGGCCAGGGCGGGGGCGGAGCGCGCGGCGAGGGCGGGTCGCGTGGTGGACGCGGACGCGATGGAAAGTCACGCGACCGCGATGGTGGCCGTGGTGATGGCGGCAGTGAGCTGGTCGAGAACGT
>JANMTG010000257.1:0-1919 GCA_031390205.1 Gemmatimonadota bacterium
CCCTTGGCGATGGGCAGCCCGAGCCCCGCTCCGTGGCGTACGGTACGATCGGACTGCCAGTATCTCTCGAATACGCGAGGAAGGTCATCGAGAGAGATACCTGCGCCAGTGTCTGATATCGAGACCTCTACGCTTCCCGGCGTGGTTCTGGCACGGATAGCGATCGTTCCGCCGGCCGGAGTGAATTTAATCGCGTTACCAACCAGATTCGACAGCGCTTGCTGGATTCGCTCTCTGTCCGCGAGCACCTTGGGCAGTGACGCGGGGAGCTCGGTGACGAAGTGGATGGACTGCTCCTCCGCGAGCGGCGCCAGGGTCCCCAGGGATTCGACGATCAGCTCCGTGGAGTCGATCGCCTCCGGGTCTACCCTCAGGCGCCCCGCATCGATTCGACTGACATCGAGCAGGTCACGGATCAATGCATCCATTTGCTCGGCAGCCTGACACACCAGGGCAATGCTTTCCGTGTTTGCGTCAGTATTCCGGTCATCCGCCCTGAGCACCGCTCCGCCCAGCATTTTTACGGCCGCAACCGGGTTTCTCAGGTCATGAGACACGATCCCGATCATCTCGTTTCGCGCGCGCAAGCTGCTCCGCACTTCGTCATGCAGGCGCGCGTTATCCATCGCCAACGCGGTCAGCCGCGCCAGGTCTTCAGCGAATGAGATTTCGTCCCGGTCGAACCCCCGGCTCTCGCGGAAGAGCGACAACGCGCCAACCAGCTCGCCGCGGGCAATGAGAGGAAGGTACAGCGCGGCCTTTGGCTTCATCGCCGTTATCGCCTCCCGGTACGTCGCGTGCACGGTCTCGGCGAAGATTTTCCGCATTGCATCTTCCTGCACCACCACGGGGGCGCCCGTTCTGGCCACAATTGACAGGGGATGATTGGCACCCGGCGATCTGACACCCGCCCCGAGCACGCTCGATAAGAGATTTTCCGTTTCTGCTCGTACATGAGCCACCGACCCGGCCACAAACCCGTTGTCACGCCGCTTCTCCAGAACACACCCGTCCGCCAGTCCGGCCACCACGAGGCGAGCTATGTAGCCGAGCGTAGCCTCGGATCCGAATGCCGAGGCGAGCTTCTCGCCGGCTTCAGCGAGAAACCTCTGACGCTCCTCAAAGCGCTTTCTGGCTGTAACGTCGCGCAGCACGACCGCATAAATGGTGACGCCGCCCTGTTGGACCTGTGAGATCGCTGCTTCGGCTGGAAATTCCTCCCCGCTCTTCCGCACGCCGGCGATCTCCCGTCGTTCCCCCATCCGGCGGGCTTTCACCCCGGACCTCCCGAAAGCAGCGACCTGTTCCTCGTGCCGTGCGCGGTATCGCTCAGGAATGAGCGACTCGATTCGCTGACCGATCATCTCCTCCGCGGTCCAGCCAAAAATCTTCTCGGCGCCGTTGTTGAAGAAGGTGACCCGCTGCGCGGCATCCATGCAAATGATCGCATCAGCCGCGATCCCGACGATCTCGGCGAGGACCTCGTTCGTTATCGGGTCAGTCATGGTATATAGGGATTTCCCTTATCGAGTCGGGGCGTTTCCCTCTAATTAATCCTCCATCCCACGACAGAGTCGGCGGTCCGCCACTGGTACGTTCCTCTGCACGGAGAGGATTGACCAGTCACGGAGGGAGTCGGTGAGGGAAGCCAAAGGGATAAAGATGCCTGCACCATTGCTGAGCAAGAAGGGATCACGGCGGGATTTTCTCCGCAACACCACGTTGACCGCGCTCGCCGGTGGAACGCTCGCCTGCACGATCGACGATTCCGGAGCGCGGAATACGAAGGCGGGTGAGAAAGACCACAGTGGCGGCACGATGGCGCCGAACCCCGCTCCCGTTTCCGCGGCTGCCGCTGCCGACGCAATGGACCGGGGACACGAGGCCGGAGTAAAGGCTTTCCCAGCGAAAACCGCCGG
>JANMTG010000278.1:0-3153 GCA_031390205.1 Gemmatimonadota bacterium
TCACGGTGTGTACTCCCGCGCCTGGTTCCACTGGTACAGCCGGGGCTTCTCTCCGCTCGCCGTCGAGCTGCTCAACGCTCGCCGGGCGGTCGATTATCTGGCGGCTCGGCCCGATCTCGACCGCCATCGCATCGGGGCGACAGGGAGATCGGGCGGCGGCATGACGACCTTCTTCCTGGCTGCCCTTGACGATCGAATCAAAGCGTCCGCGCCGGTGTCAGGAACGATCTCGACGAGAGGGTTGGTCGACCAGCGGCTGTCCGTAGCACACTGCGACTGCCAGTACCCGGTCAACAGCCATGGGTTGCTCTATTCGGAAATAGGCGCCCTGATCGCACCGCGGCCGCAGCTGCTCGCCAACGCGGACGCGGACCCCGGGTTCCCGATGAACGCGTTCAGTGAGATGGTTGCAAAGATCGGGGAGATCTACCGTCTCTACGATGCGAGAGGCGCTCTACGGACAGCCGTCACACCGGGTGGACACACCGATACCGAGGCAATCCGACTGCCTGTCTACTCGTTCTTCATCAAGGAATTTCTCGGTATCGATACGCCGGTCATGAGCGAAGGGCCGGTCGACGAACCGGCTCCCGAGGAACTGATCTGTTTCCGAAACGGTCTGCCGATTGACGAGCGGCTGACGCGAATCGACGAGGAACTCATCCCGACGCGCAGGGCTTCCAGACTGGCGGTACCGGCGCCCGCCCGGCAGCGCAGGATCGAGGAACTGACGGCCGCGCTCCGCAACGAGGTGTTTCGGTATTACCCCGAGCACCCGTCACCGCTCCAACCGGAGTGGAGCCCGGAAGCCACGGTGCAAGGCAGGAAGATTCAGAAGGTCAGCTTCACGTCCTTCGAGGGGCTTCGTGTCAAAGCTACCTACTCCCTTCCGGCCGGCTCCGCGCCCGCAGCCAAATTGCCCGCCATCTTGCTCGTTGACCACCGAAAGGGCATTCCAGTCTGGGGCAATGAACAACCTCTGGAGCGCAATCAGTGGGGAGACCGCGCCGTCCTGGTTGTCGAAACGCTGGATCGAGGAAGCCGAGCTCTCGAGCAGAATCTTCGCAGCTTTAGTGACGATGACCCCCTTCATCATATGAAGCGTCAGGCGATGGTGGCGGGTACGACCCTCGAATCCATGCAGGTGTACGAAGTCCTGCGGTCGCTGGACCTGCTCCGATCTCTCCCGAATGTCGATCCGGCCAGGATTACGATCGTCGGCAAGGGCGAGGATGGTGTAAACGGGATGTACGCAGCGCTGCTCGACGGGAAGACGCAGCGGGTGATTCTGCACTCGCCACCGGCGTCCCACATTCAGGGGCCTCACTATCTTGGAGTCCTCCGTTACACGGACATCCCGGAAACGGCTGATCTCATGGCTGACAGGTTGAGGATTTTCGGAGACGTGCCAGACAGGATGCGATCGGCGAAGGTTTGCCGGTGGCTGCCGGAGTGCCTTCGCTGAAGTCGAGCACCGCTCGACTTTTCCCTCTCCCGCTCGTGTCCGGGGGGCGACCCGGCTCGGCAATGGAGGTTCACCTGATGCCCTCTAACCGGCGTTGCCGGATCTCACGGCGTTCCTTCCGCTGTGGGTGAGGCGTCTCCAACGGTTCCGCCCGTCGAAGGACGAGTGGGAGACCGAGCACGAGCGATGGCTGCGTGAAGCTGTCTTTCGCGCGGAAGGCGTCGGCGGTCTCGAGCGGATCGCGCGAAAGACGAAGCGGCCTCAGGCGTGCCTCGCCTGGTATGAGGCGCTCGCCGATCAGGGTGACTGGCCGGCCGCGCTCAAGGCATGCGACGCGGCGGCGAGGATGGTGCGCCAGTCGCACTGGCGCGGCGAACTCCTCGACGGCGCCGCCCTCGCCGCTCAGGAGCTTGGCCGGTCCGATCTGTCCAAGCGGCTGGAAGCCGCGTGGCGCGCCGCTCCCACGATGACTCGGTTACTGCGCTGGCTCGCTGTCGACGGTGACGAGCACGAGCGCATCCGATCGAAAGCCGCGAGGTCCTTGGCTCGTTGTCCCAAGACGGCCACGCGGCAGATCCGACTGCTGCGTGTGCTCGTCGGCGACGTAACCGGAGCCGCCGCGGTACTGGCGAAGTCGCCCGGTCTGGGCTGGTCCAATCCCGACCATCCCGGACACACCCTGTTCCCGTTGCTGGCCATGCTGTTGTCGAACGGGACAATCGGCGGCGCGTCTGTGACGGAACTCGAGGCGACGGGCCGAGATCCGCTGGAGTCCTTCGCGGTGCCGGACGAGGAGCACAAGCCAAGACTGAGGACACCATCCATCGTGGTCCTGATCCAGAGTGTGCGCCCCTGCATCGCCCTGACCGACCCGGATCGCGACGCCGTCATCGACGCGATGCGCATCGCAGCGTAGAAACGAACTGAGGGGATCCTCGGCAACTCCAGGCGACAGCACTACGGCCACGCCGCGCTGCTCGTCGCGTCGTGCGTCGCCTTTGCGCCCAAGAGTCGCGCGTCCGAGCTCTTGAGATGGGCTGCGGGTCTCCGCCAACAGTACTGGCGCCGCCACGCGTTCAGAGAGGAGCTGGCGCGAGCGTGTGAGAGCCTCAGTGTGGTCCTGCCCTGACTTCACCGTTGCGCGGCCTATCGGTTTCCTTCTTCTTGCGAGAGCTGGCGACACATTGGAGAACTCCAAACGACGCACAACGCGCGCCATCAGCGCGCCCCAGATTCTCACTGGCTTTTCGCGAGTGTGCCCAAAGTCCGTGGCTTCTCATCGTGAAATCAGGCGATTTTCCGGTCGAATTTGACGAAGGCGACGGTTCGAAAAACCGTTGTAGGTTCGAAAGAAAAAGTTGGATCCGGCAAGTGCTGATTTCACGTACACTTAGCGTCTGCGGTGAGGTGGCCGAGAGGCTGAAGGCGGCGGTTTGCTAAACCGTTATACGGCCCAAAAGCTGTATCCAGGGTTCGAATCCCTGCCTCACCGCCACTCCTTCGACCTTCGGTCTCGGTCGCGTCGGTGCGGCCGATTCAGTCACATCCCGGCTCACCTGCGGCTCGCCGGGAATGGGAACGAATCCCTGCCTCACCGCCATCTCAAAACCTGTGGTCGCTGGGGATGAAGCCTCAGTCACCCGACTCGTCGTCGGCCCGCTCATCGGTCTGCGAACCGCACCGAACGG
>JANMTG010000046.1:0-1542 GCA_031390205.1 Gemmatimonadota bacterium
GATACGCTCGTCTTTCTCTAGGCCGAGATAGCCGCAAACCATCTCGATGGCTGTAAGCACCGCCCGGTGGGAGTAAACGACCCCCTTAGGAAGACCCGTCGAGCCGGATGTGAAGATGATTTGGGCGAGTCCTCGCTCGCCCGGCGGCCGAGGGGTCCACTCGACTCCGTTCGTACTTGCGATCGCACCGATGTCGACCAGCTCGGCGTCCGTCTCCAGGTCGCGCGGATGCTGCGCAAGGAGAGCGGGCGCGGCGAGCAGCACACGGGCAGTGGATCGACGGAGCACGTATTCAACCTGTCGCGGCCTCAATCTCTCATTGACGACGATTGCCACTGCGCCGGCGGCGAGGACGCCAAAATACGCGGCGACCGCGTCAGCGCCACGTTCTGCAAGTATGGCGACCCGGTCACCCCTCCTTACGCCTCGATCGCTGAGCGCGGCTGCCACGGACGACGCCCGGCTGCGTAGCTCCGCATAGGTGGTTGCCTGCCCACCCATCACTATGGCCGGCCGACTACCTACCGCGTCTGCGGCGTCCCACAGGAGATCGGTGACAACGCGCTGGGGAACGCTCCGCGTGCTCATGGTCCGCGCAATCAGCGCTATCCGGCAACCACTTTCATGTTTTCCCGGCTCCACGGGATTGCCTCACCCCGCTTGGGAGTCCCGTTTCCAATGAGCACCTGTGCGCACTCGTCCATCGAAGCCGTTCCTTCCTTGGGAAGGCGATGGGTTTGCACCAGCGCATCGAGATAACGCTCGATGCCGCGCTGAGCCGCGAACAGACACGGAGTGCTGTAGATGACAATCGAAGCTCCGGCGTCCTCGAGCTCACTGAAGCCCCAGTTCGGAGATTTGCCGCCATGTAACTGATTCACCATGATCGGCACGCTCACGTGAGATCGAACCTTGGCGATGGTGTCGAGGTCCCGGATCGCCTCAACCATTACGGCGTCGGCCCCGGCTTCGGCGTACGCTATCGCGCGCTCGATCGCTTCGCCTTGATCCGAGGCATCAGTGCGTGCAATAACAAAAATGCTGGAGCGGGTCCGCAGAACCGTCGACAGCTTGATGAGATATTCCGGAATCGGAAGAACTATCTTTCCTTCAAAGTGACCACAGCGACGTGGACGCTTCTGATCCTCCATCATGACGGCGGAAAGACCGTTCGACTCGAGAATGCGGATCGTGTTGGCAGCGACAACCTCGTCACCAAAGCCGTCATCCACGTCGACGAGGATGTGAGTGTTCGGCAGAGCGTGGCGGATCTTGGTGGCGAAGTCGGTGATATCGCGCCAGTTGACATAGCCTACGTCCTGAAGCCCGTAAGCGCTCGCCGCGAAGCTGTAGCCGCTGCAAAACACGCCCTCGAATCGCTCGGCCGCGATCAGCGCCGAAAAGACGTCATAGACGCCGATGAGCGGCAGCATGCGTTTCGTCTGGATGCGACGGCGGAACTCGTCGCCTCCAATAGGTCCAGCAAAATATTTCGCCATCGTTACATCCTGCTTCGAGGTGGTCATCGACAAAGTTGTCGAT
>JANMTG010000047.1:0-5306 GCA_031390205.1 Gemmatimonadota bacterium
TCGTTTCTGCCTTGGCGCTCGGTCCGATCCTGCTCAAGCTCAATTCCGCCGGGTCGGTGTACGTGCCGATCGCGACTGCGATCGATGGATTGTCCACCGGCGGTGTGCAGCCGGGAGAGCGAGTTGATGTGAACTCTCTTACTCGCAGGGAGAGAGTCGAGGGCACGCTCGCCAGCGGAGCCGCGGACACCAAAGAGTATTTCGTCTGGCACCGGCAGGATCCTTCGGGAGGGAACGCGGAAAAATATCTGGTTGATGACAGTGGGGTCCCTGTCTTCTTCGTCGACCCTGGCATCAACGGCACCATCCGGAAGCTTCCCAACGGAACCGATGTGCCCAAGTTCGATGCGCCGAAGGCGACGCTCATGTCGTACATCATCAAGGGAATCCTCGGCGGCCAGTTGCCATGGGGCCTGGTGCTGCTCGGCGCCATGATCGCGATCACGCTCGAGATGTCGGGCATTCCATCGCTTGCGTTCGCGGTCGGCGTGTATCTGCCGCTCTCGACCTCGGCGCCGATCTTCATCGGTGGCCTCATCCGCTGGCTCGTCGACAAGTGGATCGCGCGCAAGCACGCTGGTGCCGAGCTCACCCGCGACCAACTGGTTGCCGAGGGCGACAAGAGTCCGGGAGTGCTGATGGCGTCGGGGTACATCGCGGGCGGAGCGATCGCGGGAATCCTCATCGCCTTCCTGGCCGGCGTTCCGGCAATGGCCGGCTTCAACGAGCGCATTACCAGCATGAGCGAAGGCAACCCACTTCGCGCGGGGGCCGCATCTGATCTGCTGTCGCTCGTTCCGTTCGCGATACTGGTGGGCGTGCTTTTCCTGACCGGGCGCGAGAGAATACTCGCGCCGAAACGCGCGCCCTAGCCGGCCACTACGCTAGTTGGGGCTCGGAGTTCCGAGCATCGCGTCGTGATCGTGCTCCATATGGTCGTCGAGCCATATGGAGCGCAGATCATTTCCGGCGAAGACGTTGGCGTGCACCATCCAGCCGAACGCCTGCTCGATGAATCTTCCGCCCGCGGCTTTGCACTCCGCTTCCGTCGCGACACCCAAAGGACCAAAAACCGGGCGTCCGTCTTTCAGCTCGTACCAGCGCTCTTTGTCGGACCGCTCGGCTACGCACCAGTTCACATGCCGGTGCCAGCGCGCAACGCTTAGCGGTACGCGCTTGTCGAGGTCTTCCTCTGATGTGCGCTTCGACGCGGTATACATCGCGCCCGTCAGCACTAGCTCACCGCGCGCGTTGCGCTTGTAAAGGAGCGAAGTCGGGCGGGCAGGGTCGAACCCGAACGAGTTGCGGATGGCGTTCCGATTCCTGGTGAAGTGATACTGCGGCTGATTCTTGAGCTGCGGCGCGAACATCTTGTAACCATCGGCCTCCGCAGCTTTCACATCCTGATATTTCACGACTGCCTGACGCAGCTCATTTATCACGTGCGCCGCGCGGACTGAGTCAGTTGCGGTCAGTGGCCGGCTGGCGCTGTAGGCCATGTGCCTGGCCATCGCCTCCATCTTCCAGTCGCCGAGCCCGGATTTCTTCACGGAGGCCGCCGGCGAGGACTGCGTCTTCGCGGCATCAGCCGAATGATCGTGTGTATGCTGGGCGGAAAGAGGCCCGGCAATGGAAAGAATTAGCCCTCCAGCCAGGGTCAACCGACTCATGTTCCCCCGTCATTTGTGACGATTCATCCGGTGTCTGCTAGACGATCGGAATACCCGGATGTTAACTCCCGAACTGGGTAATCAGCCGGTCCAGTGCCGCCGACACGTGCTCGTGCGGCAGTTGCTTGATGTCGTCTTCGCCCCACAGCACCACTTCGCCCGGAGTGTTGTAAGGAGCGTACGGCTTATGGTCACGCTTGAGCAATACGAGCGACGGCTTGCTGAACGCAGACGCGGCGTGCGAGATGCTGGTATCGGGTGTGAAGACCAGGTCCGCGGTACCGACTAGTGCGAACGCGTCGCGGAGCTGCGGCGTCGGCACCGCGAGTCCATTTACCGCGCTCGCCACTTCCTCCGCGCTGCTCCATTCGCCTGGCAGGCCTATCACCACGATCGGAATGTTGGGTGCCCGTTTGCGCGCGGCCTGAAGCGTGGCGATGAATTTTCCATCGGGCCATCTCCGCTTCGCCTCGGACGCGGAGAGATTGACGAGAAGGCGCTTCCCTGGGCCGGGCTGCGACAGCCGGCTGGCTGCCTCCCGCCAGTGCTCTTCCGCGCGGGTTTTTTCTTCCGGCGACAGGAACAGCTCCGGCTGCCAGTCTACCGATTCCGGATCGATTCCAAACGGAATGGCGAGGCGCTTCGATCCGTCTATGTAATGGGTGGCACGGTCCCACTCGGGAAGCGAGACGTTGTAGATGCGGGGCTCGCTTTCACCTCCCGCGCCTACTCTGAACCTGGCGCCACCGGCGAACATTAGCAGGGGCGTGGAGGTGAATATCCGAGGGTTGTTGATCCGGCCATCGACCATCACCGTGTAATGCTGTTTTCTCAGAAGCCCCATCAGGCGCACGTAGCTGAGCCACGATTTGCGCTCTAGCGTCAGGACTTTTCCGATGTGTGGATTTCCGTCCAGCACCCGAGCCGCGATCGGCGTCGCCAGGACATCCACCTTTCCGCTCTTCAGCGCGGAGGCGATCACTCGAATGAGGGATGTCGCCATGATCATGTCGCCGATCCGCTCATAGCGGATGAACAGAACGGAGTTGTCCTCCGCCGCCGGGTCGGGCGGAGTGGCCCGGCTCGGTCCAGGGAGCATCTGAGCGATCATGCGCATCCACAGCGTGCGCCATGCTATCTCAATCTTTTTTGGATTCACCTGTCAGTGGCAGCTCCAGCAGCTTCCGTGAGGGTTGGGGATCACGCGTGTGATAGAGTTGGATGGCGTCGATCACGAATGGCTCGGGAATCCTGATCTTGAGCAGCTCGCGCCGCAAGTCCGCATCCAGAGTCTGGTACAGACTCAGAGTGCAGTGTGGACTAAAAGTGTACCGCGCGCGGGCGAAGGGGAGGCCACTGGTGACGATTCCATCGTGGAGAGCTCTCAGTGGGCCGTGTGAATCCAGCGGGAGCACGATTATGTCTGTCTGCATGAATCGCTGCGGCGCCAGAAATGCCACGGTCATCGGCGCGATCGAGGACGTGATCGGCTCGAGCTTCTCCCGAATTTCATCAGGGGTTACGAAGGACGGAATAGGCCCAGCGCCTGAGGATCCGGTCAGCGTGATGTGCGGCGGCCTATACCGCGCCAGGCGTGGGTCGTACCGTTCATTGATTCGGCGGATGTTCTCCCCGATCTCCCCGGGCAGCTCCGCCAGAATGAAAATCCCGTTCAGCTGCAAGCATCACCTTCGGCGACGTGAGCCTGGGTCATCGGAATCGCAGCGTGACGAGTGGAATTGGAACAGGGCGCGCCTGGCGGTTTCCTTTCAGCAGCGCGCGATCGATTCGGTTGCCGGGATGGGAGTGATGATACTTCACGACCTTGAGGCCCAGCAGTGTCCCGATCGCCGCGCCACCCAGCACGTCGCTCGCCCAGTGCACGTTGTTGTACATGCGTGAAATTCCGACCAGAGTCGCGCCGCCGTAAATCACGGTACCGACGTACCACCTGGATCGCGGCCACCACATCTGCGTCTCCCTGCTCACCGTCGAGGCGAAAGCAAAGGCCGCAGTCGTATGTCCGGAGGGAAATGACCGATAGTCGCCCCCCGAGAATCCGCGAGCGAACTGGAAATTGTGCGGATTGCCGATATCGACGTACGGCCGCGCCCGCCCGGCCAACACCTTGATGCCGTAGCCCAGGGCCGTGCTGAGAACAACAGCCTCCACGCTGTGCAATCCAAGATCCTGCACCCGCCGCTGGCCGTCGAGCCTCCCGATTACGTACAGCCCGAGTCCGGTGCCGATCGTGCCGGGCACGCCGAGCAGCTTGAACGCCGTCGCGGATGTACCGAGGAGTCTGTTCTCCTGCGCGGCTGGCTTCTGGAGCAAGCCGGCTAAGTACAGGTCCAGCGGGGCGACCGCCACGGTTCCCACCGTGAACCCGGCCAGAATAAGCGCATCGCGGCCCGTGAAGAGCGGCGATTTCCCCGCGATGGTGTCCTGCACCTGGGCGCCCGCCGTGGCAGTCAGGAAGAGGCCGAGCAACAGGGCGGGAATCGACTTTCTCAACGGTGTCTCCTGTGCGATGCGGTCGGCGAACGATCTGCCCGGGTGGCACTTGCAAATCGCTGACCCCTTGTCAACATCAATGCGAATCGCGATATCAATCGCATGCTGAATATCGACCTCACCGGCAAGCGGGCACTCGTTGCCGGCGTCGCCGACGACGGTGGTTTTGGCTTCGCGATCGCGAAGTCGCTTGCCGAAGCGGGGGCGAGCATCTGCGTCGGGACGTGGCCGCCGGCGCTCAATATCTTCATGAACCTCCTCGAGCGCGGTAAGATGGACGAATCGCGCAAGCTCGCCAGCGGGAAGCTCCTCGAGTTCGAGAAGGTATATCCGCTCGACGCCGCCTATGACACGCTTGCCGACGCGCCGGAGGACATTAAGAACCACAAGCGCTACCTGGAGACGGGGGATTTCAGCATCGACGGTTTGGCGCGGCGCCTCGAGGCGGACTTCGGCCGGGATTCCCTCGATATCGTGATTCACTCGCTGGCAAACGGGCCCGAAGTGAAAAAGCCGCTACTCGAGACAAGCCGCGCCGGATATCTCGCCGCCGTCAGCGTCAGCGCGTACTCGCTGGTGTCCATGGTTGCGCGCCTCGCCCCGCTCGTGCGGCGGGGTGGATCGTTTCTTTCGCTCACCTATATGGCGAGCGAGCGCGTCATTCCAGGTTACGGGGGCGGTATGTCATCGGCGAAAGCGGCGCTGGAGAGCGATACCCGCGTGCTCGCGTTCGAGGCGGGCCGCAAATACGGCGTTCGCATCAACGCGATCTCCGCCGGCCCCTGGGCATCGCGCGCGGCGAGCGCGATTGGCATCATCGACAAGATGGTCGCGTATTGCGCAGACAACTCGCCGCTCACCGAGCCGCTCAAGGCGGATGAAGTCGGCAGTACCGCCGCGTTTCTGTCGAGCCCGCTCGCAACCGGTATCACCGGAACCACCGTTTACGTCGACAAGGGCTATCACACCATGGGAATGTCCCTGAAGGAGCTCTACTCCCAGACCTGAGTCAGTTCGTTACGGGCCCTTCTTGCTGGAAGAAGCCCTTTCTCTCTCGATCCGCCGCCTGATTTCCTGAAGCCGCTCGACGGAAAGGTTTCCGGACAGCGTCAGCGTCTTCCC
>JANMTG010000040.1:0-5683 GCA_031390205.1 Gemmatimonadota bacterium
CGCGCAACGACGCGATTATCATCGAGGCTCGCCCTCGATCCAAAGACGCTCCATGTGCTGTACCGGATCGGGCGGATAACGCCCGTCGAGTCCATGGATTCGCCTGTTGACGAAGTAGCTCTGCGTCTGCGGGAAAAGAAACGTGGCTGGGGCATCCTCGGCAAAGATCGCCATCAACTCGCGGTATACAGCGTCTAGAACATCATGGTCGGCGCTCGCAAGCGCGCGGTCAATGAGACGCACGACCTCGGGATTGCGGTACCCGACCGGCGTACCCGCGCCGAAATAAGTCCGGAGCCACCCCGGAAGATGTTGCGATAGGATGAAGGCGGCCTCGAATCGGCCCTCCTTCACGCGACTGCTGAGAATCTCAGCCTCCACGGATTGCAGCTCCATCTTCACGCCCACGTGACGAAGCTGCTCCGCCATCAACACGGAAATCACGGCGAAGCTCGGGTCCTGTCGGACAAGCGCGGTGAATCGGAATCGCCGGCCGTTCTTCTCACGGAAGCCGTCGGCGTCATTGACACGCCAGCCAAGCGAGTCCAGCAGCGCCCGGGCATGCATCGGGTCGTAGGGCAGCGGCGCCGGGAGATCGCGCCGCAGGAATTGCCCGCTCGTGTATGGTCCATCCGCGATGGGAAGTGTGACCGGCAGATTGAGCGCGGAAAGCAGTTCGCGCCGGTCGATGGCCAGCGTCAGAGCGCGACGCACGCGTCTGTCACGGAAAAGAGGGTGATCGCTCTTCCAATAAAGGGCGCGCGTCACCGTTGGAGCCGCCGAGTGGTGGATATGAAATCGCGGGTTCTGGGCGAGCATCGCGATCTGGGCCGGGTTCGACCCAGCGATTGCGTCCACGCCGCCGCTCAGAAGCTCAGTCAGCGCGGCGTCCTGCGCGAACTTGAGTACGACGCGCCGGATCTTCGGCTTCGTGAGAGGATACCGGGGACTTGCCGCGAATTCCATCAGTGTCTCTGGTATGTAGCGGACGAGTCGATATGGTCCATTCCCCACCGGATTCGTCCAGAAGTTCCAGTGATAGAATTCCTTGGGATCGAGCCGCTCGACGATGTGCTGCGGGTAGATCACAAGCCACCAGTCTTCACGGAATCCCTGCGGCGAGCGAATCGTGACGGTGGAATCGTCGGGCGTGATGGACTCGACCGTGCCCGGGGGGAAGTAGCCGACGTCGGGGTTGCTCAACAGGTCGAGCGTGAACTTGACATCGGGCGCGGTGACCGGCACGCCGTCTTGCCAGTGTACATCGGTGCGCAAGTGATATGTCGATTCGCGGCCGTCCGCCGAGTGCTCCCAGCTGCGCGCCAGTCGCGGATGCCGTTCACCTACCGAATCCAATTCAGTCAGCGGGAGGAATACCAGGTAGCGGGCCGAGGCATCCGCCATCGGGCTGAGCGCGTCGCGGCCGCAGCAGTAGGCAAGCGACACGTTGGAATCGCGCGAAGAGGCGTTCTCGCCGCCGCCATCGCACGCGATGAGAAAGCAAACGGCAACAGTAACGTCCAGACTACATCGCAATCGTCGAAACATTTTCCTGCAGCCACGACTCGTCGACGCGACCGGCGTCAGCACCGTGAAGACCGAAGGGCCGCCCGTCCTTTTCGCGGACGCCATCGCCGTTTCACTCATCGTCAAGCCATAAGTCCTTTACGAACCAGACTGGATCCGCGTGATACGGACCGCTGAGACCTCGCACCCGCCGATGCGCTACGTGAGTCGAGATTTTGGGGTAGAGGAACATTGCCGGAAGATCCGCGTGAAACAGCACACTCATTCGTGCATAGATCGCGTCCAGCGCGTCTGGGTCAGCGATTTGCCGCGCCGAGTCCAGCAACTGGATCATTTCATCGTTGTGATACCCGAGCGGGGATTTCTCACCGAAGAGTGCAGCGTCACGAGCGGGTGAACCGTTACTCATGTAGATCGCCGCGTCGAAGTTGCCAGCGAACAGGCGCTTGTTGACGAGAGTCGGGTCAAGTGGCTGAATGTCCATCAATACGCCGATCCGCCGCAGTTGCTCCTGGATGAACACAGCCGACTTCGACGGCTCTCCAAGCCAGGCGCCATTCGGCACAATGAGCTGGAAGCGGAATGGGCGCCCACGCCGTTCGAGGGGGGCTCCGGGCGATCGGGCCCGCCACCCATCAGCGCGCAACAGCTCGGCAGCGCCCGCGGGATCATACGGGACAGCCGGCGTCAGCTCCCGGCGCTCGAACTGACGCGCCGTGAACAGCCCGTCCGTAAGCGGGATGTCGGGGGGGAGGTCCAGAACCTGGCGCAGCGCTTTTCGGTCAACGGCCATCGTCAGTGCCCGGCGCACGGCGACATCGCGGAACAGCGGGTTGCCCGCGTTCCAGAAGAGCTGCACGCGAGCGTACGGAATCCACTGGTAGTAAACGCGGAAGCGCGAGTCGCCTTTCAGCTTCGGAACCATTGACTGCTCGATGTCATGCACGGCATCCACCTGCCCCGCCAGCAGATCAGCGACAGATGGCGGACCGAACTTGAGAACAACCCGGTTAATCTTCGGTTTTTCTCCGAAAAACAATGGATTCGCCTCGACTTCGAGAAGTGTGGCCGGAACGTGGCGCACGTATCGAAATGGACCACTGCCCACCGGATGAGACCAGAAATCCCAGTTGAACATGTTCTTCGGATCGAGCGTCTCGAGCTTGTGCTTCGGATAAAACACATCCCAGCCATTGAGCGGTTCCGTGCTCGGTCGACTGTAGAACACGCGGTAGGTGAGACTATCGATCAGTACCAGTGAATCGATCCCCGCACCCCCGGGATGCGCGACGTCGGGACGCCGCCACAGGTCCACGTCGAACTTGATGTCGTGCGCGGTGAGAGGCTGCCCGTCATCCCAACGCACGCCGCTCCGAAGGTGGATTGTCCACTCACGGTAGTCAGGCGAATGCTCCCACCGCTCCGCGAGTGCCGGCCGTGGCTGTCCACCGCGTAGCGGACCCTCGCCGGTAACGAGCGGCGAGAACAGCATGAAACGCGTCACGTCGCCCCAGCACCGCTCGCAACCGTTGTAGAGAATGGTCAGTGTCGATTTGCGGGCGGAGGTCGAACTGGCTTCGCTATGGCACGCCACTACGCCGGCCGCGAGCGTGGCTAGAAGAAATCCGGTGAGGGTTTTGTTCCTGACGCTAACGGAGTTGCGTGCCGGCCCCCGCGGTTGCGTACGCCTCTTCATTTCTCGTCCTTGCCTGAACGCCCGCTGTCGAGCGAGAGCTCCCCTGCGTGGCAGAGTGGGTCGTCACGATACGGGCTGCTCAGCCCGCGCACAAGGCGGTGCGCTGGAGTCGTTCGCACCAGCGGATACAGGAATGTGACGGGCAGGCCCGCCTGGAATATGGGCATGAGCTCGCGGTAGAAGCTGTCGACTTCGGCAGGATTGAATACCGCAGCGGCTGATTCGAGTATGGCAGCCACTTGCGCGTTGCGATACCCGATGCGCGAACTGGATCCGAAGTAGTAGCGGTGACCGCCATCTCCCTCGGTGTATTGTTGACGACCCAGATAGCCGCCTGGAAAGTTCCGTTCTTGACGCGAAGACGCGAAGGTCAGCTGTAGGGCGCCGACCGGCTCCGGTTTAACGACGATTTCTTGGTGAACGGCGAAGTAAAAACAGCCCGCCGAGAATGTATGATCGGGGAGCCCGGATTGGAACCGGGGACCTCCTGCTCCCAAAGCAGGGCTACTATTTAACCAATCACGACAATCTGCCGGACTTCATAGGGAAACCGAGCGTCGGTGCCGGAGTTTTCCAACCGTGATATGGGAGTCTGCAGCAGGAAACTGACCCCCAAACTGACCCCCGACCTCACGCTTATCAGGCGACCGAAGGGGAGTAAGAAGTTTGGCAAGAAATCTGTAAATGTTGACGGACAGCGTGATCTGCCGGAGTCGGACTTTCGGAATGCCTGATAATGTCGGCGTCAATCGACAGCAGAATCGACAGCAAGGATGTTATTCCCCCCTCTTTCCGACACACCGATTGGGAAGGCTAAGACCTTGAACCGTCTATTAGAATGCCATTTCGCGTGGGGACGACGGCCACGCAGGCTCCTTCGAACACGCCGAGCGACCGCAGGCGGCGTGCCTCGAGTGAAGGACAGCCGAGGCAGACTATCAGCGCCCGCCGTCCGGACGCACGCGAGCCAAGCAGACAATGTTCGCGGCCGCCTCGCCTGCAGTAGGCCCGGCGCTGGCGGGGCGGAACCATCCGAGGGATCGTCTCATGACACGCCGCCGCCAACGGCGCTCGCGGGTGCCGGAGCCGCGCGCGCGCCGAGCTGCTGCACCGCCGCGTCGCCGACGCGCACGCCGTCGCTGGCGGCGTCCAAGGACGGCGTCCGCGTCGTCCGCGAGGACACCCGAGAACAGCTCGCCGCCTGACGCTCATTTACACATTTCTTGACAAGACCTCACAGAGAGCTAGTGTAGTGTCGCAGAAGTGTCTTTCATGTTTCAGAACTGCAATTGCAACAGATAGGCTACGAGCTGCCAGCTTGAAGCGACCAGCTACGAGCTTCACTACGTCGGGACGCCACGGGCGCAAGATCAAGGCACAGGCAACGGCGGTTACCCTCGCGCCAATGAGCGGCGTCCCGACGTCTGCAGCTCTCCGCTGTCAGCATTTAGCCGGTAGCCGGCAGCCTTTCTGTTGCGGTTGCAGTTACAGCCTCTTTACGACAAAGCCAATGAGATTTTGGCGACACTACACTAGCTTGCAGGGGCAATTTCAATTCGGAGGCTCGATGATTTTTTCGCTCACCCGATTTCGCGTGGCCGCAGCACTCGGCGTCGTTGCCGTGGGGGCCGCTGCCGGCTGCGACCGGGGATCTGATGCTCGTGTTCCGGCGGGTGAGAGTGCGGCGGGGCAGATAGCCGCGGCGCCGACGGACGGGCAGTATGACCCCGCAATCACTGTTTACAAGGAGCCTACCTGAGGCTGTTGCGGTGAGTGGATAGAGCGACTGCAGTCGGCCGGGTTCCAGGTCAACGCGAGGGACATGGCCGACGTCACGCCGGCGAAGAATCAATACGGCGTCCCTCACTCGCTCCGCACTTGCCACACAGCCGTCGTGAACGGCTACGTCATCGAAGGACACGTTCCACCGGAAGACATCTGGCGCCTGCTGCGTGAACGGCCGGCGATTGCCGGCATCGGCGTGGCGGGAATGCCGGTCGGCTCACCCGGGATGGAGCAGGGATCCATCAAGGATTCCTACGACGTCATCGCCTGGACGAAAGATGGTTCGACCTCCGTCTACGCTCGGCACTGAGCCATCAAGTCAACAGCAGTCCCTCGAATCAGCGCGCGAGCTGCTGCACCGCCGCGTCGCCAACGCGTACGCCGTCGCTGGCGGCGTCCGCGAAGGCGACGCCCCGAAGTCCGTTACCCGTGATGCCCAGCCCGGGCAGCGCCGCGATCGCATCGGCGATGCGCGCCACGCGCGCGGAGTGTCCGATCTCATACTGCGGGATCGCGCGCGGCACGCGCACGACATGCTCGAACACCGGCGCGTCCGTCATGCCGTAGAGCCTCGCGATCTCCGCGCGCGCGAGGGCGGCGAGTTGGGCCTCCGACAGCGCGCCGGCCTCCGGATCCACCGCCCCGCCGAACATCGCGCGCACCAGCACATGCCCG
>JANMTG010000050.1:0-10298 GCA_031390205.1 Gemmatimonadota bacterium
GCCTCGACGGTGAAGCTTCCGGGGTTTCGGCCGGGAAAAGCGCCGGCGACGGTTGTCCGCAGGAAATTCGGCGAAGCCATCCGGCAGGAAGCCGTGGAATCGCTGGTGAGAGAGGCGTACGAGGAATTCATCGAGAAGGAGAGCATCAAGGTCGCGGCCCAGCCCCACGTACACGATCTGAAATTCGAGGAGGGCAAGCCGCTCACCTTCGAGCTCCATCTGGAGCTGAGGCCGAACATCGAGCTGGCTCGGACGAATGGATTCAGAATCGACAAGCCCGCGGTGTCCATCACCGAAGACCAGGTCGATCGACAGCTCGAGCAGATTCGGGACGAAAAGGCCTCGTGGACCCCGGTCGGCGAGAAGCCGCTGCCAGGCGACATGGTAAACGTCCAGATCTCGACCGGCGACCTTGCGGCCGATGCGGGAGGGGGGGACGGTAAGAGCTATCCCATAGTGCTCGGCGCGGGCCAGGCGATTCCCGGAATCGAGGAGCTGGTGATGGAAGCCGCTCCGGGCGAAATCGTGGAGCGCACGGTAAAGTGGCCGGACGACTTCCCGGACGAGGCGCAGCGGGGACAGACGAAGAAGGTCAGGATCACGGTGAACGAGGTGAAGCGCAAATCAGCTCCCGCCCTCGACGACGCGTTCGCGCGAGAGGTTGGAGATTTCGATTCGCTCGCGACACTGAGGACCGCGGTGCGCGCCGATATGGAGCGCCAGGCCGAGCGGGAGGCAGATGCCGGGGTGAGGCAGCAGCTTATCGACCAGATTATCTCCGCCAACGCATTCGACGTTCCGAAGAGCTGGGTGCAGCAATTCGTGCGAAATTACGCCGAGGCGTACCAGGTGCCCGAGCCGAAGCGGGAGCAGTTCGCCGGTGAGTTCCGCGCGATGGCGGAGCGACAGATTCGGCGCGACCTCGTGATCGAGACGATCGCCGAAAAAGAAGGATTGGCCGCCACCGAGAAGGACCTGGACGACCGCATCGCCGAGCAAGCCGGGAAGCGCCAGATGAATCCCGGGCAGATCTACGCCCAGTGGGAGAAAAGCGGGCGTCTCAAGGAGATGGAGCGCAGCATCACCGAAGACAACGTTTTCAGGTGGCTGCTGGAGAGGAATGACGTTCTGACAAATGCCTAAACGAGAGGAAGAAGAAGACCCAATGCCTACGATCTATACGCCCTACGTCATCGAGCGTTCGAGCCGCGGTGAGCGCACCTACGATGTTTTCTCCCGGCTCCTCATGGACCGGATCATCTTCCTCGGCACGTCGATCAACGATGACGTCGCCAACATCATCATCGCCCAGCTCCTGTTCCTCGAGTCGGACAATCCCGAGCGCGACATTCACATCTACATAAACTCGCCCGGCGGCAGCGTCTCCGCGGGCCTCGCGATCTACGACACGATGCAATTTCTCAAGTCACCGGTGAACACCAACTGCATGGGGCTGGCGGCCAGCATGGGAGCCTTCCTCCTGGCGGCCGGGCGGCCTGGCAAGCGGTCCGCGCTCCCGCATTCGCGCATCATGATCCACCAGCCGTCACAGGGCGGCGGTGGCGGGACGGCTTCGGACATCGAGATCCAGGCGAAGGAGATCCTTCACCTGAGGTCGCAGATGAACAAGCTGATGGCGAAGCACACGGGCCAGCCGGTCGAGCGGATAGAGAGGGATACCGATCGCGACCGGTTTATGTCCGCGGAAGAGGCAAAGGAATACGGGATGATCGACAACGTCATCTCGTATCGCGGGGAGATGGAGGAGGCGCTCAAGAAAGCTTGAGGCTCGCGGCGCGACGCCCCCTTGCGGGCATCCCCATGTTACTTGTGAATTTCTTCACAAGTCAAGCATTCGTGCCAGGCCTTGCTTGACCGTTTTCGGACCCGCTGTTAGGTATCTTTAGTCCGGGCTCCCCGGTTGCCCGGATTCGCCGCCTGCACCACCCGTTCCCCGTCGATCAATGTCGCAAGAGAAGCATCTTCGCTGTTCGTTCTGCGGAAAGTCGAAGGACTCGGTCCGGAAGTTCATTTCCGGCCCGTCCGTGTACATCTGCAACGAGTGCATCGCGCTCTGCAACGAGATTCTGGCGGAAGATGAAGAGCGCGAGGTAGCGGAGGCCATAACCCAGGTCCCGGCCCCGCAGGAGATCAAGGACGTTCTGGACCAGTACGTGATCGGCCAGGAGCACGCGAAAAAGGCGCTGGCTGTATCGGTGTACAATCACTACAAGCGCATTAACTCGACGTCCCTCAAGGACGACGACGTAGAGCTCGACAAGTCGAACATCCTGCTCATCGGGCCCACCGGCGTTGGCAAGACCCTCCTCGCCCGGACCCTCGCCCGCATTCTCGACGTCCCATTCACCATCGCTGACGCCACGACGCTCACCGAGGCAGGTTACGTCGGAGAGGACGTGGAGAACATCCTCGTTCGCCTGCTGCAAGCCGGTGATTTCAACGTCGCCGAGTGCGAGCGGGGCATCGTCTACATCGACGAGATCGACAAGATCGCGCGGAAGTCGGAGAATCCGAGCATCACCCGCGATGTTTCGGGTGAGGGCGTGCAGCAGGCGCTGCTCAAGATCATCGAAGGGACGGTGGCATCGGTTCCCCCCCAGGGCGGCCGCAAGCATCCGCAGCAGGAATACATCCAGCTCAACACCAAGGACATTCTCTTCATCTGTGGCGGCGCGTTCGACGGGCTCGAGAAGATCATCGAGTCGCGCACGGGACGCCGGCAGATCGGCTTCAACGGCGTCGCGGCGCGGGACAAGAAGCTCCAGCAGACCAAGCTGTTCAGCGAGGTCGAGCCCGACGATCTGCTTCGTTATGGGCTTATTCCGGAGCTGGTAGGTCGCTTGCCGGTGACGGTCGCCCTCGAGGGGCTCGACGAAGAGTCGCTGGTGCGCATCCTCAAGGAGCCGAAGAACGCACTCACCAAGCAATACGCCAAGCTGTTCGGGCTGGAAGATGTGAAAATCACCTTCGACGAGCCTGCTCTCGCCGCGATCGCCACCAAGGCGCTCAAGCGCGGCACTGGCGCCCGTGGACTCCGCGCGATTCTCGAGGAGGTCCTCATGGAGGTCATGTTCGACCTTCCCGGCCGTGAGGACGTAGTCGAGGTCAAGGTGACCGAGGCGTGCATCACCAACGGCACCCAGCCCCTGCTCGAGATCTCGCCGATGCGGAGAAAGAAGGAAGCGTAGAAGCTGCCGCAAACCTTTCAGCGGGACAACGAAAGCATCACGACATCGGACCGCATCCCGGTCCTTCCGCTTCGCGACGTTGTGATCTTCCCGTACGTGGTGATTCCGCTCCTGGTCGGGCGGCCGGCTTCGCTGGCCGCGATCGAGGCAGCTCTCGCGGAAGACAAGGTGATTCTCCTGGTCGCCCAGCGGGACGGAGAGAAGCAGGAGCCCGCGGCCGCCGACCTGCACCGCACGGGTGTCGTTGGCCGGGTGGTTCAGGTTTCGAGGCTCCCTACCGGAACCACGCGGGTGCTGGTGGAAGGCATCGCCCGCGCGAGGGTGACGCGCTACATCCCCTCCGGGTCGGTGCTCCGCGCCGCCGCAACTCCCTTCCCGTTCGAGAGCAGCGAGATTGCCGATCCGGAAACGGAAGCGCTGAGCCGGCGGGTGATGAACTCCTTCGAGGAGTATGTCACCCTCCACCGCCGAATCCCCGCAGAAATCGTAACGATCCTCCAGAGCACCGAGACACCTGAGCGGCGGACGTTCGGAATCGCCGCGCATGTGGCGGTCAGGTTCGAGCTGCGGCAGTCGCTCCTCGAAGCCGATACGCTCAAGCACCTCCTGGAGGTGCTGGGCGAGCTGCTGACGGGCGAGATCGAGTTGCTGCGGCTCGAGCGGAAGATCGACGACGACGTGCGCGGCGCGATGTTCCAGAACCAGCGGGAGTTCTACCTGCAGGAGCAGCTGCGGGTGATCCACCGCGAGCTGGGCGAGGAAGACGGGGACGACTTCGCCGAGCTCGAGGCGCAGGTGCGAAAGAAGTCACTACCGCCGCCAGTTGAAGAGAGAACGCTTCGGGAGCTGAGAAAGCTCCGCCGCATGCCGCCGATGTCACCCGAGTTCACCGTCGCCCGGAACTTCGTTGACTGGATCGTCGCGATCCCGTGGACAGAGCGCACCGACGAGGTGCTCGATGTGGCGCACGCGCGGGCGATCCTCGACGCGGACCACTATGGACTGGACGAGGTGAAGGACCGCATCCTCGACTTCATCGCTGTCATGTCGCTCGTCGGACGTCTCGACGGGCAGATTCTTTGTCTGGTCGGGCCCCCCGGCGTCGGCAAGACGTCGCTCGGCCGCTCAATCGCCCGCGCTCTCGGGCGCAAGTTCGTGCGCATGGCCCTGGGTGGCGTGCGCGACGAGGCGGAGATCCGCGGCCACCGGCGCACCTACATCGGGTCAATGCCGGGCCGCATCATCCAGGCGATGAGGCGCGCCGAAGTCATAAACCCGGTGATCCTGCTCGATGAGATCGACAAGCTCGGACAGGACTTTCGCGGCGATCCCGCGGCGGCGCTCCTCGAGGTGCTCGATCCCGAGCAGAACACGACCTTCAGTGACAACTACCTCGAGGTAGACTACGACCTTTCGCAGGCCCTGTTCATTACCACCGCGAACTCCCTGGCGGGAATTCCCGAGGCGCTCCGCGACCGGATGGAGATTCTCAGAATCGCCGGCTACCTGGATCACGAGAAGCTGGCGATAGCGAGGCAATACCTGTTGCCCCGACAGATCGAGGCCAATGGTCTGAAGAAAGACGAGGTGGTGCTCGAGCCCGATGTGCTCGCCGCGATCATGCGGGGTTACACGCGCGAGGCGGGCGTGCGAGAGCTGGAGCGACGGATCGCGCGTGTCACGCGCAAGCTGGCGCGGAAACGCGCCGAGGTGGCGGAGGTCATGGCCCCCGGTCAACTCCAGACGGTTGGGGTTGACGACCTCAAGGAGCTGCTCGGCGCCCCCCCGTTCGACCCGGATGATACCTCGCTCGAGGACAAGGTCGGCGTGGCTTCAGGCCTCGCCTACACCCAGGTGGGAGGCGAAGTGCTCGAGATCGAAGTGAGCGTCGTCCGCGGACGCGGCAAGGTGCAGCTCACCGGCACACTCGGCGATGTCATGAAGGAGTCGGCCAGCGCCGCGCTGTCGTACGCCCGCGCGCGCGCACGCGCACTGGGCATCGAATCGGATTTTCACCGCACGCGCGACATCCACATCCACATGCCGGCCGGCGCCACGCCGAAAGACGGGCCTTCCGCCGGAATTGCGATAGCGACGGCGGTGATCAGTGCGCTGACCGGGGTGCCCGTGCGCGGCGATGTCGCGATGACCGGCGAGATTACGCTGCGCGGACGGGTGCTTCCCATTGGTGGGCTCAAGGAGAAGTCGGTAGCGGCGCACCGCAACAAGGTGAGCGACGTCATCATTCCGCACGGCAACGCCCGCGACATCGAGGAGCTTCCGGAAGAAATCCGTTCGACGGTGCGGTTCCATCCGGTGAGAACCATGGATGAAGTGCTCGCGATCGCGCTGCGCCCTCAGCCGGCGGAGTCAGCCTCCGCCGGTGAGCCGCTCTACGATTCAGTAACGCACTGAATGGAGAATGACCCCGCCGCCGAATCGCTGATCATCCGGAATGTGGAGTTCCTGGGAGGGTTGGCGGAAACGGCGGGGTGGCGGCCCGATTCGAGCTTGCCCGAGATCGCTTTCGCGGGCCGCTCCAACGTGGGAAAGTCTTCTCTCTTGAACTCGCTGGTGCGACGGAAGTCCTTTGCCCGGGTGAGCCGCACCCCGGGGCGAACGCGGGAGATCAACTTCTTCCGCATCAACAATCAGTTCGTGCTCGTTGACCTCCCGGGCTACGGCTACGCCCGGATCTCGAAGGAGAGGAAGGCGGGCTGGCCGCTGCTGATCGAGAGCTACCTGCGCCGCACCACCCAGCTACGCGGAATCGTGCTGCTGCTGGACATCCGGCGGGAGCCGAGCGATGATGATCGATCTATGCTCGATTTCCTTGCACGTTTGGAGCTGCCGGCGCTGGTGGCGCTGACCAAAACGGACAAGTTGAGCAAGGCGGCGGGGCAAACGCGGGCCGATGAGATTGCGCGGTCTCTCTCGCTCGACGCCGAGCAGGTGATTCCGTTCAGCGCGGTTACCGGCGCGGGTCGGACCGATTTGCTCGAAGCGGTTATGCAACTGGTCGGAGCCGCGCCGGAGGCCGGAACGAAGTGAACCCGATCGCGGTGGCGGGAGCCGTTTTCACGTTGGCGGCCTGCGCATCCGGTCCCGAGCCGGTTGATGGCGCGCACCCGGGTGCGGTAATCGCTCCCGCGGATGATACGACAGGAAAGGGCAGCGTCCCACCGGGGTACGGAACTCTCCGCCAGGACGAGATTGCGATCCGGCTAGAGCTTCAGGGACTGATCGTCCGGGCGATTCCTCTCGAGGAAAATCTCATCAGGCTGCTCACCGCCGATTCCTATCGCGCACTGAGGGAATTGCAGGAGAGCAACAAGCAGTCGATCGCGGCGGTTACGCGACGCAGCGGCGGGCGTCCGCCGGATCTCTGGTACGTCTCCTTTTACGGCGTCGCGCCAGACGTACGCTTCAGCCCAACGGAGCTGGTGATCACGAGCAGCGGACGGAATTTTCGAGCGCTCGAGGTGATTCCGCTCAGCTCGGGCTTCGGAGAGCAGCGGCTCAGGCAGCGCGAGACGCAGAGCGCGCTCTATCTCTACGACGAAGATGTTGACCTGGACCAGCCGCTCACCGTCACTTTCCAGGACCAGCAGAGCGCGACGTGGGAACAGATCCTCACGCGTGTCGAGCGCGAGCGCGCGCTGGTTCGCGCCCGCGCATCACGGCCGGCTGATCGGCAGTAGCCGTTTCGGTTTCGCTGGATTTTGTGCGCGCGGTCGGAGAGGAGGGTGTCCCTCCTCTCCTCCCTCTCAAGCCCTAGGCAACCGGCGTCACGGACCGGTGTCACGTGTCGGCGCCGGCCGCGTCGCGCGGAACGGGGGCGCGGGCTAGCTGGTTTTTCGCGCGGGGGGCAACCAGTATTCTCCAATCATCGCGCGCTTCCTTATTCGCTCTCCAACCGCCAAACAACTCCATGGCGATTCTACCGCTTCGTAAACTCCCGGCTCTCCCTGTCGCCGGAGTTGCTGCGCAATGGATCGAGAAGCTCGGCGGAGAGCTTGGTGCGGGCGGCGATCGCGCTGAGATCTGCCGGCGCGCGCTGTGCGAGATCGCGTACCCCCAGTACTCGGCAAACTGGGAGACGGCGGTCGCGGACACCAAGCTGCCGCCCGCCACGAGGCTCACGCTTCTGTCGCTGGATCCGCGCAACGTGACGCTCGAGCCCGAGTACTACGCCGAATGCGACGATGCGCGGTTTCAGAAGGTGAAGCCGCTGCTCTGGCTCTGGTATTCCTTCGACCGCACGCCGCTGGGCGGACAGAATATCGAGCTCGGCGTCCAGCTGCGCCGGCTCCTCGCGCCCTACATCTTCAAGCGGTGCGGCGAGAACTTCAAGGCGTTTCAGCACGTCGAGTTCTCGTTCGGGTACAACATGGAAGTTGGCGACAACGTCGTCGTCCACCGCCACGTGTTGCTCGACGACCGCGGTGGAATCTCGCTCGGCAACAACGTCTCGGTGAGCGACTACGCGAACATCTACAGCCACACACACAGCATCGTCGATCAGAAGGATGTCACCGACGCGTTAACGCGACTCGACGACGGGGTGAGAATCACCTATCACGCCACCGTGCTCGCTGGGGTGCACGTCGCCGAGCAGGCGATGGTCGGTGCGATGGCCGTGGCGACCAAGGATGTCCGTCCGTACCACGTCTACGTCGGAATCCCGGCCAAGAGCGTACGGGTAAAGCCCAATGCGCCGACCGACCAGGACAACCTTACGACAGTAAGGCGGCGGTAGCGCAACGGCCTGCTCACCAGGGATGGACAGGACGCGTTGTGCGTTTACCATCCCCTTCCCGGGATGCTCGAATCAAACCACCCGAAGCACGTCCTCTACTGGTCCCGCGTCCCCTTTCGCGAACAGATGCCTCGCGTCGCGCAGTGCCTGGGCGGCCCGCGGCCACGTGAATCGTCGGGAAGCATCGTCAAGTGACAGCCACTCAAACTTCTGGTGCTCTTCTCCAAGAGTGACTTGGGCGGATTCATCCACGAAGGCCACGAAGGCGATCGCCATCTGGATTGTCTGGCCGGCGTGGAGATAAAAACTGCTGACCGAAAGATTGTATAGCGACGACGGCTCAAGGCCGGTCTCTTCTCGCAACTCACGAACACCGGCCCGCTCCGGGCGTTCACCGGCGTCGATTTTCCCGTACACGGTCTCCCACGAGTCCGGCCGCTTGGTGTCGCTTGCGCGCTGCAGCGTGAGCACACGCCAATCGCCCCCATTACGGCGAATCACGTACACCTCGACTACCCCGGCGTCGATCCTGGTTTGTTTTTTCGGCACGCTCGTCTCGTAGGTGATGGGCCGCTGTAAATCATATCCCTGACGGGGTTCGTGGGAATGGCCACCGCCGTGCTCCGGCTCCAGCACTCTCACCAGCTCCTGCGCGCTGGTCGTCCCGTTCAGCAGGTGTGTCGCGCCAGAGCCCCATAGGGATCGCGTGCCCGATTCCCTCGCCACGGCCACGAGATTGTCCGTCGCTTCGCCCGCAGCAATCGCCCGCTCGATCTCGGGGGTGGTTACCAACACCTCCGTCACGGCGATTCGGCCCCGATAGCCAGTCAGCGCGCACTCGGGACACCCCACTGGCATGTAGATCATCGAGCTTTCGGGAATTGACTCCATCAGGCTGCGCGGTACTCCGGCATTGGCGACCTGCCTGCACGCCGGGCAAAGACGCCGGATCAGGCGCTGCGCGACCACACCCTTCAGCGCGCCCGCCAGCTTGACGCAGTCGACCCCCAGGTCGGTGAGCCGAGTGATCGAGCTACAGGCGTCGTTGGTGTGCAGAGTCGCGAACACGAGGTGACCGGTGAGTGAGGCCTGGAGCGCAATTGCCGCGGTCTCGCGGTCGCGGATCTCCCCGATCAGCACCACATCGGGATCCTGCCGCAGAACGGATCTGAGCGCCGACGCGAAAGTGAGCCCGGCTTTCTCGTGGATCTGCACCTGCACGATTCCGGGAATCCGGTATTCGACGGGGTCCTCGACGGTGATGATGTTGACGCCGCGCTGTTGCAGTTGCTTGAGCGCGGCGTACAGCGTCGTCGTTTTGCCGGAGCCGGTGGGTCCCGTCACGAGCACCAGGCCTTCCCGCACCTCGAGCAGCTTCTGCATGCGTGGTCCATCGATCGGGTCGAGCCCCAGCGATTCGACGGATCGAACGCCAGCCCGCGCGTCGAGAATGCGAATTACCACTTTTTCGCCGTGTGAGGCGGGGAGCGTCGACACCCTCAGATCCACTCGCGCGCCGTTGATCGCAACCCGCGCGCGTCCGCCCTGTGGGCGCAACCGGTCGGCGATGTCCATCTGCGACATGATCTTGATCCGCGATACCAGTGGAATGCCAACCGCCTTGGGGAGCGCCATCACTTGCCGCAGAATGCCGTCGATCCGGTAACGCACGGAAATCCCGTGCTCACCTGCCTCCAGGTGTATGTCGCTCGCGCCGCTCGAGATTCCCTCAGCGACGATGTGATCTACCAGCTTGATGATCGGACGCTCGGCCTCTTTCTCGTCGATTTGGGCTTCCGTGTCGTCCGCTTTCTCCAGGACAGACTGTCCGGATGACTTCGCGGCCTTGTCGAGCATCCTGCTTACGCGCTCCACCGGCGCGTACACCTCCTCGATGCGCTCGGCGATCCGCGCGGGAGAGGCGAGAGACATGCGCACGGTACGGCGCGTGGCGAACGCGAGGGTCTTCTCGCAATCGAGGTCGTACGGATTGGAGGTGGCGATATCGAGTGTCGTTTCCGAGATCGAGAGCGGGAGAATCGCGAACCGGCGGGCGAGCCGCTCGGATACCCTCTCGCGCGCCTCAGCGCTCACGAGCAAACCGTTGGCGACCCTGCACCGGTTGCGCGTGGCAAGCGCTTCGAGGATCTCGTCGTCCGAAGCGAATCCCCCGGAGACAGCGGACATCCAGTAGCTGTCGCCGCCGTTTGAATCCAATGACTGAACAGATTTCTCAGGCAGGAGATCCCTGAGAACCGGCAGGAGCCAACTGTCCGACGGCACACTCGTTCGCGCGGGAATCATCCCCAAAGCTCAATGCGAACGGTCGC
>JANMTG010000055.1:0-3725 GCA_031390205.1 Gemmatimonadota bacterium
CAGCGGTGCAACGGCGGTGCAGGCTCGTCACGTTTCACGGCCCGACCGCGCGGGAAGCGCTCACCGATTTCTCGCGCGACTCATTTCAGCGCGCCGTCAAGCAGCAGGTGGATCCATGCGGTACCGCGCCGCTGGCACGAGAAATCAACGCCGGCACCGCCGAAGGCAGACTGGTGGGCGGTAACCTTTCTGTGCTGTCGTCGCTAGCGGGAACGCCGTTCGCGCCGGACATGACCGACAGCATCCTCATCCTCGAGGACGTGAACGAGCCGGTGTACCGCATCGACCGGATGTTGCAACAGCTCAAGCTCACCGGCACGCTCGGCGGCTGCCGCGCGATAGCGTTCGGCGACTGCACCAACTGCCCCGAAGACGCCGGCGGCGGCGAGGGAGGGGGACGTTCCCTCGACGAAGTACTCGGCGAGCTCGCGCACGCGCTCGGGATTCCGTGCCTGGCCGGCATTCCCGTCGGACACATCCCCGATCAGTGGACCATTCCGTTCGGCGCCATCGCGACCCTCGACACCAAAGCGCGCTCGCTCACCGTCACGTCGTACGCGTCCTGACAATGCCGCACAAGTCAGGCGAGGACCTCGTCGCCGCGGCGAAGGAACAGATAACCGAGGTCACGCCCGAGGAAGTGCTGGCAATGCAAGCGCGGAACGAAAGCGTCGTCTATCTGGATGTGAGAGAGCCCAACGAGTGGAACCTCGGGCGTATTCCGCGGGCGGTGCACCTGCCGCGCGGGAATCTGGAAACCAAGATCGAAGCGCTGATCGATCGTGGGCAGCGAGTCGTCATTTACTGCGCACGCGGGAATCGCTCGGCGCTCGCCGCGCTCACCATGAAGCAGATGGGCTACGACAACGTTGCGTCGATGTCGCGCGGGTTCGCCGGTTGGGTGGACGTCAGCGGAGACGTCGAGGAGTGACGACAGACACACCGGCGGAGCCGCTCCCCTCGCCCGAGGCGTTCGAAATTCCGTGCAAGGACGGTCTGTTCATTCGTGGCGAGCGATACCTCGCCAGGAGCGCGATCGGCACCGTATTCGTGTGTCACGGCTTCAAGGGCTTCGCGCACTGGGGCTTCTTCCCCTACGTTGGACAATCGCTGGCCGCGGGAGGGCTCGATGCCATCACGTTCGACTTCTCGGGAAGCGGAATCGGGCCCGACCGTGAATCGTTCACTCAACCCGAAGCTTTCTCCGGCAACACATTCTCGCGTGAGCTGGAAGACCTCGACAACCTGATTGACTACGCACGGCGGAAAAAATGGATCAAGGGGAAGGGAAAGTTCGGCATGTTCGGACATTCGCGTGGCGGCGGTACCGCGATTCTGTATTCGGCAGTAGATGGCGCGGACGTAAATGCTCTGGTGACCTGGGCCGCGATTTCGCACATCGAGCGGTGGACGCCGAGCGACACGCTCGAGTGGCGCAAACGCGGCTTCAGGGAGATCCTCAATTCACGAACGGGCGAGACTCTTCTGCTCGGTACCGACCTGCTCGACGAGGTGGAAGTGCACGGCAGCACCAAGGTCAACATCCAGGCGGCGGCGGGAAAGGTGAAAGCACCATGGCTGATAGTGCATGGAACCGGTGATGAGACTGTTCCGCACACGGAGGGCGAGCGGCTGCACGAGGTGTCGCCCAGAGAGAGCACGCTGCGGCTGGTCGATGGGGAGGGGGCAAACCACGGATTCGGCGCGCTTCATCCTTTGACGGAAGTGCCGCCCGTTCTCGAACAGGTCGTCCGCGAGACGGTGAAATTCTTCGTCCGCAACGCCACACCGGCATGATCGATGGGTGGCCTCGAAGCGGTGCTCGCTGATCCGGACGTATTGAAGCTGCGCGCCGCGCTCGAGTCACGCGAAGCGCGGGGCTCCGAGGAAGACGAAGGCGTTCGCAAGG
This sequence comes from Gemmatimonadota bacterium, assembly GCA_031390205.1. Lineage (GTDB taxonomy): Bacteria > Gemmatimonadota > Gemmatimonadetes > Gemmatimonadales > Gemmatimonadaceae > UBA4720. The sequence goes on from JANMTG010000055.1 coordinate 1,910, forward strand.
CGGCAGTGGCGCTGATATTCCGCGCCGGAGAAGACGGCGCGCCAGAGATCCTCTTCATCAAGCGCGCCGAGTATCCGGGGGATCCGTGGAGCGGTCAGGTCGCTTTTCCGGGAGGAAGAGAGGAGCTGGGCGACGCCTCTCTCGCCGACACCGCGACACGGGAGACTCGCGAGGAGACGGGGATCGACCTCGCGCGGGATGGGACGTTCATCGGAACTCTCGACGATCTCCGTCCCCGCGTCACGCGTCTGCCCGATGTGATCGTCCGGCCATACGTCGTTCTGCTCGAGCGGTACGAGCCGCTCATCCTGAGCCACGAAGTCTCGCTCGCGTTCTGGATCCCGCTCCGAGCCTTGAACCACCCCGAGTCGTGGCGGGATACGCAGATACTGGCGCGCGGCATCCAGATCAACGCGCGGGCGTTCCACCACGAGGGCCACATCATCTGGGGGATGACGGAGCGGATAATCGGGCAGTTGCTCGGGCTTCTCTCGAGCTAACGCTTTCCATTGTGGCGCTTCAGGGTAGCCTCGCACTTGCTCTTGCGAGCATAAGTTAGGATTCACTAACTGTATTGCTTGCACCACAAAAAATTGAGGAATAGCTTGGCAACCCAGCTCGATCCCACCCGACAGCTTCCACCCGACCAGCCCTCGCCCCCACTCACACCCCCCGGCTGGCGCCGGGCGCGCGTCACTCCCTCGCTGGTCGAGGTCTATCGAACCGTGCCCGTCTCAGGAACCGGGTGGTGGCGGAAGATTCTCGCCTTCGCCGGCCCCGGCTATCTGGTCGCCGTCGGCTACATGGATCCGGGCAACTGGGCAACGGATCTCGCCGGTGGCGCGCAGTTCGGATACACCCTCCTGTCCGTGATTCTGATGTCGAACCTGATGGCGATCCTCCTTCAGGGTCTCGCGTGCAAGCTCGGCATCGTAACCGGGCGCGACCTTGCCCAGGCCTGCCGCGACAACTATTCGCGGCCGGTCAACTTCATGCTCTGGGTCGCGTGCGAAATTGCGATCGCCGCCTGCGATCTGGCCGAAGTCATCGGGACGGCCATCGCCCTCAATCTGTTGTTCGGAATTCCGGTCACATACGGCGTCGTCATCACCGCCATCGACGTGCTGATGATCCTGTATCTCCAGAACAAGGGGTTCCGGCTGCTTGAGGCGCTGGTCATCACGCTGATTGCGACCGTCGGAGTCTGCTTCCTGTTCCAGATCATGCTGGCACAGCCGCCGCTGGGAGCCGTGATGCGGGGATTCATCCCGTCGCCCGAAATAGTGAGCAATCCCAACATGCTTTACGTCGGGATCGGGATACTCGGAGCGACGGTAATGCCGCACAATCTCTACCTGCACTCGTCCATCGTGCAGACGAGGCAGTACGAGGAGACACCGCCGGGAAAACGAGAAGCTGTACGCTTCGCGTTCATCGATTCGACCATCGCGCTCTCGTTCGCGCTGTTCATCAACGCCGCGATCCTCATCGTCGCCGCGGCGACCTTCCACACTAGCGGCCACGCGGAAGTCGGCGAGATCCAGGACGCGTACAAGCTGCTCACGCCGCTCCTGGGTGCCGGCGCCAGCACCGTGTTCGCCTTGGCGCTGCTGGCCTCGGGTCAGAACTCGACGATCACCGGCACTCTCGCCGGTCAGATCGTCATGGAGGGATTCCTCAATATCCGGCTGCGGCCGTGGCTGAGGCGGCTGGTCACCCGCCTGATCGCGATTATCCCTGCGGTGATCGTCTCTTTCATCTATGGAGAGAGCGGAACAGCCAAGCTGCTGGTGCTGAGCCAGGTAATTCTCAGCAT
>JANMTG010000120.1:0-19922 GCA_031390205.1 Gemmatimonadota bacterium
GGGTGCCCCGCGACCGGGGGCCGCGGGGCGCGCCGGGTTAACGCGCGCCCCCGCCACGCCCCGCTCCCCTCCGACGCACCGGCGCAGATCCAAAAAGTCAGGGGAGACCGCACAGGCCCTGCTCACTGCTTCAGTTTTGCAGTTGGCCAGCGCGCGCCACGATCCCTGCTACAAGCTCGCCCCGTGGCACTTCTTGAACTTCTTCCCCGACCCGCACGGGCACGGATCGTTTCGGCCGACGTGGCTCCAGTCGGCGCTACCCGAAGGACCGCCCGCGACTCCGCTCGCAAGCGCCGCACTCAACGAGGATTTGCGTCCGCGCACATGAACCGTTGGCTCGGGGCGCACCGACGTTCCGGCGCCGGGGCTTTCGCCCGGACCGATATCCAGCACTTCGTCGGTACCTACGCCATCCGTCTCTGAAAAGTCCTCGAGCACGCCGAGCGCGTTGAAGCGCTTGGCGGGGCGCGGGGCGCGGCGGACATCTCCGTTGTCGTCGTCATCGGCGTTCAGGAACATCGGCGGCAACGGTCGCGGCTGCTCGAACGATATCTGCGCCTTCAGAAATCTTTCCGTGAACGTGTTGTGGATGTCACCCATGAGATCCACGAACATGTTGTAAGCCTCGTGCTTGTACTCGATGAGCGGGTCCTTCTGGCCCCACGAGCGGTACCCGATCACGTTGCGCAGCTGGTCCAGATCGTAGAGGTGGTCCTTCCACTTCTCATCGAGGACGTGGAGCATCACCAGCGACAGAAGCTGGCCGGAGAACTCGCCGAGGCTCGCGAGCTTGTCGGTGAACGCCTTTCTCCCCGCTTCGACTCCCCGCTCTTCGGCTTCCTGCTCGCTGACGGGGAGATTTCCGTCCTCGAAGCCGGGCACCTCCAGCATGTAGTGCATCAGCAGGTCCTGGCGGAGCAGCGCGAAATCCCACTCCTCCGGCGAGTCGAACGTCGCGAGCGTGTTCTCGACGCGCTTGGAGACGCCTTTCTCCACCATCTTCTGCGCTTCCGCGATCAGCTCCTCTCCGCCTTCGAGCGCGAACGAGCGCAGCGAATAGATGACTTCCCGCTGCTGGTTCATCACGTCGTCGTACTCGAGCAGGCGCTTGCGCGACTGAAAGTTCTGCAGCTCCACCCGCTTCTGGGCCTGCTCGATCGACCGGGTGATCAGGGAGTGCGTCAGCATCTCTCCCTCTTCCGCGCCCATGCGGTCCATGAGCTTTGCGATGCGGTCGGACCCGAAGAGACGCATAAGGTCGTCTTCGAGCGAGAGAAAGAACTGCGACGCCCCAGGATCGCCCTGGCGCCCGGCACGTCCGCGGAGCTGACGGTCGATGCGCCGCGATTCGTGGCGCTCCGACCCGATGATGTGCAGGCCGCCCAGCTCCTCGATGTCGACAAGCTGGTTCTCCGCGTCCTTCCGCTGCGAAGGCTTCGATTCGGTGACGCCGGGGCCAAGCTTGATGTCGGTACCGCGGCCCGCCATGTTGGTCGCGATCGTTACCGCCCCCGGCTGACCGGCCCCCGCCACGATTTCGGCTTCACGCTGATGGTACTTGGCGTTCAGAACGTTGTGCGGAATTCCCGCCCGCTTGAACATGCGCGCCAGGGTCTCCGACACGTCGACGCTCACCGTTCCGACGAGAACCGGGTACTCCAACCCGTGCAGTCGCTGCGTCTCCTCGAGGATCGCGTTGTACTTCTCACGGCGCGTCTTGAACACCAGGTCCTGCCGGTCGTCGCGAATGACGTCACGGTTGGTCGGTATCACCGACACGCCCAGCTTGTAGATCTGGTGAAATTCGGTCTCTTCCGTCTCCGCGGTGCCAGTCATGCCAGCTAGCTTCTCGTAGAGGCGGAAGTAGTTCTGGATTGTGATCGTAGCGAGAGTCTGCGTCTCGCCCTTTACCTGCACGCCTTCTTTCGCTTCCACCGCCTGGTGCAGCCCCTCCGACCAGCGACGCCCGTGCATGGTGCGGCCGGTGAACTCATCGACGATGAGGACCTGGCCTTCCTGCACCACGTAGTTCACATCGCGCTCGAAAAGCGCGTGCGCGCGCAGCAGCTGGTGCACGATGTTGAGGCGCTCGCTCTTGGCCGCGTAGTCGCGATTCAGCTCGTTCCGGGCTTCCAGTTTTTCGGCTGGCGTCAGATCCGGATCGTGGTCGATGGCATGGACGTCATGCGACAGATCCGGAAGAACGAATTCGTCGTGCGCATCGGGCGACATGAAGTCAACGCCCGCATCGGTGAGGTGAACCGTGTGTCCCTTTTCGTCGAGAACGTAGAGAAGGTCGTTCTCGATGTCCCGGAACTGCTGCTTGCCCGAGGGAAGCCTGCGGTCGGCGATGTGCTGCAGCTCCATCTTCTGGACCAGCTGCTTGGCGCCGGTCTCCTGCAGCACCTTGAGCAGACGCTTGTTCTTGGGCCCGCCAAGCTGGGCCTTGTAGAGATTGAGCGCGGCCTCATCGCTGTCATCCCCTTCGAACGCCTTCTCGCCTGCCGCCACGAGACCGTTCACCAGATCGCTCTGCCGCCTCACCAGCCGGGCCACGGCGTTGTTGTGCTGCGCGTACTCCGCATCCGTCTCGTTGCCCACCGGCCCCGAGATGATGAGCGGAGTACGCGCCTCGTCGATCAGAACCGAATCGACCTCGTCGACGATCGCGAAAACGTGATTCCGCTGGACGCGCTGCTCGAGCGCCTGGACCATGTTGTCGCGGAGATAGTCGAACCCGAATTCGTTGTTCGTGCCATAGGTGACGTCACACTCGTAGGCGGCGCGACGCTCCTGGGTTCCCGGGTCGGTGTTGTCGATGCATCCCACTGAGAGCCCGAGGTATTTGTAAACGTGACCCATCCACTCCGAGTCGCGGCGGGCGAGATAGGAGTTCACCGTGATGAGGTGTGCGCCTTTTCCCGTAAGCGCATTCAGATACAGGGGAAGCGTGGCGACGAGCGTCTTCCCTTCGCCCGTCGCCATCTCCGCGATGCGACCGGTGTGGAGCTGGATACCGCCCATCAGCTGCACATCGTAGTGGACCATGTTCCAGTCCATCTCCTGCCCGGTCACCTGCACCTTGCTGGCGAGGAGGCGGCGCGACGCTTCGCGCACAGTGGCGAACGCTTCGGGGAGGAGCTCGTCGAGCACATCGCGGACGGCGGTGCGGAGCTCCTCCTCCACGCCTCCGCGGCCATCGACACCGCCGAGCTGGTTGTCGATATCCTCGCGCGCCGCCGGGTCGGGCGTGACGCGCTTCCGCTCCCTCAGCTCGGCGATACGCGTCTCGATCTCGCCGATGACCTCGAGAATGCGCGCGCGGAATTTCGCGGTGTGGCCGCGCAGCTCCTCCTCCGAGACTCCCTGAAGGCGGGCGTAGTGCTCGTTGATCTCGTCGACGATCGGCTGGATGCGCTTGCGCTCCCGATCGTGACGGGTTCCGAACACTCCGCTCAAAATTCCTAGCATTCCCTCTATATCCTCGTGCGGTAAAGTCCGCGCGCGATGATGAACCGCTCGACCGGCTCTGAAACGAATCCCCGAACTGATTTCCCCGACGCCAGGCGCTCCCTGATCTCAGTCGAAGACACGTCCACCCGACGGGTGGAAATCTCCACCACGCCTTTAGCGGCCGCCCTTCCCTCGTCGCCGCTCGAACCGGGCCCCTGCCGCTCGATCACCGCCAGCGTTGCCAGCTGCCCGATGCGCTCCGGCTGCTTCCAGCCACTGAATCCGGAAAGGGTATCCCGCCCGATCAGCAGAAAGAGCTCGGCCGCCCCATTTTGGCGGGCAATTTCCTCCAGCGTGTCAACCATGTAAGATAACCCCTCCCGGCGGATTTCTGTGTCCTCGACGGCGTATCGCGGGTCATCGCCAACCGCGAGGCGGACCATTTCGAGGCGGTCGGCGGGGCTGGCGACGGCAGGGGTTTCAACCTTGAACGGCTGCGCCGCCGCCGGAACGAAGATGAGCCGGTCGAGGCGCAGCGCGTCGCACGCATCGGCGGCGAGTATCAGGTGGCCGATATGGGGTGGATCGAAAGTGCCGCCAAAAACCCCGATGCGCACGAGCTAGGTGGCGGGCGTCGCTACCGCTGGAGGCGGCGGGGGCGGGGGCCCGCAGTCCTCTCTGACCTCACGGTCGTCGGGATATGCCTTCCGCATCGCGTCGCACAGGTCGCGCGCGTCCTCGGTGTACTTGATGGCGCGATACGCCTCGAGCAGCCGAAGGTGGGCATCGCGAGTCTTCGCCGCAGCCGGGTGGAGGCGGATTACATCCTTGAAGTAGATGATCGCCGAGTCGTAGGCCTTCCGCTTCAGGTATAGATATCCGGTGTCGTAGTCCTTTTCGGCGAGCCACTCATCAAGCCGGTTCAGCTCCGTGCGGGCGCGCGGAGCAAACGGGGAGTTGGGGTAGCTGGCGAGCAATGACTGGTACGACGCGATTGCGTTGCTGCCGTACGTCGCGTCCAGCTGCGGCTTGCGCCATTCCTTCTGGTAGGCCTTGCCGGCGAGAAAGAGCGCGTCGTCTACGAGCGTGTCCTGGGGAAACGCATCGACGAGGCGGTTGTAGGTAGTCGCGGAAAGGAGATGCTCCCCCTGCTCGTTGTGCGACTGGGCCAGGTAGTAAAAGGCGAGCGGCAGGCGCGCGTCGCGGGCGGCGAGGTCGAGCGTCAGCTGCTCGAACGCCTTGGCGGCGTTGTCGAAGCGGCGCGCCTTGAATTCAGCGAGCGCCACCTCGTACAGCTTGGCGGTCGACGGATAGGTCTTCGGATTGAACGGCGCCTTGCAGGCCAGCGGTGCCATGAGCAGCAGCGCCAGCACGTATGAATAAAATCTGGACATTCCGGTGATGTTACCCTCGGCGGTGGAGCAGCTTCATGCCGATGGACGGCCGATCGAGAAATAGCGCACTCCCAGCTCCCGCATCTTTTCCACGTCGTAGAGATTGCGGCCGTCGACGATGAGCGGCTGCTTGAGCTCGCGTTTCACGCGCTCGAAATCGGGATGCCGGTATTCATTCCAGTCGGTGACGACCACGAGGGCATCGGCTCCCGCCAGCGCCTCATAGTTAGTCCCCGCGTAATCTATCCGGTTGCCAATCAAGGTTTTCGCGTGGGCCATCGCCGCCGGATCGTGCGCGCACACCGACGCCCCCTCCGCCAGGAGGGAATCGATCAGGGTCAGCGACGGCGCGTATCGCATGTCGTCGGTGCCGGCCTTGAAGGCAAGGCCCCAGATGGCGACGCGTTTTCCACGCAGGACTCCGCCAAGCGCCGCCTGCACTTTCTGGAGCAGCACGCCTTTCTGGCGCTCGTTGGCCGACTCCACGCCCGTGAGCACATCAAGGGCAACCCCGCGATCCGCCGCCAGCTTCACCAGTGCCTTGACGTCCTTGGGAAAGCAGGAACCGCCATAGCCCGGACCGGGGAAAAGAAACGATTGTCCGATTCGTGAATCACTGCCAATTCCCTTGCGAACCAGATCGACGTTCGCGCCCACCTTGTCGCACAGATTTGCCATCTCGTTCATGAACGAGATGCGCGTCGCCAGCATCCCGTTGGCTGCATACTTGGTCATCTCCGCGGACGGAATGTCCATCACCAGGATGGGCTTGCCGGTGCGCACGAACGGCGCGTAGACATCGGTCATCACGCGCCGCGCGTGCGCGCTGTCAATGCCCAGGACCACCCTGTCCGGGCGCATGAAATCCTCCACCGCCGTGCCTTCCTTCAGGAACTCCGGGTTGCTGCAAAGATGGAACGGGAGCCTGGCCTCCTTTGACACTTCGGCGGCCACCTTCGGCGCGCTCCCCACCGGCACCGTTGATTTGGTGACGATCACCATCTCGCGCGTCATGAAGCGACCAACCAGTCGCGCGACATCCAGCACGTACTTGAGGTCCGCCGATCCGTCGTCGCCGGGAGGAGTTCCGACGGCGATGAACAGAACCTCGACGCCCGCGATCGCCGACTGGAGATCGGTCGTGAAGGAGAGCCTCCCCTCGCGCTGGTTCCGCTCGACCAGCGATTCCAGGCCCGGCTCGTAGATGGGCAGGACGTTCCCGCGCAGCCCCTCGATTTTCCCCTCGTCGATATCGGCGCAACAAACGGTATTGCCGGTCTCTGCCAGACAGGCGCCGACGACGAGTCCGACGTACCCCGTTCCAATTACGGAGATATTCACTGATCTGTCTCCAGCTCAGACCGTGACGTAGGACGGAGGCGAAGCGAGCGAGACGATTCGCCCCTTCCCCTTCTTGAGCCTGGCCGTGGCGTTGCGCGTATCGACGATGACCTGGCCGAGATCTACCACCCGCTGGTAGTCCACCGCGGAGTGATCGGTGACGATGACGACGGCGTCGGCCGCGCTGATCTCCTTGTCCGTCAGATCGACACTCTCGTGATCGTGCCCGTCGTCGCGGAATCGCGCCACGTGCGGATCGTGGTAGAAGACCACTGCCCCCTGGGCCTCGAGCAGTCGAATGACGTCGAGAGCGGGACTCTCGCGCATGTCGTCGATGTTCTTCTTGTACGCTACCCCCAGAACAAGAATCCGGCTGCCGTTCACCGCCTTTTTTTCCTCATTGAGCGCCTGGGCGACTTTTCTCACGACGACCGCCGGCATCTCGCTGTTGATCTCGCTGGCGAGATCGATGAAGCGAGTCTTGTAGTTGAGCGTTCTCATTTTCCAGGCGAGGTAATGCGGATCGAGCGGGATGCAGTGACCGCCGATGCCCGGCCCGGGCGTGAATTTCATGAAGCCGAACGGCTTGGTGGCGGCGGCGTCGATCACTTCCCAAATGTCCACGCCGAGCTTGTCGCACACGATCGCCATCTCGTTGACGAGGCCGATATTGACGGAGCGGAAGGTGTTCTCGAGCAGCTTCACCAGCTCCGCGGTCTCGGTGCTGGAGACCGGCACGATCGAGTCGAGACACGTCGCGTACAGCGCGCTGGCGATCTCCGTGCAGGCGGGGGTAATTCCGCCAACGACCTTGGGAGTATTCTTCGTGTTCCAGGTTAGGTTGCCGGGATCCACGCGCTCGGGGCTGAAGGCGAGAAAGACATCCTTGCCTACCGTGAGGCCGGCAGCCTCGAGCTTGGGCTGCATCAGCTCGCGCGTCGTGCCCGGGTAGGTAGTGCTCTCGAGGATAATCACTATGCCCGGGCGACAGTGACGCCCGATGGCGTCCGCCACCGCGAGAACGTAGCTCATGTCGGGATCGCGGGTCTTGGCGAGCGGAGTCGGAACCGCAATGGAAACCGCGTCCATTTCCTGAATTCTCGACTCGACGGCCGTCGCCTCAAATCGTCCGGCTTTCACCAGCCGGGCAAGCTCCGCGCTCGACACATCCTGGATGTGCGACTTGCCGGCCATGAGGGCGCGCGCAACCCCCTCGCTCACGTCATATCCAATTACCCTGAAACCGGCGTTGGCAAACTCGAGCGCCAGTGGAAGCCCGACGTAACCGAGGCCTATGACACCGATACACGCGGTTCGGTCCTCAATCTTGGCGAGAAGCTGATCTTTCAGTTGCACTCAAAACTCACTTGTTGATGATGTCAGCGCCCGAAGAAGTCGCGCACCGCGCCAACTACTTCGTCCAGCTGCGATTGCTCGAGCTCGGGAAAAACCGGAAGTGAGATGACTTCCTGGCTCGCGCGCTCGCTCTCCGGAAACTGGCCTTTCCTGTAGCCGAGGTGTTGAAAGCACGGTTGCAGGTGCAGCGGCAGTGGATAATAGACCGCCGCCCCGACGCCGCGCGCCTTGAGATGCGCCTGGAGCTGATCGCGGCGCGCCACCCGAAGAGTGTACTGATTGTAGATGGACTCGTTGTCGGGGTCGATCGTCGGCGTTCTGACGTCGTCCAGATCCGCGAAGGCGGCATTGTAGTACGACGCATTCTTCCGCCGGGCGGAGCTCCATGATTCCAGACGCGTCAACTTGGCGGAGAGGATCGCCGCCTGAAGCGCGTCGAGGCGACTGTTATACCCGACTTCATCGTGGTAGTACGACTTCATTCCACCATGCACGCGCAGGCGGCGCAGTCGCTCGGCGAGCTTGTCGCTCTGGGTGACGATCATACCGCCGTCGCCGTAGCCACCGAGGTTCTTGGAAGGAAAAAAGCTGAAGGTGCCGATTGTCGCGGCTTCGCCAGCCATCACCCACTTGCCGCCAATCTTGCGCCTCGCGCCGATGGACTGGGCGGCGTCCTCGATCACCGGCAGCTTGCCCGCTGCGTCGGCGATGGCTTCGATGGGCGCCATTTGGCCGAACAGATCGACGGCGATCACCGCGCGCGTAGACGGCTTGAGCGCGGCGGCAATCGCCTCGACCGAAATGTTGAAGGTGTCCGGCTCGATGTCGGCGAACACCGGGCGTGCTCCGACGTTGTGAACCGCGCCAGCGGTGGCGAAGAACGTGAATGGGGTCGTCAGCACCTCGTCGCCGCGGCCAATGTCCAGCGCGCGAAGCGACAGAAGGATCGCGTCAGTGCCGTTCGCGCATCCGATCGCGTGCGCGGTCTGCGAAAGTTGCGCGATTTCCCGCTCGAGTCTTTCAACGGGCTCGCCGAGAATGAAGGCCTGGTCGTCGACCACCTTCATCATCGCGCTTACCACGGACTCGCGGATCGTTCTGTGTTGGGCCCGAAGGTCCAATAAAGGGACTGCCATGCTGGCTATTAAGGTGACTTTTTTGGTTGAGGGCGTTCAAGAGAAAGATACTGCCCCCGGTCAGACTTGTGCCCTGAGCGGGAGAGGAACTTCTCTGCCTGTTTTGGCCGACTCGTAGATTCCCAGAATCAGCTCCAGAGACTTTCTGCCGGCACGACCATCGGTATCCGGCTTCGCTTCGCCCCGCAGAACCGCCAGGACGTTCCGATAGTATCCCTCGTGACCCAGGCCATAGACGCTCGGCGGATTGGTATCCACCAACTCGACCAGCTTGTCGTCGTCGTCATAGTCGGCGAACTGCCAGTGCTCGATCTTGTTGACCGCGGTGCCGCCGATCTTGGCCGATCCCTTCTCGCCCAACAAAGTGAGTGATCCCTCAAGATTGCGCGGGTACGCCAGCATTGTTACCTGAATCATCCCAAGCGCCCCGGACCGGAACTTGAGAATCGCAATCCCCGAATCCTCCGTCTCTATCCGCCGGGCAAGCGTGGCCGTCTTCGCCATCACACTCTCGACCGGCCCCATTAGCCACTGGATGAGATCCACATAGTGTGAAGCCTGGTTCATGAACGCGCCACCATCAAACTCCCACGTGCCTCGCCAGGGAGCCTGATCGTAATATTCCTGGGGCCTCGCCCAGTGGACGGTGCAGCTCGCCATGTATATCCGCCCGAACCGCCCCCGATCGACCGCCCGCTTCAGCAGCTGAACCGGCGGATTGAGTCTGTTCTGTTTCACGACGAATAACCGCACCCCGGCCTGGTCGCACGCCTTTACGAGCTCGTCAGCCCCCGTGAGAGAAATGGCCATTGGCTTTTCTGTCACCACGTGCATCCCGGCGCGCGCAGCCGCAACACCCTGGGCGGGATGAAGTCCGGAAGGCGTCGCGATGGTCACCACGTCTGCCTTGCTCTCCGCTATCATCTGCTCGTAGGAGGTGAAGTGGGGAACGTTCCATTCGGTGCCCGCGTGCGCGGCACGCTCGGGGTCGGCGTCGCATACCGCGGCCAGCTCGAGCCCGTCGATCTTATCGATGGCCTCGAAATGGTTCTTGCTGATGCGCCCGCACCCTGAAAAAGCGATTCGAAACGTCCTGGCAGCTGTCACTTACCGATCTCTCCTCAGCTCATTCCCGCTCAGTTGGTACCGTGTCCCGCACACTGCGCACAAATTGGGGTCTTTGTCCGGCAGGCGCTCGCCACACTGGCACATCCAGCCGGTCCGCCGCGCCGGAACGCCGACCATCAGCGCGTAGGCCGATACATCACGAGTGATTACGCTTCCCGCGCCAATGAACGCGTATTCGCCCAACGTCACACCACAAATAATCGTCGCGTTCGCGCCGATCGTCGCGCCACGCCCCACCGCCGTCCGCCTGTATTCGCTTTTCCGGGATACGTGGCTGCGCGGGTTGATGACGTTGGTGAACACCATCGACGGCCCACAAAATACGTCGTCCTCGAGCTCCACGCCCTCGTAAACCGAGACGTTGTTCTGGATCTTGACGTTGTTCCCGATCCGAACTCCGTTCATCACCACTACGTTCTGGCCGAGCGAGCAGCGCTCGCCGATGACGGCTCCGCCCATGACGTGACAGAAGTGCCAGACTTTCGTGCCGTCGCCAATCGTGGCGCCGTCGTCCACGTAAGCGGATTCGTGGATGAATGCCTTCGCCATCTAGACGCCCGCTTCCTTCGGAATCCGCGCATGCCACTCCTGGAGCGAGAGCACCGAGGCCGGGCGCGAACGGAGCGAAAGTATCGCGTCGGACGCCGCGTTGGCGGCCGAGAGGGTGGTGGTGTACGCGACTCTGTGGGCGATGGCGGCCTGGCGCATGGTGTAGTCGTCGCGCTGCGATTCCTTTCCGAGAGGGGTGTTGATGAGGAGCTGGATCTCGCCGTTCAGCATCAAGTCGACTCCGTTGGGCCTGCCCTCGTGGATCTTGAGAACGCTCTCGGCGGGAATGCCGCGGCCGCGCAGGTGTTTCGCCGTGCCCGCCGTGGCGAGAATGCGGAATCCCAGCTCATGAAAGCGGCGCGCGATCGGCGTCACCGCGCGTTTGTCGGAATCATTCACTGTAATGAAGACCGCGCCCTCGGCGGGAAGGACGTTGTCCGCGGCGAGTTGCGCCTTGCCGAACGCGGTGCCAAAGGAATCCGAGATCCCCATCACTTCGCCGGTGGAGCGCATCTCTGGGCCGAGGACCGGATCGAACTCGCGGAACTTGTTGAACGGGAAGACGGCTTCCTTGACGGAGACGTAGCCGGGACTCACCTCCTCCACGAACCCAATGTCGTCGAGAGATTCTCCGAGCATCACGCGGGCCGCTATGGCCGCGAGCGGTACGCCGATCGCCTTCGATACGAACGGCACCGTTCGGCTGGCGCGGGGATTCACTTCGAGAACGTAAACCTGTCCATCCTTCACCGCGTACTGGACGTTTATAAGCCCGACGACGCCCAGCGCCCTGGCCAGCGCTACAGTGTGCTCGCGCATCACATCCATGTGCTCTTCATCGATCAGATACGGCGGCAGGACGCACGCAGAATCTCCGGAGTGAATGCCGGCGTCCTCTATGTGCTGCATGATCCCGCCAATCACGACACGCTGCCCGTCTGATATCGCGTCGACGTCCGCCTCGAACGCGTCCTCCAGAAAGCGATCTATGAGAACGGGCTTGTCCTCCGACACTCGCGCCGCCCGCTCGAAATACTCATGGAGTGACCGCCCGTCGTACACAATCTCCATCGCTCTCCCGCCCAGGACGTACGACGGCCGGACGAGCACCGGGTACCCGATCCGATCCGCCGCCGCCCGAGCCTCGGACAGACTCGTCGCCGTGCCGTTCTCGGGTTGGCGAATTCCCAGCTCCCGCGCGATAGCATCGAAGCGGCGACGGTCTTCGGCAATGTCAATCGCATCCGGCTGCGTGCCGAGAATGCGCACGCCCGCCTCCGCCAGTCCACTCGTGAGCTTGAGAGGAGTCTGACCACCCAGCTGCACTATTACGCCGAGCGGTCGTTCGCGTTCGACAATGTCGAGCACGTGCTCCAGCGTCAGCGGCTCGAAATAGAGCTTGTCGGAAATGTCGAAGTCGGTTGAGACCGTCTCTGGATTCGAGTTGATCATGATGGTCTCGTATCCCTGCTCCCGGAGCGACAGCGCCGCCCGCACGCAGCAGTAATCGAACTCGACGCCCTGACCGATCCGGTTGGGCCCGCTCCCCAGTATCACCACCGAGCGGTTCCCGGTGCGCGGGGCCTCGCTCTCCTCCTCGTAGCTGCTGTAGAGATAGGGCGTTGAGGAGGGGAATTCCCCCGCGCACGTATCCACCATCTTGTAAGCGGGGAGAATGCCCAGGCGGATGCGCCGCCGCCGCGCATCCTGCTCCGACTCGCCGCGCAGGTCGCCAAGCTGCCGGTCGGAAAAACCCATGCGCTTCATCCGCCACAGCACTGCGGTGTCCACGCCGGGGAGCGCCGCGTACGCCCGCTCCGCCTGGAGAAGCTCGACCAGCTGCGCCAGAAACCAGCAATCGATTCCAGTGAGCTCATTCACCTCATCGATGCCGAGACCCGCCTCGAGAGCACGCTTCACCTGGAATATCCTCTCCGGAGTGGGCTGCCTGAGCGCTGCCCGCAACGTCTCCGGCGAGTCGTCGCCGAGGCGGTCATCCGCCAGCGTGGAAGCGGTGACCCATCCCGAGCGTCCGATCTCCAGCGCGCGCAGCCCTTTCTGAAACGCTTCCTTGAAGGTGCGGCCGATAGCCATCGATTCGCCGACGGACTTCATCTGCGTCGTGAGGCGCGGATCGGCGGCGCGGAATTTCTCGAACGCGAAGCGCGGACACTTGACGACGACGTAATCGAGAACCGGCTCGAACGAAGCCGGAGTGGTTCCGGTGATGTCGTTCGGGATCTCGTCCAGTCGGTAACCTACGGCCAGCTTCGTCCCGATTCGGGCGATGGGAAATCCGGTCGCCTTGGAGGCCAGCGCCGAGGAGCGGGAGACGCGCGGGTTCATCTCGATGACCAGCATCTCGCCATCGCTCGGGTTGATCGCGAACTGGATGTTGCAGCCACCGGCTTCTACCCCGATCTCGCGGATGACGGACACCGCCGCATCGCGCATCAGCTGGTATTCGCGATCAGTGAGCGTCATGACGGGGGCCACCGTGATCGAATCGCCGGTGTGCACTCCCATGGGATCGAGATTCTCGATCGAGCAGACGATGACGACGTTGTCCGCGCCGTCGCGCATCACCTCGAGCTCGAACTCTTTCCAGCCGATGACGCTCTGTTCGATGAGCACCTGACTGACAGGAGAGAGGTCGAGTCCGCGCCGGACGATCTCCTCGAATTCCTCTCTGTTGTACGCAATTCCGCCGCCGGTGCCACCAAGGGTGAACGCCGGGCGAATGATCGCCGGAAAGCCGGTGAGGTCGATGAGATCGAGCGCCTCCTCCAAGGAGACCGCGATTCCGCCCAACGGGACAGCCAGGCCAAGCCGTTTCATCGCTTCGCCGAACAGCTTCCGGTCCTCGGCCATCGCTATCGCGCGCTCGTCGGCGCCTATGAGCTCGACGCCGTACCGGGCGAGCACTCCATTTTGCGCCAGCGTCATCGCGACGTTGAGCGCGGTCTGCCCGCCCATCGTCGGCAGAAGAGCGTCGGGGCGCTCCCTGGCGATCACGAGCTCGACATACTCGGGGGTGACAGGCTCGATGTAGGTCCGATCCGCGAACTCCGGATCGGTCATGATGGTCGCCGGATTCGAGTTGATGAGAATGACCTCGAACCCCTCTTCCTTGAGCGCCTTGGCCGCCTGTGTCCCGGAATAGTCGAACTCAGCCCCCTGTCCGATCACGATCGGGCCGGAGCCTATCAGCAGGATGCGGTGGATGTCGGTGCGCTTGGGCACTCAGGATGGTCCGGGGTTAACTGAGAGGAAAATAGTTACCTCAGAGTCAGGAAAACAAAAAGAAAAGGACAGGCTTCCTGCGAATAGCTGCCAGCGGCCGGCAGCCAGCAGGCGGCCAGCCGGTAGTCGGTAGCTGGGCGCTATCCGCTGGCCGCCTGTAGTGTTCCGTCGAAAAAAAAGGGAGCCCAAAGGCTCCCCTCCGTTAGTTCGACCGGCCAGAACCTCAAGCAGCGCTTTTCCCTCTCGGCGCGCGCGTGACCTTTCCCGCGTGGATGCAGCGTGTGCACACCTTCACCTTGGTGATCTTGCCGTCGATGACGATGCGGGCCACCTGAAGATTGGGCTTCCAGGTGCGGCGCGTCTTGTTGTTCGCGTGCGATACGTTGTTGCCGTAGGCGACGCCCTTGTCGCACACGTAGCAGCGGTTTCTCTTGATCTGCGCCATACCTTAACCCTCCCCCAACAGCTCGATGCGCGCCATCTCGGCGCCGTCACCCTTGCGATGACCGGTCTTCAGGATGCGCGTGTAACCGCCTGCCCGCGTCGCGAAACGCGGTCCGATCTCCTGGAACAGCTTGTCGGCGGTGGCGCGGTGAGGAACCTTGCGGCCGGCGAGGCGGCGATTGTGCAGGGTGCCGGTCTTGGCCTTCGTGATCAGCTTCTCGACGAACGGCCGCAGCTCCTTGGCTTTCGCCTCTGTGGTCTCGATCGCGCCCTTTTCGATCAGCGCCTTTGCCAGGCTCCGCATGAGCGCGAGCTTCTGCTCGCTCGTCCGGCGGAGCTGGCGGCCCTGTTTGCGGTGACGCATTGCTCAGCCTTCCTCTTCGTCGTCCGCGCCAACCGTGGCGACGTTGCGGTTGGCCGGCGTGCCCTGATCGGTGATGCGAACGCCGTCGGGGGTCTCCTCGTACTTCATGCCGAAGTTCAGGCTCTCCCGCTCCAGCAGGTCGGCGATCTCGTTGAGCGACTTCTTGCCGAAATTCTTTACCTGGAGGATCTGGCTCTCCGTCTGGCGCACCAGGTCACCGAGGGTGCGGATGCTGGAGTTCTTGAGCGAGTTTACCGAGCGGACGGACAGCTCGAAATCCTCGATCGGCGTGCGCAGCACTTCGGCCAGGCGATGGGCATCGCCACCCGGAATGTCGGATCCCGGAGTGAGCGGGGCCGAGGCGTGGGAGCCGAAACCGGCGAAGTACTGAAAGTGCGTTTGCGCCAGCGCGGCGGCGTAGCTCACGGCCTCTTCGGGCGTGATGGTGCCGTTCGTCTCGACGGTGAGAGTGAGGCGATCGTAGTCGGTGCGCTGGCCGACGCGGGTCTCGGCGACCGAGAAATTGGCGCGGCGAACCGGGTTGTAGATCGAGTCTACGCGAACGACATCGACGGGCAGAGTCTTGTCGACGGCGTGCTGGTCGGCCTCGACGTAGCCGCGGCCGCGGCCGACGTAGAGCTCGACGTTGATGTCGCGGTCGCCCTGCAGAGTGAACAGGTGCTGGGTGCGATCGACGATCGTCACTCCGCCCTGACCCTCGATGTCGGCGGCGGTCACGGGACCGGCCGAGGTCTTCGAGATGCGCAGAATCGTATTCTCCACGCCCTCGTCCAGAGTGAGCGTGAGCACCTTGAGGTTACCGATGATCTGGTGGACGTCTTCCACGACGCCCGGAATCGTCTGGTGCTCGTGCAGCACGCCGTCGATGCGGAATCCCCACACCGCCGAGCCGCGGAGCGACGACAAAAGGAGACGCCGCATGGCGTTCCCAAGGGTGTGTCCGAAGCCGCGCTCGAGCGGCTGAAGGCGGAATTCCGCGACGTTGGGATTGTCTTCGCGCTTCGTCGCCTCGACGAGCTGCGGACGGACGAGTCCCCTCAGATCAATTGCGTTTGCCATTTTCGTTTCAGTTCCTTGAACGTGCCACCCCGCCCCTAACGCGCGGTGAGCCCGTAACGAGAGTTAGGGTCTCGTCCTGCTGGTTTACTTGGAGTAAAGCTCGACCACCAGCTGTTCCTGCGCGGCGATCGGGATGTTCGGTCTGGTCGGTTTCTCCAGCATTCTGCCGCTGAAGTTGTCGCGGTCGACGGCGATCCACGACAAGGGCGCGCCGCGCGAGGATTGATCCATCGCGGTCATGATGCTCGCCTGCTCGCGCGACTTCATGCGCACGCGGATTTCCTGGCCCGGCTCGACGAGATAGCTCGGGATGTCGAGCGACTTCTGATTCACTTCCACGTGGCGGTGACGGATGAGAACGCGCGCTGCCTTGCGGCTGCCGGCGAACCCCATGCGGTACACGACGTTGTCGAGGCGGCTCTCCAGGGCGGCGAGGAGATTGTGTCCGGTGATGCCCGGCAGAGGAGCGACACGCTCGAAGGTGTTCCTGAACTGCCTCTCGCTCACTCCGTAGATGCGCTTGATCTTCTGCTTCTCGCGCAGCTGCTTGGAGTACTCCGACATCTTGCGGCGGCGGGCGGTCGAGGAGCCGTGCTGGCCTGGCGGCGTCGGACGGCGCTCGACGGGGCACTTCTCGGTAAAGCACTTCGTCGCCTTGAGGAACAGCTTCGTTCCTTCGCGGCGGCACAGGCGGCAGCTGGATCCGGTATAGCGCATCGGTCAGACCCTCCGGCGCTTGGGAGGACGACAGCCGTTGTGCGGAATCGGGGTCACGTCCTTGATCGACTTGACCTGGAGACCGGCGGTGACGAGCGCCTGGATGGCGGACTCGCGTCCGGACCCGGGTCCCTGGACTCTCACGTGCACGCGGCGTACCCCCAGAGTGAGCGCCTCGCGTCCGGCCTGCTCGCCGGCTACGGTCGCCGCGAACGGCGTCGACTTCTTGGATCCCTTGAAGCCGGCTTTGCCCGACGAGCCCCAGGAGATGGTGTTCCCGTGCGCGTCGGTGATGGTGACGGTCGTGTTGTTGAATGTAGCGCTGACGTGGGCGATTCCTTCCGCCTCGATCACTCGTTTGGTCTTCTTTCCGATTGCCATGGTTACTTCGTTACCTGAGCCATTACTTCGTTACCTTCTTCTTGCCGGCTATCGCGCGGCGTGGACCCTTCTTGGTGCGGGCGTTGGTGTGCGTGCGCTGTCCGCGAACGGGAAGCCCGCGACGATGACGGATGCCGCGGTAGCTGCCGATGTCCATCAGGCGCTTGATGTTCATGGCGACTTCGGTGCGCAGCGCGCCCTCGACGCGAACGTCCTTCTCGATGGCCTGACGAAGCCTGTTGGTGTCGATGTCGCTGAGATCGCGAACCCGCTGCTCGGCGTTGACGCCGGTGGAAGCGAGGATGCGGCGGGCGGTCGCGCGACCGATGCCGAAGATGTAGGTAAGACCGATCTCTACCTTCTTTTCACGCGGGAGATCGACGCCAGAAATACGGGCCATGATTAACCCTGCTTCTGTTTGTGCTTTGGATTGCGCTTGCAGATGATGCGAGTCACGCCCTGTCTCTTGATGACCTTGCAGTGCTCACAAATCGGCTTCACGCTGCTGCGAACTTTCACGTCCTGTTCCCCACCCTGATGACATACGGGGCGTAGCCCCTGAAAAAAATCCGAGTTAGCCTTTAAAAATACACAGGGTTGGCCGCTGAAGCAAGGCTGTGGACGGTCCCAAAGCATGGTGGGAGCGGGGTTTAGATCGAGCCCATCGCCAGTCGAAGCTCCGCCCTCGGGTCGGCTGCTGCCGTCACCATTCTTCCGAGGACGATATAGGTAGCTCCGGCTCTAGCCGCTTCCGCCGGGGTGACGGAGCGCTTCTGGTCATCGCTCTTCACGCCCGCCGAGCGGATTCCGGGCACGAGGAGGTGAAGCTTGTCCGCGTACCTGGCGCGGATCTTCTTTGCCTCTAGGCCGCTGCAGACCACGCCGCGGGCACCGGCCGCCGCGCACTCTCCTGCCAGGCGCAGAACTTCGCCCGACAGTTCGAGGGCTTTGCCGCCCAAGGCGCTGCGCAGCGACGCGGCGTCGAGTGACGTGAGGACGGTCACTCCCATCACACCACAACTATCCCCCGCCCCCTCGACCGCTGCCTCGATCATCGGCCTCCCACCCGAGGCGTGCACAGTCAGCAGCTTCGCGCCCGTGGCCGCGGCGCTCCGCGCGGCACCCCGCACGGTATTGGGGATGTCGTGGTACTTGAGATCCAGGAAAACGTCCATCCCCAGAGCACGAAGCGTTTGGACGATCTGCGGCCCCGCAGCGGTGAAGAGCTCGCTCCCGACCTTGTAAAACCGGCACGAGTCGCCCAGCACCTCCACCATGCGGAGAGCCGACTGGGCGTCGGGGAAATCGAGCGCGACTATGGGAACCGGCGCTTTCGCGTGCTGAGTGGGAGTCTTCCGCGCGGCAGTCTTAGGGGTCACTTCAGCTCTCCCATGAGAGTGCGCCCTTGAGCTCACCCACTGATCGTACTCCGTGGCCGGAGCACCATTCCGAGAGATCGGCCACCAGCTTCTCCGGCAGCCTGGGCCTCTGCATCGCCGCGGTGCCGATCGCTACCAGAGACGCACCCGCCATCAAATATTGAACCAGGTCGGTGGCGGTACTTACGCCGCCGACACCGATTATCGGAAGCCTCACGGCCCTGGCGACTTTGTGCGTCGCGAGCACACCCACCGGCAGCAATCCCGCTCCGCTCACGCCCCCGCTCCCGAAGCCCAGCACCGGCCTTCGAGTTTCGACGTCGATTACGAGTCCGGGCATCGTGTTCACCACCGAGATGCCATCAGCCCCCGCGTCCGCCGCCGTCTTCGCCGACTGGCCGATGTCGGGCAGGGCTGGAGAAAGCTTTACAAAAATCGGTTTGCGAGTCGCCGCTCGCGATCTCGTTACGACCTCCGCAAGCGTCCCGGGATCCGCGCCAAACTCAACTCCCCCCGCCCTGACGTTGGGGCAGCTCACGTTGAGCTCGTAACCCGAGACCGCCGGTGAGTCGTCCAGCCGCGCGATCACCGCCGCGTAATCTTCCACGCTGTTTCCAACGACGTTCACCAATACCTTCGCTCGGCGAAGGTTCTGCTCGAGCCACGGGAGGTGGTCGGATCTCACTTCCTCCATTCCCGGATTGGCGAGGCCGACCGCGTTGATCATCCCACCCTCGAATTCCGCTACCCGTGGCGACGGCGCGCCGTCACGTCGCTCGACGCTCACCGCCTTGGTCACCAATCCGCCCAGCGACTCGATGTCCAGCACGCCCGCCAGCTCCCGGCCATAGGCCGCAGTTCCCGCGGCGAGCAACAACGGATTTTGAAATTCGATTCCCGCGGCTGAAACCTCGAGCGCGGCGTGTGGCACCTCTACCGGGCGCCTCCAATCCGGGATTCGTAGCGCGCGAGATAAGCGACGACCGACTCGGCGATCTGCCTCGCCAACCGGGTCTGGTTGTTGTCCTCGCTGAGAAACGTCGCCTCCGAGCGATTGGTGCCGAACCCGAGCTCGATCAGTACCGCTGGCATGTACGATCCGCGCAGCACGGCGAAATTGGCCTGATTGACGCCCCGGTTTGGCCCCGGGTGGACGTCGATGAGGCCGAGCTGAATTGTTTGGGCGAGGTCACTGGATTCGCGCAGGTGCTCATTCTGCGCCATGTCCGTGATGATGAAGCTCAGGGGGTCCCCCTTCGGCGCATCGGCTCCCGTCTCGAACTTCACGGCTTCGTTCTCCATTTCTTCGACGCGGCGCGCGTCCGCGGTCCTGGCTTCCGCGAGGAAGTACGTCTCGAATCCCCGTTCGCGCGCTCCGGCGGCGTTCCGCGTTCCCGGCGCATTGACATGGAGTGAGATGAAGAGATCACCGCGTTGCCGGTTGGCAAT
The DNA here is from genome assembly GCA_031390205.1 of Gemmatimonadota bacterium. GTDB lineage: Bacteria > Gemmatimonadota > Gemmatimonadetes > Gemmatimonadales > Gemmatimonadaceae > UBA4720. The sequence continues at coordinate 19,415 of JANMTG010000120.1, forward strand.
GTGACCCCGTTCGGAAAGGGCGATCAGAGTATCGGTGGTGCGCGTCATGACCGCTTCCAGCCCCTGGCGCCGCAGCGTCGCGGCCAGCTTTTTTGCGACCGCCAGCACCACATCTTTCTCGATGAACCAGGGAGAGCCTCCGATCGGCCCCGTCATTCCCTGGTCGCGCCCTCCATGACCTGGGTCGATGACTACCACCCGCTTGCCCCGCGACATCGACAGCTGCGGGCGCGCCGGAGCGGCGGCAGCGGCTGACGGCGGACGCTGCGCCGGAGACCGCCTCACGATGGTGGTGAAAGACCGCAGCTCCCTCGATGAGCGATCGTAGAAATATCCGCCACCGTAGCGCGGGATGACCTCGCTCACGAGCTGATACGGCAGGTATAGAAATCCACCCCGCACGAGCGGCGGCCGCGAGAGGGGAATCATGAGAGTGTCGAGGCGGGCGAATGGGACACCATCGACCAGCTCGAGGCGGCCTCGTGACAGCACCAGCGTGAACCGCTGG
>JANMTG010000129.1:0-13053 GCA_031390205.1 Gemmatimonadota bacterium
CGGGCTGCGGCGGGACATCATGGGGAACCTGGAGTACAACGTCGGCCAGCTGCTGGCCTTCATATTCATCGCCGTGATGTTCTTCTCCCTCTACAAATGGCTTCCCAACCGCAAAATCCGCTGGAAAACGGCCTTTATTGCCTCGATTTTCACTACGGTAATGTTGGAGGTGGCCAAACGGGCGTTTGGGGCCTACGCCAAGTCTTTTAATCCGGGATCCTTCTACAGCGGCACGGTCGCTGCATTGGTATTGTTGGTGGTCTGGGTCTACTACGCCGCTTTGATCTTTATATTGGGTGGCGAGGTAGCACAGGTGCATGAGCTTCGACGCGTGCGGAAACGCCAGCGCGAGGCGTTTGAGGATTGAGTTCTGGGGATGGCCGGCCTACGGCAAACACACTTTTTTGAGGGGGGCGTCTCGTGCGCAAATTACTAGCAGTGGCGGCCGTGATGGCCGTAGTGTCGATCTCGGCCTGCAAGAAGACGGGCGAGGGCGAGTACCAGGTTGAGAAGCCAGTGGTTGGAACGGTGACGGACACGATCAACACGCCGTCCATTGACGTCGGTAAGGACACGGTGGCAGTCACGGTTCCGACCGTGGATGTGAAGACGCCGGCCGAGAACAAGAAGCGGTAACTCACCTACTGGGCGCGTGCACCTCCGGCGCACAGAGTCGAAAGCCCCGTCAGAAATGGCGGGGCTTTTCTGCGAAGCGGGCGCGGCCTTGCGCCACCTGAAGTATCCTGCCACACCCGGATTTTTTCGCGCGTGCAACGCCCGTAGCCCACGTCCGCCCGCCCAAGGCCCCCGGCAGGTATTCTTCAGTTAGCAAGACGTAAGAGTCATCAGCCCATTTTTGCTCCCGTGTCCCTGCATGCGGAGGTATATTTCGTTTGCCCCAGGTCCCGGAGGGCGTAAGCCCGCTAACTCCGTCAGGACCCCGAAGGTAGCAGCGGCACGTGGTGTCTAACGTTGCTCCGTCAGGCCTGGGGTACTCCCGCCCGCAATGTCTCTCGCACTCGCCCGCAAATACCGCCCGAAGAGCTTCGCTGACGTAGCCGTCCAGTCGCACGTGTCCAACACTTTGCGCGGCGCGATCGCCAGGGAGCGCGTCGCGCACGGATACCTGCTCTGCGGCCCGCGTGGCGTCGGGAAGACCACGCTCGCCCGCGTGCTGGCTATGGCCCTCAACTGCGAGAACAAGCGTGAGGACGGGGAGCCATGCGGACAGTGCACCTCGTGCCAGCGCATCTGGAGCGGGTCGTCGAGCCTCGACGTAGTGGAGATCGATGCGGCGTCAAACCGCGGTGTCGACGACGCGCGTGATCTCCGCGAGCGCGCGATGTACGCGCCGTCGGGGGACGACCGCTACAAGATCTACATCGTGGATGAAGCTCACATGCTCACGCGCGAGGCGTGGAACGCGCTCCTCAAGATCCTGGAGGAGCCGCCTCCCAGAGTCGTTTTCGTGTTCGCGACGACGGAGCCGCAAAGGATCGCGCAGTCCGCCGCGCCGGTGCTGAGCCGTCTCCAGCGGTTCGACCTGAAGCGTATCGGTATTGCCGACATCACGCGCCGCCTCGTCACCGTGCTGGAGAAGGAGGGAGTACAGGCGTCGGACGATGCGCTGGCGATGATCGCGCGGGCGGCCGATGGATCCATGCGCGATGCCTTGAGTCTCACCGACCAGGTGATCTCGATTGGCGAAGGGTCGATGACGGCCGACCGGGTGCGCGAAGCGCTCGGTCTCGTGCCAGAGGAGGAATTTCTGGCGATCCTCGACATCATCGGCGGAAGACGCGCGGGAGAGGTTTTCCCGGCGGTCGGCAAGCTGGCCGATGCCGGGGTCGACTTCGGTGTCTTTCTTTCCGGATTCGCGGACGTGCTCCGCGCTCAGCTAACGGTGGTGCTGAATGGAAAGGCGGACGGAGTGTCCGCATCCGCCGCCGCTGCTCTTCGTCAACGGAAGGACCTCTTTTCTGTCGGCGACCTCCTCCGAATGCTAGGAGCCGTCAACGCGCTCGAGCCCACTTTTCGCAAGAGTGGCCAGCAGCAGCTGTTGATCGAGATGCTGCTGGTGCGAATGGCGCTGCTCGATCGCACCGTCGCTATCGAGGATATGTTGAAGGAGATCGGGGGCCCGTCCGGTTCGACGCCGACGCGTCCGGGCTACCCGCCGCTGCTCGCTGCCCCGAACGCGCTGCCGGCGGCAGGGCCGGCAAATCAGGGGCAGCTCCACGAAATGAAGCGGGCGATGGAGGCAACGGCACAGGATTCGAACAGGAGTCGAATGACTCCCGAGGCGCTGAAGGCGGAGCGCATCGCAATACTTCGTCGGAAGGACCCCGCTCTTGGCGCTGCCATCGATGAGCTCGACCTCGAGCTCCTCGACTGACTCCTTCATTCACGCACGGACAAATGGCAGATTTCAGCAAGATCTTCGAGCAGGCGCAGCAGATGCAGGCGCGGATGCAGCAAATGCAGTCCGAGCTGGAAAAGCAGACCGTCACCGCGGCCGCGGGCGGCGGGATGGTCACCGTCGAAGCCGACGGGAAAGGGACCATCACCCGGGTGAAAATCGATCCCGGGGTCGCCGACCCGAAGGACGTCGAGATGCTCGAGGACCTTGTGCTCGTCGCCGTCAACGAAGCGCAAAAAAAAGCGAGCGACCTCGCCAAGGCGGAAATGAGCCGGCTGACCGGGGGCTTGAACCTCCCCTTCAAGCTGCCTTTCTAGAGTGGGGGCGATCGACGATCTGGCCGCCGAGCTGTCGAAGCTTCCCGGAATCGGGCGGAAGACCGCGCTGCGACTCACTTATCACCTGCTCAAGCAATCCCCCGACCAGAGCAAGCGTCTGGCAACGGCCCTGACCACCCTCGCCGACAAGGTCAGGCCGTGTCCCCGGTGCTTCAACCTCACGGAGGAAGAATTGTGCTCGTTTTGCCGTGACGCGCGCAGGGATGCGGGAGTCATCTGCGCAGTAGAAGAAGCTTCTGATATCGGCGCTATCGAGCGGTCTGGCGAGTTCCGGGGCATGTATCACGTCCTGGGTGGTCGCCTGTCCCCGCTCGATGGAATTGGACCAGAGGATCTCACGATTCCTCAGCTGGAGACCCGCGTGTCTCACGGAGAAGTTCGCGAAGTGATCATTGCCACCAACCCGAGCATTGAAGGGGAGAGCACCGCGCTGTACGTTCAGCGCAAGCTGGCCCGCTACCCGCTCACGGTCTCGAGGATCGCGCGCGGTCTGCCTGTAGGGGGCGATCTCGAGTACGCTGACGGAGTCACCATCGCGCAGGCGCTCACCGCCCGGCGGGCAATGTCATGATCGAGGCGCGCGCGCGCTACATCGCGGCTGGCTTCGTGGGCGGCGTGGCAGCCGGTTCTCTCGTCTGGAACCGCCTCCAGCACAATTGCCGTCGGGAGCTCTTCAATCGCTCGGCCCTGAAACGCGTTGCCGCCATGGGCTACCTGAGGGCGCGACCGAGCGTGAGCAACGCGCAGCTCCTCAGGGAATACATAGCGTGGGAGCCGCGGTCGATTCTCCGCCAGCGGGGAGCGCGCATACTCAAGAGCCTAGAGGCCACGCTTTGACCGGGGGCAGATGACCGCCGGTAGCACGAGCTGGTCGTTCACGCCGGACGATTTCAGCGCCATGACCGACTCGCTGCAGCGATTTCTGGGCGAAACCAACTCTACCTGCGCGCTGCTGGTGGACCGCTCGGGACAACTGGTGACGACCGTGGGTGATTCGTCCGGCCTCGACACCACCGCTTTTGCCACGCTGACTGCGGCCGACTATAGCGCCAACGACCAGCTAGCGAAGCTCGTCGGCGAGAAAGACTTCGCGAGTCTGTTCCATCAGGGAGAGAAGTCCATCTACGTCGCGGACATCGCCCGTCGCTGGATACTTGTGGTAATCTTCGATTCGCGCACGACCGTGGGGCTCGTCAGGCTGAGAATGAAGGACGAGCTCGACGAGTTGACGCTGTTGGTCGACCGCGTATTTTCGCGTGGGCGAAACGGCGCCGCACCCGCTGAGCGTCTGCTCGCGGGCGCGGACGACGAAATCGACAAACTCTTCAACACCTGAGGAAGAGCTTCACGTGTCGATGATCAACTACGCCTCGCGCGAGATCAACTGTAAGATCGTTTACTATGGTCCCGGACTCGGCGGAAAAACCACGAACCTCGAGCACATCTACGGCAAGGTGAAGCCGGAGACGCGAGGGAAGCTCATTTCCCTCGCCACCGAGACGGAGCGCACGCTGTTCTTCGATTTCCTGCCGGTGGACCTCGGCACGATTCGGGGATTCAAGACCCGCTTCCACCTCTACACCGTGCCGGGTCAGGTTTACTACAACGCGAGCCGCAAGCTCATTCTCAAGAACGTGGACGGAATTGTCTTCGTCGGCGACTCACAGGCCGAACGCCTGGAAGCGAATCTGGAATCGATGCAGAACCTGTACGACAACATGTCCGAGTACGGGTACGATCTGACGAAAATGCCGTTCGTGATCCAGTACAACAAACGCGATCTGGGGAACGCGGCCACGATCCCCGATTTGCAGGCAGCGTTGAATCCGGGGTGGGAGGTCGAGGATGCGACGAAGTTCCACGTCGCGCCCGATCCATACCACGCCGGCGAGAACCTCGTCGAGCAGCTTCCCGGCGGAGAGTGGGTCGAGCGGGCGCCACATTTCGAAGCGGTGGCCGTGAGGGGCGACGGAGTATTCGATACACTCAAGGCCGTCAGCAAGCTGGTGCTGAAGGCGCTGGCGTAGCAAAGGAGGGCGGGTGAATCTCCCCAACACGATAACCGCTGGGCGCATCCTGGCGACGCCGTTCATCGCCGCTCTGCCTTTCATCGCCTCTCCGGGAGCACGCCTGATCGCATTCGTGCTCTATATCGTCGCGGCGGTGACCGACTATTACGATGGCAAGCTCGCACGCACCCGAAATCTCACAACGGACCTCGGCAGCCTGCTCGATCCCCTCGCTGACAAACTGTTGCTGTTTGCCACCCTCGTCCCGATGTTCGTTCTCATGGCGCCGCCGCACGATCCGTTCGCTCCTACCCGCGCCGAAAGCGCCGACGCGACGCTGCTGCCGTTCATGACGCCGCTCGGCCCCGTCGGACTTCCGTGGTGGGTTGTTGCGATAGTGATCGGACGCGAGGTCTTCATGACCGTATTCCGCCACGCCGCCGCGCGTCGGGGGGTCGTGATCTCTGCCATTGGACCGGCGAAATGGAAGACGGGATTCCAGTCGACCTGGGTCGGATGTGCCTACTTCTGGTTCTTCGCGGCGACGACCGCGGCGGTAAATGGGTGGACGGGTCCGTGGTGGCGCGCCTTCGCCTGGTTCAATGGAATCGTGGGCACAATCACGATGGTCGCCGCGGTCGTATTGACGATTTACTCGTTCGGCCTTTACCTCCGTCGCTACACCAGGGTGTTCGCTTTTTGACGTCGCTCAGGATTGAGCTCATCACCATCGGTGACGAGCTCCTCCTCGGTTTCACAATCGACACCAACGCAGCACACGTCTCGCGCACGCTCGCGGCGCACGGCATCGAGGTAGTACGCCGCACGACGGTGGGAGACGATGCGGAGAAAATCGCCGCCGCCGTTCACGAGGCGCTCGAGCGCACGGGCGCGGTGATCACCACCGGCGGCCTCGGCCCCACCAGCGACGATTTGACCAAGCCGGCGATCGCCAGGATATTCAATCGGGAGATGCGCCTCGACGAATCGATCGCAACGGAGCTGGAGTCGCGCTGGCGCGCGCGGTTTCCGACGAGCGGATTTCCGGCCTCCAACCGCACACAGGCGGAAATCCCGGCCGGCGCGAGCATCCTGACCAACCGGTACGGCTCCGCCCCTGGGATCTGGCTCGAGGACGATCGCGGTCGCTGGGTTGCGATGCTCCCGGGAGTCCCGCGTGAAATGCGCGGCATGCTGGCGGACGAGCTTCTGCCCGCGATCGAGAGCCGTAACCGCTCCGGAGACGCGAGCGCGATCGTTTCCGGAACACTCAGGACGACAGGAATCGCGGAATCCGCGATTGCCGACCTCCTCGGGAAAGACTTTCTCGGAGAGCCGGGGACGGAGCTGGGCGACCTTCCTCTCGCGTATCTGCCCGGCGTTGCGGGAGTAGATCTGCGAGTGACCGCGAGACGGCTACCCAGCGCCCGTGCGGAAAAACTCGTTAGAGAAGCGATCGCGAAACTCCGTGCCCGGGTCGGCTCGTACGCGTACGGAGAAGATGACGCGGACCTTGCAGCCGTCGTTCTCGACAAGTGCCGCGCACTTGCCTTGACTCTCGCGGTCGCCGAAAGCTGCACCGGCGGGATGCTCGGCGAACGCATAACGAGCGTGGCGGGCTCCAGTGACGTCTTCCTCGGCGGAGTGATCGCATATCACAACGACATAAAGCGCGACGCCCTCGGGGTTCGGCAGGCGGACCTCGACACGTTTGGCGCGGTGAGCGAGCAGGTGGTGCTGCAAATGGCGTCCGGGGTGCGCGAGCGAATGGGAGCGGATATCGGAGTTTCGATAACAGGCATTGCCGGTCCAGGCGGCGGCTCGGCGGAGAAGCCGGTGGGGCTGGTGTGGATCGGAGTGCACGTCACGGGGAGAAATGCCCGCCGCATTCACACGAGCGGGGACCGCGGCGAGATCCGCCAGCGCGCCTGCCAGGCGGCACTCGAGATGGTGCGGCGCACCCTCGAAACTGGTTAACTTGGAGAGATGAAAAACCCGAGAAGGAAGGGAAATCAAGCTCCGATTCCTGAACAGGACGCGATGGGCTCCGAGGACGATTTCGCGCCGGGGGGAAGCGCGCAGACGACGCAGGCCAACGACCCGGCCGGCGACGAAATCCCGGATCCTGCTGACGCCGCCTCCACGCCTTCTCCTGGCGGCGATACTGACGCAATGCCGGACGTCGCCGGCGAGAGGGAGAGGTATCTCCGGCTGGCCGCCGAGTACGACAACTTTCGAAAGCGTTCGGCGCGAGAGCGCTCCGACGCGGGCTCGCGGGCGCAGGCGGATCTCGTGCGGCAAATGATCGAAGCGCTCGACGATCTCGCGCGCTTTGCGCACGTGGATCCCAGCTCCACCGACGCCGAAACCATCGTCCAGGGCGTGGACATGGTGGAGAAAAAAGTGATGAAGGCGCTGGGCTTGGCCGGCCTCCAGGTGATCAATCCCGTGGGCGAGACTTTCGATCCGGCGCTGCACGAAGCCGTAGCCACGGAGCCAACTTCTGCGCGCGAGGACGACCACGTCGTCGCCCGCGTTTTTCAACCGGGATATGTCTTCAACTCACAGCTCCTTCGCCCAGCGCGCGTCGTCGTGAAGCAGTGGAACGGCTGATCGTTCCCAGCCGCTGACGCTATGGCACCAACCAGGGACTTCTACGCCGTCCTCGGCGTGAGCTCGACTGCCACGCAGGACGAGATCAAGAAGGCGTACCGCAAGATGGCCAAGAAGTACCATCCGGACGCCAACGCCAGCGATCACAAGGCGGCCGAGCGCTTCAAGGAGATCTCAGAGGCAAACAACGTCCTGGGCGACGCAACGAAGCGGAAGCAGTACGACGAGATGCGCCGGCTGGGCGCGTTCGACGGTGGCTTTGGCGGATTCGGCGGTGCCCGAACATCGCGAACCGGCGGGCGTCCGGGCGCGCAGACGGGATTCCAGGACTTCGATATCGGCGGCCTTGGCGGGCTGGGCGATCTTTTCAGCTCGATGTTCGGCGGGACAACGGGCCGGCAGAGCACGCGTAGATCGGGACCTGAAAAGGGTCAGAGCATAGAAGCATCGCTCGACATCCCGTTCCGCACCGCCGCTCGCGGCGGAAAGGTTCCGATAGAGCTCGAGGTTACGGAGGAGTGTGGCACCTGCCACGGATCCGGCGCCGCGCCGGGGGCACAGCTCAAGGTCTGCTCCGAGTGCAATGGGCGCGGGGTGATGTCATTCGGACAGGGCGGGTTCGCGGTAAACCGGCCGTGCCCTGTCTGCCTCGGCCGCGGACAGATCCCCACCCAGCCATGCCCGACATGTCGCGCCACCGGCGAAATCCGCGCGCGACGCAAGGTGTTGATCAACGTTCCGCCCGGAGTGGACACCGGGTCGAAGATCCGCCTCAAGGGGCAGGGCGGAAAAGGTTCGGCGAACGGCCCCCCGGGCGACCTCATCATCACGTTCAACGTGCTTCCGGATCCGTTCTATCGGCGCGACGGACACGACGTGATCGCGACCATTCCGCTCAACATCGCGCAGGCTACGCTGGGCACGAAGATCAGCGTGAAGACGCTCGACGGAAAAAAAGTGGCGATCAGAATTCCGCCGGGAACGCCGTCGGGAAAACGCCTCCGCGTGAGAGGCCAGGGTATCGAGAAGGGAGGAAAGCGCGGCGACCTGATCGTCGAGGTTTCGATATCTGTCCCCGAAAAGTTATCCGAAGAGCAGGAGCGGATGATGAAGGAGTTCGCGGAGGCGGGTGGCCTGAAGTATTAGGTCAGTTCTGATTCCATTTCAGTATCCCATCGATCGTGCCCACCGCGACCGAGTGATAGGTTGGACGCGCACGTCTGTAGATGTCCACTGCCATGGCGCGTCCCCACTCCGTCTTTGCGAGATCCGTATAGAGCGGCGCGAGGAACTTGCGGCGGCCCTGCGATGTGAGAAAATGCTCGAGCGCCGGAAATGCGGGCTCGTAACGATTTGCGATCGCCTTCCTGAGCCAGGCGAAGAGGATCTCGCTGTTTCCGCTGGAAGAAAGCTTGAAGGTCCCATCCAGCTCGGCTATCCGCGACGCGGAGATCGTATCCGGCAATGACCGCAGAAAGTGCAGCCACTCCTGCGTTGACCAGTTGCTGGTGGCCGCCGCGGAGACTGGCGCGCCGGCTTTCCAGCTTTCAACCTGGCGCTCGACAGCCCTGAACGCCTCAGATCGCACGGTCGGAATGTTGCCCGGGATTCCGGGCTGATAGATCCAGGTGGCTGGATTGATGCGGTCTTCCTCTCCCGACCTGAACAGCTTTTCCCTCATGTAGGCGAGCATCATCTCCGATGTCATCGGTTGGAGAGCGAATCGATCGAAGTAGTCGCGAAGCCAGGCGTCGAGCCGGTCGCGTCCCACCACTGCTTCGACAGTCTCGAGAAATGCCGCCCCCTTCTCGTAAGCGATGTCGGTGAAGCCCGCGTCGGGGTCACGGCCTTTGAGCTCGATATGGAGACGCGTGTCGGGCGATTGCGGCCCCCCTGCCTCCGCCACCGCATCCTGTAGCCCCTGGCGTCCGAGCTCCCGCAGCATGTCGGCGTATTGCTTTCCGCGCAGCGCCTCCATGATCCGGCTCTCGATATAGGTCGTAAAGCCTTCGTTCAGCCAGAAGTCGTCCCACGTCGCGTTGGTGACGAGATTCCCGGACCACGAATGCGCCAGCTCGTGCGCCACGAGGCTCACCAGCGAGCGGTCTCCGGCGAGAATCGTCGGGGTGGCGAAGGTGAGCGTCGGATTCTCCATTCCGCCAAACGGGAAAGACGGAGGCAGCACGAGAATGTCGTAACGGCCCCACCGGTACGGGCCATATAGGCGCTCCGCCGTCTCGATCATGCGATCGACCTCGACGAACTCAGCCGCCGCGCGCTCGACTACTGCCGGCTCGGCGTACACGCCGGTTCTCGTTCCGATGGGACGAAACGCGATATCCCCCACGGCGAGGGCGAACAGATAGGGCGGAATGCGCTTGTCCATGCGGAACCGATAGACCGCTCTCCCCTCGGCGTCACGCTCCGCCTCCGCGCCGACGTGCGCGGCGCTCATCACGGCCCGCATCCCGGCGGGCACCCGGATAGTGGCATCGTAAGTCTGCCTGATTCCGGGGCCGTCCTGGGTCGGAATCCAGGTGCGAGTGAGAATCGCCTGTCCCTGCGTGAACATGAATGGCAGCTTCTTGCCACTCGTCTGCTCGGGTGAGAGCCATTGGACTGCGGCCGCCTGGGGGGACGTCTCGTAATCGATTACGATCACATCACCGCCCTTCGGCAGAGCGATGGAGAGGGGCGCCCCAAGAAACTGCTGGGACACGCCGATGCGGTGGCCGAGTGGGTTACCGCCAGCATCGGTGACGCGCTTGATGGTGAGGTCCCGGACGTCCAGAACGATGCTGTCCGCCCCCGGTGCCCGCGTGATAGTGAGTCGCGCCACTCCCCACAGGCGGCGCGCTGCAAAATCGGGCGTTAGATCGAGGGATACATGGGTGACGCGGGCTTCCTGCGGACGAGCGTACGAATGAGGGTCTTGTGCCAGCGGCTGTAGCGGAGGCCCGGCGATCGGCTGGGGAAGGGGGGCACAGGCCGCCAGCGAGATGACGAGGCCGATTTTCGTGGGGATCGTGGAACGCGTCGTGAGCCTTTGGGTGGGTGACTGCATTGCTACGCGGCGAGCACCGGGAGAGCGGCGCGCTGTCCCATTGCGTTCTCTATTACACCTCCTCCCAACACGCGCCCGCCGTCGTAGATCACCAGCGACTGTCCGGGTGTGATTGCGGAGACAGGCTCGTCGAGCGCCAGCTCTATTGCGTCGGCATCCAGTTGCACGACGTGCGCGGAAGCGAGAGGGGCTCTGTGCCGAACGCGGATCGACACCCTTGCTCCAGGCGCCGGCGCGGACGCAAGCCAGTTCAGCTCTCTGCCGACCAGTCCGCTGCCCAGAAGCTCTTCGCGCGTGCCGATCACCACCGCGCGCTCTTCCGGACGAATCGCGACTACGTACATCGGTGTCGCGAATCCGCCCGGGACACCCCGCCGCTGTCCGATCGTATAGCGGGCGAACCCGTTGTGCTCACCTACGACGGCGCCGCTGGAGGTCACGATCGGTCCGTTGGACAAGGCAGGCGCGTTGGCGGAAAGCCTCTGCTCGAGTATCCGCGCGTAGTCTCCATCGGGGACAAAGCAGATCTCCTGACTCTCCGGCTTTTCCGCGATTACCTCGAGGCCCATTGCATGAGCGCGTGCGCGAGTCTGTGCCTTGTCCAGCGAGCCGACGGGCAGGATCAGACGCGACAGCACCGCGCGATCGATTCCCCACAGGAAATAGGTCTGGTCCTTGTTGTCGTCCACCCCGCGGTGCAGCTCTCCGTCCACGACGCGCGCATAATGCCCGGTCGCTATCCATCGCGCATCGATGGCATCTGCCTTCTTCAGAAAGTCACGAAACTTGGTGAACGTGTTGCACCGGACGCACGGAATCGGTGTGCGGCCGCGGGCGTACTCCGCGACAAAGTTGTCTACCACATCGTGTCCGAACCGGGTCTCCAGATTCAGAACGTAGTGCGGAATCCCGAGCTGCTCGCACACGCGTCGCGCGTCGTTTACCGAATCGAGCGAGCAACAGGGTCTGTCGGGCACGTCTTCTCCGTGACAGAACAGCTTCATTGTGGCGCCGACCACATCGTAGCCCTGTTCGACCAGAATTCCCCCCGCAACCGAGGAATCGACGCCGCCCGACATCGCGACCAGCACCCTTTCGCGCCTCATGCCGACTCCGCGGCAGCGAGCTGGCGCGCCTTGGTCACGAGGGAGGGGAACACTTCGAGAACGCGGTCGATGCAAGCATCGGTGGTGAGAGTTCCAAGGCTCATGCGGATTGCGGCGCTGGCAAGCTCGGGCCCCACGCCGAGCGCGGTGAGCACGTGCGACGGGCTGATACTTCCGCTCTGACAGGCGGAGCCGCCTGAAGCGGCGATGCCCTTGAGATCGAGCGCCATGAGGAGCGATTCACTGTCGGTCCCCGGCACCGACACGTTGACAATATGTGGAGCTCGCCGCGCTCCGTAACCGTGGATCACGGCGTCTGGGACCCGCTCCATGATTCCCGCCTCGAGCCGCGCCCGTAGGCGCTCTAACCTTTCGCAATGGCTTTGACACTCCGCGACGGCGAGCTCCGCCGCGCGCGCGAGACCGATTGCCGCCGCGACGTTCTCCGTACCGGGCCGCCGTCCGCGCTCCTGCGTTCCGCCATGCATGAGCGGCTCCACCGCAGTTCCGCGCCGGATGAACAGCGCGCCGATGCCTTTTGGAGCTCCGAACTTGTGCCCGGAGATGGTGAGGAAATCGAAGTGCTGTGACCGGGCATCGATGGGGATCTTGCCGAAGGCCTGCACGGCATCGGTGTGCACCAGCGCCCCGCGCTCCTTCGCTTTTGACGCGAGCTCGGGTAGCGGCTGGATGGAGCCGATCTCGTTGTTCACCCACATCACCGAGCAAACCGCGACATCATCATCCACCAAACGGTCGAACGAATCCGGGTCGATCACGCCGTCGGGAGTCATGCCGAGGATGCGCTCTTCCGCTCCTTCGCGCGTCGCCTGGTGCACGGCGCCGAGAATCGCCTTGTGCTCGATTGGCGTAATGACGATCGCGGTCCGCCCCTTCACTTTCCGCGCGCGCCACGAGCCGAGGATGGCGAGGTTATCCCCCTCAGTGCCCCCGGAGGTAAAGGAGATTTCATCGGGGCGAGCCCCCAGGCAACGTCCTACGCGCTCTCTGGCCTCATCGAGCGCGGCCCGGGCCTCGCGCCCCCAGCGATGCGAGCTGGAGGGGTTCCCGAAGCGTGCGCCGTAGAACGGCCTCATCGCCTCGACGACCTCGTCGCGCACCGGAGTGGTCGCGGCGTGGTCCAGATAGACCGGAGTCGGAGAAAGGGGCGGGGACATTCCGAGCAATTTAAGGGAGGCGCATAAGCGGAGGGAGGGTAAGGGCGCGTTGTGCGTTTATCGTGTACCCGTTTACCGTTTGCCCGTTAACGGATTCACGGGCAACAGTTGAACCGTAAACGCACAACGCGCAGTTTCCGTCAGCCCTGAAAGAACTTGCTCCTGACCTCCCAAAGCTTGGGAAAGAACCGCTGCGAAATGGTTTTCTGAAGGTACTTGGAGCCGAGCGTTCCGCCGGTCCCGCCAGTTTGCGGCCCGATTATTCGCTCGACCAGCTGGACGTGAAGAAAGCGCCACATCGCGAACCCCTGCTCGTACTCGAGCAG
>JANMTG010000159.1:0-2428 GCA_031390205.1 Gemmatimonadota bacterium
CGCTCGAGCGCGTCGCGGACGTCGAGAAGGATCTCGAAGTAGAGCTGCTCCCGGCGGTAGGCGAAGTCCAGCGTGGCCATCTGGGCCGCGTCACCCGATACCTTTGCCCGCTCGAATGCCTCGCGGTACATCTCGTCGAGATCGTTCAGGATGGTGGTGCGCGTGCGTGACATTGAAGTGCTCTCCAGGCCGGTTGTGCGATTGGTGTCGATCGAATCCATTCCGGCAATGCGCTCGAGCGCCTTCTCCGGATCCTCGTTCTCGAAGATGAGCTTCTTCGCGGCACCCAGTGCGAGTCTGCGTGGATTGAACGGGAGGATCACTTCTCGTCGTTGCTGATTCGACTGAAACTTAGGTTCATCTTTGAATTCCGGAAACGAACCGCTCTATCAAATTAAACTGAATTCCCGGCGAGAAATCGTAGAGAAAAGGTATTACCCATGCCATGCGAAAAGACAATTAGAGTCGATGGAACACCGCCTCTTCAACGGGCTTCCCCCTCTTCAGGTGCTCGACCACGATTCGCTCCATCAGAGCGGGCGTCACCCGGCCGTACCATATGCCTTCGGGGTACACGACGACAATCGGACCATCGCTGCACACCCCGAGGCAGGGAGTCTCGCCGCGCTTTACGCGCGTGGGGCCGAAGAGCAGGTCTTCCCGCTCGAGAAGCTGGGCGAGCAGCGAATACAGCGCGCGCCCCCGCCGGTCGGGTGAGCAGAAGCTCCCCGTGCAAACGATCACGTGGCATGAGTACGCTTCCATCAGTGGGCCAGTCGGAACGACCATTCCGAAAAGATACACACTCACTCCCGACCGACTATTCTAAGAGAGCTTAGTTCACGGAGATCGAATCACATGCCGGCGACAACTTTACGCGACGTTTCAGACCCAGCCATTGCCGAAAAGGGGTATGCGAAACCCGAGGTGCTCGTCAGCACGGCGTGGCTCGCGAATCATCTCGACGACCCAAAGATCCGCGTCATCGAGAGCGACGAAGACGTTCTCCTTTATGAGACCGGGCACATTCCCGGCGCGCAGAAAGTCGACTGGCACCAGGATCTGAACGACCCAGTGCAGCGCGATTACGTGTCAGCCGGGCAGTTCGAAAAACTCCTGCGCGCGAAAGGGATCGACGAGAGCACCACCGTCGTTTTTTACGGCGACAAGAACAACTGGTGGGCCGCTTACGCGTTCTGGGTCTTTCAGCTCTTCGGCTTCACCAACGCGAAGCTGCTCGATGGCGGAAGAATAAAATGGGAGCAGGAAGGCCGTCCCTTCACGACGGATGTGCCGCGCCTCTCGCCGACTGGTTACAAGGCTCCAGCACGCTCGGACGAGAAGATTCGTGCTTTCTTCCAGGAGGCGCGAAAGCACTCGGAAGGCGGCAAGCCGCTCATCGACGTTCGCTCTCCCGAAGAATTCACCGGCCAGCGCATTCACATGCCCGACTACCCGCAGGAGGGTACTCTGCGCGGTGGACATATCAAGGGCGCCCGCAGCGTACCGTGGGCGCGTGCAGCCAACCCCGACGGCAGCTTCAAGGACGCGGAGTCCTTGCGCGCGATCTACGAGAAAGAGAAGGGACTAAAGAAGGGCGACGACATCATCGCCTATTGCCGAATCGGCGAGCGCTCTTCCCACACCTGGTTCGCGCTCACCTACCTGCTCGGCTACGACCGCGTCAGAAACTACGACGGCAGCTGGACGGAGTGGGGAAACGCCGTTCGCGTGCCAATCGAGACCGGCGGAGAGAAATGAGCGCGAGTCCCGCGGCGGACTCGCCGAAGCCTTCGCAAGTGCGAGTGACATGGGCCGGGGATCAGCAGTTCGATACCGGACGCGAGAATGGACCCGTCGCCCGCTTCGACGGCGACGGAAAAACGGGTCAGTCACCGCCTGAGGCATTGCTTAGCGCGCTCGCGTCCTGCGTGTCGGTGGATGTCGTGGACATTCTGGCAAAACGGCGCACGCCGGTTGAGTCGCTCCAAGTCGACGTAGTGGGTCAGCGTGTCGATACGACCCCGCGACGCTTCCGCCACATCACGCTCAATTTCAGGATTACAGGAAAAGGCATCGAGCGCGTTCACGTCGAGCGCGCGGTCGAGCTCGCGGTCACGAAGTATTGCTCGGTGCGCGAGTCCCTCGCTCGCGACATCCAGGTGGACTGGACGATCGACCTGCGCTAGCGTGGTGCCGCAGAAGTGCGCGGCTTCTCCCATGAATCCCTGCATCTCTGCCGGTGTGTCGAGGTGCAGCACTCGGGTGACGATCCCGTTCGCGCCGCGCGGGAGCGCGCCGAGCGAAGCTCGGCATCCCCGCGCCTAGTTCGGGCCGAGCGTGTCGCGCGCGGTCACGCACGCAGGCGGGAGTCCGACACGTGGACGGGGATGCAGCGCGTTGCGCTGCCGCGTTTTGCGATACTGCA
>JANMTG010000235.1:0-13072 GCA_031390205.1 Gemmatimonadota bacterium
CGGGCTCAACGATTCGGGGCTCGACACCGCCCTCGTCGGCCGCCTCGACAGGCTCATCAAGGTTGCGATTGAGGAAGCGGTCGCGCCCGGCGTCGCGATCGCCGTCGGCCGCAACGGCCGCATCGCCTATGTGAAAGGCTACGGCCACATCAACTGGGATATCCCGGCGTCGCCAGCGGTTGACACCAACACGCTCTTCGATCTCGCATCCCTCACCAAGGTCGTAGCGACGACGACGCTGGCGATGATAATGGAAGAAGCCGGACAGCTCGACCTCGATCGGACGGTGAGCTCATACCTCCCGGAGTTCAACTCTCCGGAGAAAATGGGCATCACCGTCAGGCAGCTGCTCACTCACAACGGCGGCCTGGAGGCGGGCGGAAACACGTTCAACGCCCGCGGGCGCGAGGCGTACCTGCGCTTGATAAACGCGCGCCCGCTCGAGTATCAGCCGGGCACGAAGATGATCTACAGCGACTGGGACATGATCCTTCTGCAGCTGGTGATGGAGCGGATCTCCGGGAAAACGCTCGACGTGCTGGCCGCCGAAAAGATCTTCAGGCCACTGGGCATGACAGACACGCAGTTCAGTCCCCCGTTCACGCTGCGCTCACGCATGGCTCCCACGCAGGTGGATGACGCGCGCGGCGGGCTGTTGTGGGGCACCGTGCATGACGAGAACGCCTACATGATGGGCGGCGTGGCGGGACACGCGGGTCTCTACTCAACCGCACGCGACCTCGCCCTCTTTTCGCTGATGATGCTGAACGGAGGCGAAGCGAACGGAGTTCGTGTGGCCAAACCGTCAACCATCGCCCGCTGGACCGCGCGCCAGGGCAAGGAGTCGTCGCGTGCGCTGGGGTGGGACAGCCCCGACGGCGGATCGAGCGCGGGCCAGTTCTTTTCGCCGTGGAGTTACGGGCACACCGGCTTCACCGGCACTTCAATATGGATCGATCCTCAGAAGGATCTGTTCGTGGTGGTTCTCACCAATCGGGTCAATCCTACCCGCAGCAACACGAGGCACGTGCAGCTGCGGCGCGATGTTGTTGACGCGGTTCAGCAAGCGGTTCTCGGCTCCCGCATCGTTAACTGGGAAGATCGCTAGCGCGCGCGGCTGGCATCCTTGCTTGGGGATGATAAGAGCGCGTTTCCTTAACGCCCGTCGTCAGCTCGACTGGGCGCGCCGAACGTCAGGCGGGCCTCGGAGCACTTATCTTTGTCTCCTCCCCTTCTCTCCCACTGAATGGCACCGTCGAACAAGGAAAGAGTCCCTGTCGTCGTCGTCGAGTACGACGAGATCGCGCGCACGGTCGCGACCCGCATCGCGGAAATCGCGCGGGAACGGCGGGCCTCGGGCACTCATGCGGTCCTGGGTCTCGCCACCGGCAGCACGCCGATCGGCATTTACCGCGAGCTGATCAGGATGCACCGCGAGGACGGTCTTGATTTCTCGGACGTCGTGACCTTCAACCTCGACGAGTACTTCCCGATGCCTCCGGACAGCATTCACAGCTACCACCGTTACATGCGGGAGAATCTGTTCAACCACATCAACGTCCGGCCCGAGAACATCCACATCCCGCGGGGTGATGTCCCGCGCGAGGAAGTCGACGTGGAGTCCGAGCTGTACGAGGCGGCCATCCTCGACGCCGGTGGAATCGATCTCCAGATACTCGGGATCGGAAAGACCGGACACATCGGCTTCAACGAGCCGGGCTCGGGGATGGATTCGCGGACGAGGCGCATCTCCCTCGACACCGTGACGCGCCGCGATGCGGCGGGCGATTTCTTCGGCGAGGACAACGTACCCACCGAAGCGATCACCATGGGCGTCGCCACGATCATGGATGCGAGGGAGATCGCTTTGATCGCCACCGGCGAGCACAAGGCGGCGATCGTTCGCCGAGCGGTGGAGGGCGAGCCCGACCCCGATGTCGCCGCGACCTATCTGCAGCAGCACGAGAACGCCGTGTTCTACGTTGACGTCGCCGCGGCAGCCGAGCTGACGCGGTTGCGCACGCCGTGGGTCCTTGGCGAAGTGAAGTGGACGCGCGAGAAGGAAATCGATGCGGTGATATGGTTGAGCGAGGCTACGGGAAAGTCCGTGCTCAAGCTCGACGCCCACGATTACAGGGAGCACCACCTGAGCTCGCTGCTGGCGCGGTATGGGCAGGCAGGCCCGCTCAACGGCGCTGTGTTCAACGCGCTCATCTCCAAGATCCGCGGCCGCAGTAAGCTCCCGGCCGGAAAGCGCGTGATCGTGTTCTCGCCGCACCCCGACGACGATGTGATTTCTATGGGGGGAATGCTCAATAAGCTGCACCAGAACAAGAACGACATCGTCGTCGCTTATCAGACGTCGGGCAACATCGCGGTGTTCGACCACGAGGTGAGGCGCTACGCGGATTTCCTGCGCCGCTTCGGCAACGACTTCGACATCAACGATTCCACCGCCGGTGCGCTGATAGACGAGGTCGAGGAATTCCTCAAGACCAAGAAGGCGGGGGAGATAGACGCGTTTCCGGTGCAGGTGATGAAGCGCGCGATTCGCGAGGCGGAAGCGGTGTCGGGGATCGAGACTTTCGGCATGAAGGCATCACAAGCCCGCTTTCTCAATCTTCCCTTTTATCAGACGGGAAAGGTCCGCAAGGATCCGATCGGTCCCGAGGACGTGCGTCGGGTCCTGGCGCTGCTCGAGGAGCATCGGCCCGAGCTGGTGTTCGTTGCCGGCGATCTGTCCGACCCACACGGAACCCACCGGATGTGCCTGGAGGCGGTGCAGGAAGCGCTGACCCAGTACTCCGGTACGCCACCCGAGATGTGGTACTACCGCGGCGCCTGGCAGGAGTGGGAGATCGCCGAGGCTGACGTTCTCGTTCCACTGTCGGAGGAAGAGCTGCGCGCCAAGATCCAGGCGATCTTCAAGCACCAGAGCCAGAAGGATCGGGCGCCCTTTCCAGGCCAGGACGACCGCGAGTTCTGGCAGCGGGTCGAGGAGCGGAACCGCGGCACGGCGAAGCGCGTGGACCAGCTCGGACTGCCCGAGTACTTCGCCATGGAGGCGTACGTCGTGCGGCACGGCGGAGCGCCGATCGAGCCCGAGATCGCGGCTACCAGCTCCCTCGGCGCTGAGCGCGAGACCGTACGCGCGCGCGTTGGCGTCGCCAAGGCGACGCGCTGAGCCTGACCTGACATCATGAATCTCCTTCGCGCTCTCCCTGCCGTCGGTGTCTGCTTTTCCCTGTCGTGTGCCACGGTTCCGCCGCCGGGCAACCCTCAGTCGTCCGCATTCGATGTCGTGATACGGGGCGGGATTGTCTACGATGGAAGCGGAACAACCCCGAGAACGGCCGATATCGGCGTCGTCGCCGATTCCATCGCTTTCATCGGTGACCTCGTCGGCGTGCGTGGAAAGTCGGAGATCGATGCGCGCGGTCTGGCCGTGGCTCCCGGGTTCATCAACATGCTGAGCTGGGCAACGGAGTCGCTCATCCACGATGGCAGGAGCCAGGGTGACATCCGCCAGGGAGTGACGCTGGAGGTGTTCGGAGAGGGGTCATCAATGGGCCCGATCAACGAACGGATGCGCAAGGAGATGATCGCCGAGCAGGGCGACATCAAATACGATGTGCCGTGGACCACGCTGAACGAGTACCTCGAGCACCTTACAAGGCGCGGGGTCTCGACCAATGTCGCGTCGTTCATCGGCGCGACCACGTTGCGGGTGCACGAGATCGGTTATGCCGACCGGGCTCCGACCGCGGCAGAACTCGCGCGGATGCAGGATCTCGTGCGCCGGGGGATGGAGGATGGCGCGCTCGGGATCGGCTCCTCACTCATCTACGCTCCCGCCTTCTACGCGAAGACGGACGAGCTGATTGCGCTGGCGAAAGCCGCCGCGCCCTACGGCGGTATGTACATCTCACACCTGCGCAGCGAGGGGTCCCGCTTTCTGGAGGCGCTCGACGAGCTGATCACGATCTCGCGCGAGGCGGGAGTGCCGGCCGAGGTTTACCACCTGAAAGCGGCGGGCGAGCCCAACTGGGGGAAACTCGAGGCGGCGATCGCGAAAATCGAGGGGGCGAGAGCAAGCGGTCTCCGGATAACGGCCGACATGTACAACTACATCGCGGGTGCGACCGGACTGGACGCGGCGATGCCTCCCTGGGTGCAGGAGGGCGGTTATCAGGAGTGGTCGAAGCGTCTGCGGGATCCCGCGATCCGGACGCGCGTTGCCCAGGAGATGCGCACGCCCACCGACCGGTGGGAGAATTTCTTCGTCGGCGCGGGCTCGCCCGAGAAGATTCTGCTCGTTGCCTTCAAGAATGACTCACTCAAGTATCTGACCGGCAGGACGCTGGCGGATGTCGCGCGCCTTCGAAGCAAAACGCCCGAAGAGACGGCGATGGATCTGGTGATCCAGGACGGGAGCCGCGTCGGCGCGGTTTACTTCCTGATGTCGGAGGCGAACGTCCGCCGCCAGCTCCAGCTTCCGTGGGTGACCTTTGGCTCGGATGCGGAATCGCTCGCGCCGGAAGGTGTCTTCCTGAAATCAAGGCCGCACCCGAGAGCGTACGGGAATTTCGCCAGGCTGCTCGGGAAATACGTCCGCGACGAGAGAATCGTCCCGCTCGAACAGGCGATCCGGCGGTTGACGGCGCTGCCCGCCGAGAACCTCAGGCTGAAAAGGCGCGGCAGACTGGCCGCGGGATTCCTTGCCGACATCGTGATCTTCGACCCAGCCGCTATTCAGGATCACGCGACGTTCGACGACCCGCATCGGTACTCGACAGGCGTTCGCGACGTCTTCGTGAACGGAACCCAGGTCCTGCGCAACGGGACCCACACCGGCGCGTTTCCCGGTCGCGTCGTTCGCGGCCCCGGTTGGATCGGATGGCGGGCGGGAGCGGCTAGACCTTGAGAACGATATTCCGCCGGTACATGACGGTGAGAATGCCCAGCCAGAACAACACGAAGGTGAGCGCGAACGCCAGCGACGCGACGCGGGGCGGCAGCCAGGGCAGAAACACGGCCTGATAGATCACCGACTGGATCGACTGCGACTTGCCTTCGTATTCGACTTTCCACAGCGTGTAAATCAGCCGCGCCATCACCCCCGACCCGACGAACGCAACGATCGGATTCACGCCAAAGATCACGAACGGCTTGGTCCACCACCGCACGTTGTAGTGCTCGACCAGCCACATGGTGGTCGCCAGCGATACCGCAGCCATGCCCGCGGTGAAGAGCACGTACGAGCTGGTCCAGAGATTCTTGTTGATCGGAAAGACCCAGTTCCACATCGCGCCAAACATCATGATTAGCGCGCCGGCGGCAAAGAGTCCCGCAATCCGCTCGACCAGCGGGCGATCAGTCATGGCAATCCACCGTCCGGCGATTACCCCGAGCATCGCCGTGCCGATGGCGGGGATCGTCGACAAAGGCCCTTCAGGATCATACGTCACGCTGCCAACCCAGGTGTGATTCGTCCCGAGGATCGCGCGGTCGAGGTAGGCGGCGAGGTTCCGCGACTTGTCGTGCAGGAGCAGCGCTCCGATCGTGCCCTCGCCCGGCACCGGGAGCAGCGTCATCATGAACCAGTATCCGAACAGCAGCGCGGCGACGATGATCACCTGCTGCTTGAGATTCGTGCGCAAAGTGAGCAGCGCCGCGCATACGTACACGATTGCGATGCGGGGTAGCACGCCGAGTATCCGCACGTGCTGAAGCCGGTGGACGATGCGATCGAGGACGGATGCATCGGGGAGCAATTCGATCGGTCCCCACTGATAGAAGGGGAACAGCGCCATCAGGAAGCCGAGCAGGAAGATGATCGCGCCGCGGCGGAGGATTTGCCTGACGATGGCGGCATCGTCGTCTCCGCGCGCCCGTCGCGCGGAGAGCGAGAGGTGAGTAGTGATGCCGACGATGAAGAGAAAGAACGGAAATATCAGGTCGGTCGGCGTCCACCCATGCCACTCGGCGTGCTCGAGCGGGTGAAAGATCGCGCTCCAGCTTCCGGGGTCGTTGACGAGGAGCATGCCGGCGACCGTCAGGCCGCGGAAGATGTCGAGCGAAAGCAGCCGCTCGCGCGATGTCGCCGGAGTGCTCATCCGCCACCTAGGTAGTCGTAATTCCCAGCCCTATTGACACTATATATATACACAATGAGCACCGACCCACTCAGTGACGCGCGAAGCGCCGCCGCGGCCCGCGCGGGAGTAACGACCACGAGACGACGGAGGGAGGGAGCGATTCAAGACGGAGCATGTACCCGCGCGCGATCCCAACGCGACCAGACTCGTTGGGAGGCGAGGGTATCCTCGCCGACCCCAAACAGAGATCTGTTCGAACGAAGCGCGGGCTAAAAGCTCGGCTTGAGTATCGGCGACCAGTCCGACAAGCGCGCGTCGTTCGTTTGCGTGAGCTGACGCATTCTCCCCGTGCGCGTATCGAGAATCCAGATATTCCGGTCCGCCCCGATCTCCCCGCGCCGAGTGGTGATGGACAGGTGCCGCCCGTCGGCCGCCCACGACGGATCCTCGTTCTCGCCCTCGGTGGTCAGCTGCTTCATCACCCGGTCTCGCACGCTGATCGTCCAGATCTGGAAATCGCCCATCTGCTGCATGTACGCGACTTCCTCGCCGCTGGGCGACCAGTCGGGACTGGTGCGGTAGCTCCTCTTTCCCGCCACCACCGGAGTGAGCAGCCGGAGCCGGGTCCCATCGACGTTCATGACGTACACCTGGGGCGTGAGCGGCCGGGGCGAGATGAACGCGATCTGTTTTCCATCCGGACTGAATGTCGGTGAGGTCGTCTCGAATCCGGTGCGCCCTACGAACCGCTTCGCCGTCGTGTCGCCGCCGTTGGCGCTCGCGAGCAGGAGCTCGGCGGGAGCGTCGCTGCCGCTCGCCCACACGATGCTCTTTCCATCCCGAGTGTACACGGGACTGATGTTGAGCCCCTTTGGGGACGCGGCGAGAATTTGTGACTTCATTGTCCGCAGATCGAACTGCGCAATGCGCGTCCCCACGTCATCCGCGTCCACGTAAACAATGGACGTTCCCGACGGATGCCACGAAGGCGACAGCGCCGCCCCCACCGTCGGTAGCGTTCGGATGTTGGCTCCATCACTGTCGATGATCTTGAGCTTTCCATGGTCGATGAAGACAATTCGCGTCTGCGCTGCCCCTCGCGCCCCGGTTATCCACCGTTCGAGCTCGTCGCTCACCCCATGGATCGCCAGACGCCGCTCGCGGCCAAGCGAATCTCTCACTATCGAGTCACGGCTCACGACCGACTGAAAAACCGAATCAGCCCGGGCGATGTCGCGCTCGCTCGCTTCCCGGAGCACGACCGCTCGCCGCTCTATCTCCAGCCTGAGGGAATCCCTCGCCGCGGCCGCTCGACGCGCGGCGGAGCGCTGGCTCGTATTGTCTAGAGGAACGGGACGCGAGGCCGCCCGCGCCAGCGTATCGAGCGTCACCGAGTCCGCCGCCAGCTTCGCGGCAAGCGACGCGGCGCGCACCCCGAGCACGCGGTCGAGTGAGTCCCGCAGCGTCTTCGACCGGTCGCGCGGAACCCTCGGCAGTCTGAAGCTCCCCGCCTGCAGCAGTTTCTCGCGCGCCACATCGAAGATTTCGACGCGCAGTCCGGTCGAGATCGGCCGCGCGCGCACCGCAAACTTGGCGCGTGTCTCGCGCAACGGTCCGAAGTTGATGCTGCGCTTGCCCGAATGCCACACGTCGGCGGCAACCGCGCTGTCGAGCAGCACCGGTTGAATGCGGTCTCCGTAATCGAGGTCGCGCTCGATAATCGTGCGAATGGAATCGCCCGCCGTCGTGTCCACGGGAAGCACGACAACCGCCGGCGGAACCTCTACCGGGCGCTGCGGCCTGGGACGCGGGGAGACGGGCTGATTCTGCGCGCCGGCGCTCGCCGCCAGCGCCAGCCAGGCGACGAGCCCGGAGACGAGACTGTGTCTCAGGATCATCATCGGGAATTTCAATCTATTCATTCAAAGGGGTAATACACCCGGCTCCGGTGCTCGATTCCATGACGAGGACGTGGCACGTAAGGCAAAAGCCGCGGAGGGAATCCCCCCGCGGCCTGGCCTCGATCAGTTTCCCTAGCTCTTGATGTTGAACTGGAACGGCATCTGTACGAGCTGCTTCACCTTCCGCCCACCGATCTGGGCGGCCGAAAACCGCATGCCGGGGAGCGCACTCCTCACGGCGTCGGCGAAAGCCGGGTTGCTCGAGCTCAGGATTTTGAGCGTTCCACCTTCGTAACGGCCGTTCTCACCCACCACGAATTGCGCCAGGACTTCGCCTTCGACACCGGAGTCTCTAAGCCGCGAAGGATACTCCGGCGCCTCGCCGCCAATTTTCACGACCGCCTTCTCGACCTGGAATTCCATGTAAGGCGCGTCGTGTTTGACACCCGCCTCCTTGCCGGTGTCGCCCGCCTTGCCGGTTCCGCCTTCCACTCCCTTCGCGGTTCCGCCAGCGACACCTTTACCGCTGAAGTCACCTTCGTTGGTGACGGCCTTGGAGAGGTCAATCGAAGGCAGCGCCGTGGGGATGTTGATTACCGGCGGAACTACCTGAAACCCCTTGGGCGGGGCTACCGCCACCTCTTTCGGCAGACGCGGAGCCTCCACTGCTTTGGGGGCCTTCGGCTTCGGCTTGGGAGCCTCCTTGGGGGGCGGGGGCTCTTCTTTCTTGACCTCCGGTGGCGGCGGCTCTTTTTTCACCGCGACGAAGTTGACCTTCTCCGCCCTGTCCTTGTTGGTTTTCTTTACCCCCGCGCGGGCGGTGGCGAAGACGGCGAGAAAAACCAAGCCGAAGTGCAGAAGGACGCTGAAAATCGTTCCGCCTGCCCACCGGTTCTTTTTTTCGGGCTTGGATTCCAATAACCGCATTGTTGTCTCCCCTGTCGAATCTGGCCGGCCCTATAGAGCAAACGTTCGGCCAAAGTTCGCGCGGTTGCCGCCTATGGACTGGCGCGGCAACCCGTTCATCCGTAACAACAAAACGAGCCTACCGGTTTGCCGCCGAACTCTTCACCGTCGTTTTCTTTGCGGGTGGCTTCGTGGCCGGAGCTTTCGGCGCGACGGTGGCGGCCCGAGCTCCGCTCCTCCGAGTCAGCACCCCGCAGACCGAGGTGAACGCCGTCGCCGCCGCCGTCGCTCTCCGCGGACGGTCCCACGCCATCGCCGACTGATCGCGGTAGTCGACTTCGCCCTCATCTCTCACCATGACATTGTTCGGGCCATACACCGTGCTGCGCACCCGCTTCACCCTCACCGGGGAGCAGCGAATGTGCACCCTCTGTACGAGACGGGTATAGCGCTTCTTGTTTTCCAGAACGCGCGGCTGGACGTAATCCCAGCTCGTGACCGTCGTCCATGTCCCGGGCGAGGAAAGAGTGGCGCTCGCCGTATCGAATAGCACTCGGACATCGGAATCCAGGTAAACCTGTCGCCATGGCGCTTGCGCGCCGGCAATTGAGGGCGCTGCGACTGCGGCCATAATCACCGCCAACCGGCCTGCTCTGCCAATCATGAAATTCTCCTCGAAAATTCGGCGACCCCGGATGCTTCGGGACGGAAAACGGTAACCGCCAGCGATAGGGGATGGATTATAAGCGGGCGCTGGTGGTTCCTGCCACTCCCTCCGCCTGGTCCAACAAGAACCCCCCACCGCGCCGTTGGGTCCGGCCCCCTTGTTATCTTCGAGGATGGAAACCAGTCTATAAATCACGGCCTGCCATCCATAGAGCACTGAGCCCGAGATCGCGCCCCACCGGAAGCCATGACGACACCCGCAGGACCGCAGACCCAGGAGCGCAGGTACCGCTTCAAGGATGAATGGCTGGTCGCCCTCGTAGGGACCATGCCCGGAGTGACCCCTGAGCTGATTCAGCGGTGGCGCTCTCAGCAGAAGCCGTACGTCGCCCAGGCCTTGATCGACGGCGACGTGTTGTCGTTCAAGGAGATCGCCGAGGTCGTCAAGGAAGCGTTCCGCATTGACTACGTCGATCTCTCGCCCGGCGCGATCGACAAGAACGCCATGCAGATAATCCCGGAAAAACTGTGTCGCGAGCACAACGTCCTGCCCGTCAAGGTCGACGCGAAGACGGTTTATCTCGCCATGGCGAACCCGCTCGACCAGGAAGCGATCCAGCGGGTGAGCTGGGCCACGAGCCGCGAGGTCACTCCGCTTTTCTGCCCTCCCGGACAGCTCGACAAGCTCGTCTCGGACACGCTCCGGCCTGACGCCATGATTTACGGGCTGATCGAAAAGCTCGATCACGCGGCCGGTGTCGAGCAGATCCACGACCCGAAGGAGGACGAGGCCGCGATGGCTCGCGTTCACGCGCCTGTCATCAAGCTCGTCGATGCCATCCTCGCCAACGCCATTAAGATGCGTGCCTCGGACATCCACATCGAGCACGACGAGGCCTCGACGCTCGTGAGATTCCGCATTGACGGCCTGCTCAAGAACATCATGGTGCTGCCGCGCTTCATCGGCGTCGGGCCGGTTGTCTCCCGCATCAAGATCATGGCGGATCTGGACATCGCCGAGCGCTTCCGCCCGCAGGACGGGCGGGCCAAGGTCCGTGTGGGCGGCGAGGAGGTCGCGCTACGCGTGTCAGTGCTCCCGACGCGCGTCGGCGAAAAAGTCGTCATGCGTCTCCTCAACGAGAAATCGGTGCAGGTCTCGATGCAGACGCTCGGCTTCATGCCCGAGGTATTTGAGCGGTTCAAGGCGCTCCTGATGCGCGAGCAGGGAATCCTGCTCGTGACAGGCCCTACCGGTTCAGGAAAAACTACCACGCTCTACGCGGCCCTCAATCTCCGGCGTGGTGAGTCGGTGAACATCGTCACCGTCGAAGACCCGGTCGAGTACCGCCTGAGCGGCGTCAACCAGGTTCAGGTGAACGAGAAGCAGGGACTGACCTTCGCCGGAGTGCTGCGCTCGGTGCTGCGCCAGGACCCGGATGTGTTACTGGTCGGTGAGATTAGAGATGGAGAGACGGCGACGGTCGCGTTCCAGGCCGCGATGACCGGTCACCTGGTGCTGTCGACTCTACACACCAACGATTCCATCGGAGCGATTGCCCGTCTCGAGAACATCGGCGTCGAGCCGTTCCGAGTGGCCGCCGGATTGATCGGCGTGACCGCGCAGCGTCTGGTGCGGCGTGTTTGCCCGCATTGCAGATACGAGGCTCCAATCGAGGAGCTCCACCCAATGGTTCGCGCGGCGCAGCAGCGGCAGTTCGGGCGCGCGCGGCACGTAAAGGCCGCGGGATGCGCCGAGTGCGGCTTCACCGGCTATACCGGCCGCTTGCCACTGGTGGAATTTCTGGAGATCACGCCCGAAATCCGGGGGATGATAACCACCAACAAATCGGTCGATGAGCTCCGGGCGACGGCTGTACGAACCGGAGCGCTTCATTCATTCGACACCGACGGTCTCTGGCATATAGCCGAGGGCGATACGACGGCCGACGAGGTGATCCCGTACACAGAGTTCGAGCGTCGTCGCACACCACGCACCAATACCCCACGCGTCAACCAGGAATTCGTGCCCGAGCTCGATGCGGACGGCGTCGCCATGCCTTCGCGGGTGCTGCTCGCCGTCGGCAACAAGGAGGACCGGGTGCGCTTCAACGACATCCTGGTCGAGGCCCGACTTTCCGTTCAGATTGCCAACGATGGTGCCGCCGCGCTCGGGATTCTGGCGCAGGATCCACCGGACGCGCTGGTGGTGGGCCTGAAGCTTCCCATTCTCGATGGGCGTCAGGTGGTCCACGCCGCGCGGACGGTGGTCGGACTCGTCGACATGCCGATAATCGTCATCGCCCCCGAGGGCTCCGACCGCGAGGGCAACGAGCTCATGGCACAGGGGGTCGACGACGTCCTGGTCGAGCCATTCGACTCCGAGCGCTTCCGCCAGCGTGTCACCGCCGTGATGAGGAGCCGGGGCCTGTGGGCCGAGACCGAAGAGGTGATGCGCCCGCTCATACCGCAGGACGAGGCGGAGCGGCTGGTGGAGCTCAGGCTCAGTGGCGCCGTCGATTCCACCCCCGAGGAACGCTTCGACAAGATCACGCGCATGGCTCAGAAGATGTTCAAGGTTCCCTTCGCCGCGGTGTCGTTCGTCGAGGGGGAGCGCCAGTGGTTCAAGTCGAAGCAAGGCCTCGACCTCGCCGACAGTCCGCGGGAGCGCTCGTTCTGCGGCCACGCGATCAATGGCAGCGAGGTATACGTGGTCGAGGACGCCGTGCTCGATCCGATCTTCGCGCAAAACCCCGCGGTGCTCGATGAGCCGCACATCAGATTTTACGCCGGCTATCCGGTGCAGGGCCGCGGCGGCCACAACGTCGGAACTCTCTGCATCATCGACAAGGAGCCCCGCCAGTTCACTGAGGGCGATCGCGAGACGCTGAAAGACCTCGCGGAGATGGTCGAGAAGGAGCTGCGGGCCAAGCCCGCGTTCCAGCAGCAGTCCCCGCCGGACTAGCGCCCTCGCGCCTTCCGGCTGGGAGGTCGCGCGTGCGGACGGATCTCTGCACGAGGGGAGGTGAGAGTATCCTCTTCGGCGACGACGGTCGCTGGTCGGAGCCCGTCGGCGCGCGCGGTTAGTCCGCGGTTCCGCTCGGCGTGGCTTCCACCGGGCCGCGACGCCGCCTGGGAAGATCGGAGCTCGAGCAACGCGCTGACGCCCGTAAGGGGGGGCGCACTCTGCCCACCGGTGTTGTCTGAGGAAGTCGGAGGGGGTCCGGCCCAAGCGAGTTACAGCGAGCGACCAGGAGACGGGCGAGTGCCAGCGGAGCTGGCGCGAGCGTAGTTCGGCTCCGCCCGAGCGAGCGTACTCGCGCTGCAGGACCCCCTCCGACGCACCGGCGCAGATACAGAGTCCAGAGAAGTTTCTGCAGCCTCGCAAAAGCCGGCGGAGAAAAAGAACGGCGCCTTGTGGGCGCCGTTCTTTCAATCAACCGGCTGCGCCGATAGCTGCTATGGCCGGTCGATCGAAGTGCCGAAGTTGTAGCGGATGCCGAA
>JANMTG010000256.1:0-3373 GCA_031390205.1 Gemmatimonadota bacterium
GGTCGAGAAGAGCGACAATCGCTACTACCGTGCGCTGTTTGCGGAGCTGCGCCGGCTCGGCCATATCGAGGGCAGCACGCTCACGGTCGAGCGCTACGGGCGTGACAACGGCGCGGCCAGTCCATTGGCGCTGCTGCAGCAGGCCGTCCGTGCCGAGCCCGATGAGTCTCTGGGCGCTGTACTCCGTGGGGAGTCGGAGGGGGGCGGGACGCAGCGGCGTCTCGCGTAGCAAGAGACTCGCGCGCTTTGCCCGCGAAGCGGGCAGCGAGGCTCGCAGCGTGTAAGCGAGCAGCCGCGAAGTCCCGCCCCCCTCTGACGCACCGGCGAAGATCCTGAGGGTCAGGGGAGAAACCGCACAGCCTCAGCCGAGGCGCAACCGGCCAGCCTGCCCCGTCCAAGAACAAAGGATTACCTTACCCCTTAGCTACGCGACGACTTTCCGGCGCGATAGGGGCCGCCTGTGGCGATGCCGCGGGCCCAACATAGATCCCATATGACGAACACGGCGTGGATACTCGCGGCCGGCATTGTACTGTTCGTAATTGCCAGCGCGGTGTTGTACTTCATCGGCAGAAGGTTGGGAGGGCGCGGGGAGCTCCGGCGCCAACAGCAGGCCCACACGACGGCTGAAGAGACAGCCGGGCGAATCGTGTCCGAGGCGGAGCGGGAATCCGAAAGTCTCCGCAAATCCGCCGTCGTCGCCGGAAAGGAAGAGCTGATCCGGCTGCGGGAAGAGTGGGAAGTCGAGGTCCGCAGCCGTCGCGAAGAGGTCGAGAAGGAAGAGCGGCGGGTAAGCGATCGGGACAACCTCCTCGACCGCAAGTACGAGCTCATAGAGCAACGCGAGCGTGATGGCATCCGCCGCATCGAGGACCTCGCCAACCGCGAACAAGCGGTCGGTCAGCGCGAGCAGGAGCTGGAGAAGCTTCTCCGCGAGGAACGCCGCCGCCTGGAGCAGCTCGCCGGAATCTCAGCCGCGGATGCAAAGGCCGA
Organism: Gemmatimonadota bacterium; assembly: GCA_031390205.1. Classification (GTDB taxonomy): domain Bacteria; phylum Gemmatimonadota; class Gemmatimonadetes; order Gemmatimonadales; family Gemmatimonadaceae; genus UBA4720. The sequence goes on from JANMTG010000256.1 coordinate 994, forward strand.
GCTGGTCCACCGGATGGAAGAAGAAGCCCACGCCGACGCGGCCAACCGAATCCGCGAGATCAGGGAAAGCGCGAAGCGGAACGCCGAGCGCGAGGCCAAGAAAATCATCGCCCTGGCGATCCAGAGGATCGCCGCCGAGCAGAGCGTCGAGGCGACCGTATCGGCGGTCGCGCTCCCCAATGACGAGATGAAGGGGCGCATCATCGGCCGCGAGGGTCGAAACATTCGCGCCTTCGAGCTCGCCACGGGCGTGGATGTCATCATCGACGACACGCCGGATACCGTCGTAGTGTCGTGCTTCGATCCGGTCCGCCGCGAGATTGCCCGGCTCTCGCTCGAGAAGCTCGTCGCCGACGGCCGCATTCACCCCGGCCGCATCGAGGAAGTGGTCAGCAAATCGCGCCTCGAGGTCGACGCGTCCATTATCGAGACCGGCGAGAGGGCGGCATACGAGAGTGGAGTGCACGGGCTGCACCCGGAGCTGGTGAAGCTGATCGGACGCATGCGCTGGCGCACGAGTTATGGCCAGAACATTCTCAACCATTCCAAAGAGGTCGCCTGGCTGGCGGGGATAATGGCCGCCGAGTTGGGGCTCGATGTGGCAATGGCGCGGCGCGGGGCGCTGCTGCACGACATCGGAAAAGTTCTCACGCACGAGCACGAGGGCACTCACGTGCAGCTCGGCGTGGAGATGGCGACGCGCTACGGGGAGAATCCACTGGTGGTCAACTGCATCGCCGCCCACCACGACGACGTTCCCCACGAAACCGAAGTATCGGTGCTGGTGCAGGCGGCCGACGCAATCTCGGGTGCGCGTCCGGGCGCGCGGCGCGAGGCTTTCGAGACCTACGTGAAACGGCTCGAGGGGCTGGAAAAAATTGCTTCGAGCTATAAGGGCATCGAAAAAGTTTTTGCCATTCAGGCGGGACGGGAGGTGCGGGTGATCGTTACCCCGGAAGAAGTGGACGATCCCCGCATGGCGACGCTCACCGAAGAAATCGCGCGCCGCATCGAGGCCGAGCTACAGTACCCGGGACAGATCAAGGTCGTGCTGATCAGGGAGACGAGAGCAGTGGACTTTGCCCGCTGATCTGATCGACGGTCGTGCGATAGCAAAGCGCGTTCGCGATGATGTCGCGGTCCGGATATCGAAGCTCGCGGCGAAAGGAGTGAAGCCCGGCCTCGCCGTCGTTCTGGTCGGGGACGATCCTGCCAGCGCCATCTATGTGGGCGCGAAAGCCAAAGCGTGCCAGGAAGCGGGGATGCACAGCATTACGGTTCGCTTGCCGGCAGATACGTCGGAAGAAGACCTTCTCGCGCGCGTCGGACACATGAACGCCGACCCCGCCATACACGGCATTCTCATTCAGATGCCGTTGCCGAAGCAGATCAACCCCGACGCGGTGATATGCCGGGTCGATCCACGCAAGGATGTCGACGGCTTTCATCCGGTCAACGCCGGCAAGCTGCTCGCGGGCGACCCCAGCGGCTTCGTGCCGTGCACCCCCGGGGGAATCCAGGTCCTGTTACGGGAATCGGGAGTAAGGACACCGGGGAAGACCTGCGTCGTCATCGGCCGCAGCAACATCGTCGGGAAGCCGATGGCGGCGCTCTTGATGCAGGACAACGACCACGCGAACTGCACGGTCACGGTATGCCACCGGCACACGGTGGATCTCAAGGCACACGCGAGAGCCGCGGACATTCTCATCGTCGCCGCCGGCCGGCCGCGAATGGTGACGGCTGACATGGTGAAGCCCGGTGCTGTGGTCATCGACGTCGGCATGAATCGCGTCCCCGATCCCAGTGCCAGAAACGGAGAGCGGCTCGAAGGTGACGTCGATTTCGATGCGGTCCGAGAGGTTGCGTCCAAGATCACGCCGGTGCCCGGAGGGGTGGGCCCAATGACGATCGCGATGCTCATGTCCAACACCGTGCGCGCGGCAGAGATGACGCTCGACTGATGGCTGATCCGCGCTGGATCACTGCACAATCACGCATCCCTGCCCGCGAGGACTAACAGCGCGTTGTGCGTTTCCCGTTTTTCCGTTGTCCGTTCTTCCGTTTGCCTTTGTGCGCAGCCCTTAAAACGGATAAACGGGTAACGCAAGAACGGTAAACGCACAACGCGTAGTGTCCGTCCCCCCCACCGAAACGTGTTTGACGGCGCCTTTACAGACACCCGTAAGTCAGCTAAATTAGAAGGCTTACAGCGATTTCAGGAAAGCAAAAGCAATCCAATGGCATTCGTAAAAACACCGACCGTCCAGAAGTACCGCACCCACGAAAGCGATAGCGGCTCCAGCGAAGTCCAGGTCGCACTTCTCACCGAGCGCATCAACTATCTGACGGGACACTTCCGCACCCACGCGAAGGATCA
>JANMTG010000261.1:0-2628 GCA_031390205.1 Gemmatimonadota bacterium
GAGCGGCGCCGGCGCCAGGAACCAGCTCCCGAACGTGAAGATGAGACTGATCAGGGCCAGCAGCACCACGTGGCCCGCGGTCATGTTGGCGAAGAGACGAATCGCCAGCGCGACCGGCTTGGTGAACTTTCCGATCAGCTCGATGGGCGTGAGAATGGGCGAGATGAACAGCTTCATCGGCAGCGACATGTCGTGCGGCCAGAAGACGATGGTATTGATATACTTTCGCCCGAGAGTTCTCATTCCGGCGATCTCGATCATGACGAAGGTAATGATCGCGAGTGTGGCGGTGACGGAGATGTTGCCGGTAGCGGTAGAACCGTAGGGGATCAGCCCGAGCAGGTTGGCGAAGAGGATGAAGAAGAAGAGGGTAAGTAGAAAAGGCACATACCCATTCCCGTGGTGTCCGACGTTGGGCAGGACGACCTCGTTCCGGAGATAGAGAACCAGCGCCTCGAGTCCGTTGGCGACTCCCTTCGGCGCGCGCCCTCCCTCTGTTTTCTGTTTGTGGCCGCGCAGCGCCAGCAGCATCGTCGCAATGCAGAGGAAAGCGGCGATCCAGAGCATCACCACGTGCTTCGTGGGCGAGATGTCAATCGCGAAGCTGCCGATCTGAATCGGGTCCCAGCGCGGAAGCTCGTACGCGCACACCCAGCCCGTGTCGAGGCACGGGTACTCGAGGTGGTGCGAGTCGGTGATGTGCGGGGTGATGAAGTCTTTGCCGTCAGCGCTCATAGTTCAGCAACAGTGGTTCCGCCATCATCGTGAGGAACAGGAAAACTCCAAAACTTACGAGTGCGGCATCGAGGGGGAGGTGCATCACTCTCGCCAGGACCGCGTACAGCACCAGCACCACCAGCCGCATTACCGCTCCCATCCCCCAGCGGACAATCAGCTCCCCGGCCGCCGCGCCCTTCGCCGCTTTCGCTGGCGCCAGCAAAGCATAGGCGCCGAGCTGTACTGCGAAAGCCAGTCCAGCGCTCACGAGCATCGCGTTCTGCTGCTCGACGCTCTCGAACACCATCCTCAGCCCCACGGTCGCCGCGATTATCAGCCCCGCCGAGACGGCGGCGAAGACCCCGAGGGATCGGGTGGTGGTGATCACCGGGGGGGCTGTTTCGCCTCGTCGTCCTTCTTCTGTGCCGCGGTGATCTTGCGGTACATGTTGTAGAAGGCGGCGCCGGAGCCGACAAAGACGCCGATGATGGTGAACACCGGCTTGGTGCCGATCCTGTTGTCGAGCCATTGCCCCGCGAACAGGAAGGCGATGATGGCGGCGGCGAACTGTATCCCGACCCCGGCGAAGTCGGCGCCGGAGAGACCGCCCGGCGCGGGCGTCAGTCGCTGCCGTTTATCGTCTTCCATTCAGTGGGAATTTAGCCGCTTGTGAACTTTTTCACAAGCGCCGAACGGCCAAATGCGAGCGCGCTTGGGAGGCCTCGATTCCCAGCGTCGATTCCTCGCCCAGGCGTTTTGCCACGTCGCGCAAATACCGATCGATTGTTGCGGCGTGTCCCATCACAAATCGTGACACGAATCTAAAGACGGGGTTGTAGACCTCGCCGTTCTCGGTAATCCGCAGGATGGTCGAACCACCATCCGGTATAAGATCGTAAGTCCAGCTGCCCCCGAATGGAAGCGAAGGGTCCGCTATCCGAATGACGAGCTGCTGATCGGGCATTACCCGTTCGATCTGGTACAGAATGGAGCCGTCGGATCCTGTCTCCCGGAATTGCTGTCTTCCGTTCGCCGCCGGCAGGATGTCCACGGTCTTCACCGACGGCCGCCATGATGGAAACGCTTTGACGTCGGCGATTAACGCAAAGATTTTCGCCGGCGCCTGGCGAAAGCGCGCCTCCCGGACGGCCTGGTGTCGCACGGGCAGAGCAAACCCGACGGCGAGCACGAGGACCACGATGCCGGCGATTACTCCCAGACTTATCAGCGCGATCTTCATCTTGCGGGAGCGTTCATCTCGCAAAGTTAGGGGCGCCCGTTGTTGTTCGTCAAAACGAACTAATGCGGGGCTTCGTCCGAACAGACGCCGAATGTTTAATCACGGCCGCAAGTGCAAGCGCAATACGAAGTTAGAATGTTGCGGCTGAGGTTGACCGATCGTCATTTGGTTGATAAGTTGTGTTTCTCACCTGTAGTGAGAATCGCCTCCCGCCAACTGTCCGCCTCGCCCCAGAGAGTCCACGAAGTAAATGCGAAACCGTATCGTCCTTCCCCTGCTGATCGCAACGTCCGTCGCTTTTGCGGGCCGCACTTTCGCCCACGACGACGACAAGCCCCTCGCTTCGAAGCACCATCCCGCAGACAAAAAGGAAACCCTCGGCACGACGTTCAACGTCATCCGCCCGAGTGGCGACGCCGAGTCGCTCACGTTCGCGCTCAGGATCGTGAACAACACCGCGAAGATGGTCGAGATCCATTTCCCCGACGGTCAGACCCACGATTTCGTGGTGAACGATTCGACTGGCAAGGAAGTCTGGCGCTGGAGCGAAGGGCGCATGTTCACGCAGGCGATGCGCAGCAAGACGCTCAAGGGCAAGGACGCGACGGTGTTCGAGGAGAGCTGGGAAGCGAAGGGACACCATGGCTCGTTCACCGCCGTCGCGATCCTCA
>JANMTG010000273.1:0-2132 GCA_031390205.1 Gemmatimonadota bacterium
GCCAGGCTGCCAGCGCCCGCCTTACCGTCTGGTCACTCCTCCATTTTTTCGCGGATCGTCCAATGAAGCCAATGTTTCTCGGCGAAGTCGAGCAAGCTACGCCGCAGGGGCCGTACGCAGGTCCGATCAACGGCATGCGGGCGGGGGGCATTCCGGTGCCGCAGATCATGCACCTGTTCGCCTTCAAGCCCGATCGCACCAATCACCTCGCCGCCTTCACGCAGGGTGTCATGCGCGGCGCTTCACCCCTCCCGCCGGGTCTGCGCGAGCTGATCGCGGCGTTCACCTCCCGCCGTAACGACTGTCTCTTCTGAATAGGCTCACACGCCGCGGTCGCGGCGACGTTACTCGGGGACCGGGCGATGGTAGACGCGGTGTTGGAGGATTTCCGGACGGCTCCCATCAGCGTGCGCGAGAAAGCGCTGTTCGCTTTCATCGAGAGAATGAATCGCGAGTCCTTCAGCCTTCAGAAGGAGGATGTGCAGGCTGTGATCGATGCGGGTTGGACGCAGGAGGCGATTTACGATGCGATCACGGTGTGCGCCCTGTTCAACTTCTACAACAAGTGGGTAGACGCGACGGGGGTGGGAGACATGCCGGTGGAGGCGTACGAGATGTCGGGACAGCGTTTGGCGACCGCGGGTTACGTGCCCCAGGATCCCGTAGAAAGTTCGGGGTTGGGCTGAGGGGAACAACTCAAGACTGCCCACTCACGACTTGAATCCCCTAGAGGCGCCCCGCCCCGTAGTCAGCCCCCGGTGAACCTATCTGTACCGAACCTTGGCGACCGCTAGCGCCCCATTGAGCGCGACCATGCCGGTATTGGTGAGGATTACCGGCCAATCGGCGGTCATTACTCCGTAAAGGATCCACAACGCGCTGGCGGTGGTGAGCAGCGCGAACATGCCGAGCGACAGGTCACGCGTCTGACGCGTACGCCAGGAGCGGATGACCTGCGGCAGGAACGAGCCGACGGTGAGCAAGCCGGCAAAATAGCCGAGGTATTGGATCATGCCGCGCCCGCAACCGCGGAACCATCGCGGATCGTGAGCCAGTCGGTCCGTACCCGGTCCCATTCCTGAATGAGCAGTCCCTGCTCCTCGAACACGAGGCGGATCTGGCTGGGGTCGTAGCCGCAGATTTCCTCCAGAATGGGAATCAGCACGCTGAGCGCGTCGTCGCTGATGACTGTCCGCCGCGCTATCTGGGCGATGTGCCTTGCCTCCGATGCGGCGATAGTGAGGCCATCTCCGCGGTTCACATGGAGCATGACATGGATATCAGAGCTTCCGTCGCCGACGTAGACCACCCGATCGGTGGGAACGCCGAGGCGGAAGCGGAGGGAGTCGACAGCAGCGACCTTGCCGTAGCCGGCGGGCACCTGCTCGATCGTCTCGATCTCACCGGTCTCGGCGCTAAAGCCGAAGTGGGCGCCGATGATGTGATCTGGTGGAACGATTCCCTCGAGCGCGGAATGCACCACCAGCCACGGCGCCGCAGACACGACGTAGAAGTCGAAGCGAAAGCCGTCGATTCCTTCCTTCAGGAAGTCGGCGAGCAGCGAGATGTTGCGCTTGAGGCGGATGCGCTTGCCAATCTCGATCAGGTCGGATCTGCGTACGCGACGGAATTCCGGATCGTGTCTCAGCAGGTACGTGAGCTCCGCGCCGGCCTGCACGAGGTTAAGTCGCGAAAGGTTCGTTACTTTTTCCTGGAACCCCGCGATCCCGAGCATCTCGCTCAGAACGAGTCCCGAGTCGTTGAAGCTCAGGGTCTGGTCGAAATCGCTCACCAACAGGTAGTGCTTCCTCATCAATCCTCCGTTGTGCGACCGGCGTGCGCGATGATCCATCGCGCGCGGCAGCCGCGGTGACATAAAAGACAACGCCCCCGCATCCAGAGGGAGGCGGGGGCGGGTATTGGCAGCAGTTGGGAACACCTTAGCCTCGTCGCCTCCGCGCGCCGCGCGTCGAGCACCCGCCATTGAGGCGAATCTCGATCATTGCGTACATGGGGCGGTGAGTGGAGAGGGGCATCATTCGTGTTGATTGCGGCTCGCGCGTTTTCCGAAGCGCGCATCGCCTTTGTCATGCAACCTATGCGCGCTGGTTGGCCGTGTCAACCTTGATGAG
>JANMTG010000304.1:0-2996 GCA_031390205.1 Gemmatimonadota bacterium
GGGATGCCCGTGCCCGAGATGGCTGACCGCACCCGCGCGCTCAAGCGGCGAGATCTCTTTCGACTCAATCGCATCGGGATGCTGCTGGAGCGACAGCGCTCGCCGGCGATTTATCTCGAGGAGCCGTTGCGCGCCCTGGTGGAATCGGTCGTTCCGCGCAAGCAGCTGGGTGAGCTGAAGAAGCCGGTGCTGGTGAATACCGTCGACATCCAGCGCGGCACCCAGGTCGTATGGGGACTGCACGGGCTTCGCGACGTCAGCGCCGTCGACGCGGTGTACGCCTCCTGCGCGCTGCCCGGATTTTTCCCTCCCGGAGCGATAAGCCGCCGGCTCTGCGTGGATGGCGGGGTGGTTGACAACCTCCCCGTCGGGATCGCCGGCAGGGGGATGGACATGGTGATCGCCGTCGACACCGGGAGCAGCGACGTCACTCCTGAAAACGACATCGCGGTGCACGGATTCACCTCGATCTACATGCGGGCCGCGACGACGATGATGCACGCGCTCCAGCTGGTGCCGTTCGGGACGTGGACTCGTCCGCCGATGATCCTGATCCGGCCGAAAGTCTCCCATATCGCGTGGTTCAGCTTTTCGCACACCGAGGAGATTCTCGAGGCGGGGTACACGGCGGCGATGGAGGCCCTTTCCCATTACGACGAGGCCATCGCCTGGGGGAGCGGCGTGTTCCCGCGACGGGCGATGCAGATTTCGGTCGATCGCGAGAAGTGCATTGGTTGTACGCTCTGCGCCTCGCTCGCGCCGGATGTGATGGCGATGGATTCGCACCGCAAGGCTTATCCGCTGACGCCGATCGTCGAGTGGTCGCCCGCCGACGGCGATTTTGTGCACCAGTGTCCCACGCTCGCAATCGAGGCGACCCGAATCGAAGAGGGAAAGGCTCAGGCCTCGACCGCGACGGTCGATCCGACGAGGCAGGCGACGACGGAGAGTCAGTAGACTCAGGGAAAGGACAGTGCAAACTGAGCACTGCTCGCGACCAGCTGAAAGTGGCCGCTTCGATTGATATCACTGTAAAGGCGCTAGATTCAGAGAAGCGATGACACACCCGAATTCCTTCGGCAGCCGGTCGACGCTCGACGTGGCGGGCCGGAAATACACGATCTTCCGGCTGGATTCCCTCTCGAAGCTGGCCAACGGGAACGCCGAAAGACTTCCCTTCAGCCTCAGGATTCTCCTCGAGAATCTGCTCCGCAACGAAGACGGCAAGTTCGTCAAGCCCGACGACATCCGCGCGCTCGCCTCGTGGAATGTGAAGGGCACGGTCGAGAAGGAGATCGCGTTCCGTACCGCCAGAGTGCTCCTCCAGGACTTCACTGGAGTTCCCGCCGTGGTGGACCTCGCCGCGATGCGCGATGCGCTCGCCAAGCTCGGAGGCGATCCCGGGCTGATCAATCCGCTCCAGCCAGTCGATCTCGTCATCGACCACTCGGTGCAGGTGGACGAGTACGGATCTGAAGCGGCGTTTCTGATCAATGCCGACCTGGAGCACCACCGCAACCAGGAGCGGTACGCGTTTCTCCGCTGGGGGCAGAAGGCGCTGAGCAACTTCCGCGTCGTCCCACCCGACACGGGCATAGTCCACCAGATCAACCTCGAGTACCTCGCGCAAACGGTGTATACGCGCAGCGAAGGCGGCGAGACCTTCGCCTATCCCGATTCACTCGTCGGCACCGACTCGCACACCACCATGATCAACGGACTGGGCGTGCTCGGCTGGGGAGTCGGTGGAATCGAGGCGGAAGCGGCGATGCTCGGCCAGCCCGTGTCGATGCTCATTCCCGAGGTCATTGGATTCAAGCTGCACGGAAAGCTTCCGCCGGGAGCGACCGCAACGGATCTCGTGCTCACCGTCACCGAGATGCTCCGCAAAAAAAAAGTCGTCGGGAAGTTCGTCGAATTCTTTGGCGTGGGACTCTCCAACCTGTCACTGGCGGACCGTGCCACTATCGGGAACATGGCCCCGGAGTACGGCGCGACGATGGGCTTTTTCCCGGTGGACGCCGAGACGGTGAGCTATCTCCGCTTCACCGGCCGGGAAGAGGCCCAGGTGCAACTGGTGGAAGCGTACTGCAAGACGCAGGGAATCTTCCGCACCGACGGCACGCCCGATCCGATATTCACCGACACGATCGAGCTGGATCTGCGGACGGTGGAGCCGAGCCTGGCGGGACCGAAGCGGCCGCAGGACCGGGTGCCGCTCAAGCTGGCGAAGAAGATGTTCAGGGAAGCGCTGACCGCGGATCTCGAGCGCACCGGAACGGTGGCGGCAGTGGCCGCGGCCAAGCAGGCGATGAGCGTCTCCGCTTCCCCACAGCTCTCGCCTTCCGTCGTCACGAGCGATCCCGATGAACAGGCTGGGCAACACTCCAGTGTGCCCGTGGAAATGAATGGCGAGAAGTTTTCCATTCGTCATGGGTCCGTCGTCATCGCCGCGATCACGAGCTGCACCAACACTTCCAACCCCAGCGTCATGCTCGCGGCGGGTCTCCTGGCGCGGAATGCCGTGGCCAGGGGACTCATGACCAAGCCCTGGGTGAAGACGAGTCTCGCCCCTGGGTCGAAGGTCGTTACGGAATACTTCCGCGCCGCGGGAGTGATGGATGCGCTGCAGAGGCTGCGCTTCAACGTGGTCGGCTTCGGCTGTACGACGTGCATCGGGAACTCCGGTCCGCTGCCGCCGGCAATCGCCGAGGCGATCGAAACCAACAAGCTCGTGGTCGCGGCGGTGCTGTCGGGAAACCGGAATTTCGAGGGGCGCATCAATCCCCTCACGCGGTTCAACTACCTGGCGTCGCCGCCGCTGGTCGTTGCGTACGCGCTGGCCGGCCGCATGGATCTCGATCTGACGCGCGAGCCACTCGGCATCGGCAAGGACGGACCGGTCTTTCTGCGTGACATCTGGCCCTCCGCGGCGGAAGTGCAGGACGAGATCGCCCGAAGCGTCAAGGCCGAGCAGTTCAAGAAACAGTATGCCG
>JANMTG010000313.1:0-1572 GCA_031390205.1 Gemmatimonadota bacterium
GCTGAAGCAGCCCGATGACATGTACGTCGTCATGGCGCCCGGCGACGAAATGACCGTGAAGTTCGACGCCAGCTCCGCGACGACGCTTCCGCGGGGTTGGAAGCGCGACTTCCTGCTCTACACCGACGGATGGATCAAGGACTCCGACCTCAACACCGCGTACGGCACGACGGTCGGTCCGCTTCCCTTCCATAAGATCCAGTCGTATCCGTACGCGGCAGGGGAAAAATATCCCGCGGACGCGGCGCGCCAGGAGTATCTGCGTCAGTACAACACCCGCCACGTGGGCCGGCGCTGACGGGTAGGCTCAGCGCGCTCTCGCGCGCCGAATGGAGAGCACGCGGTCCAGCTCCCGATACCGATTCACCATGTCGCGCTCCGGAACGGCCGTTCGCAATCGCTCCGTGAGCGTACGTAGTTCGGCGCAACGCTGGTTCTCGGCAACCAGTGCCGCCATCCCGCGCCTGGTATCCCCCTCACCTGGTGCCTGCGCGACGGGAGTACCGCTTGCAACCGCCGCGACCGAGCGCGCGAACTGCTGTTGCGCCAGTGCGGTGTTGCCGTTCTTCCACTCCACGTATCCGGCATAGAACCGCGCGGCGCCGTTGCCGGCGTGCGTGACGAGTACCGCGTCGAAGTGAGGCTTTGCGGCGGCGAGATTGCCGCGCATCAGCGCGACTTCGCCGAGCCGAACGAGCGGCCCTGTCTCCTCCTTGTTGATCTCGTGCGCACGCTCCAGGTGCCGCTCGGCGGAATCGAGCTGGAAGGGCGCCCCGGCGTCAAGACAGAGATACAGCGAGCCGAGCTCCGAGTGTGCGCGCGCGCTCGATGGATTGGCCGCGGCCAGCGTCTTCCACGCGCGCGCGGCTCCGGCGAAGTCGCCGAGGTCGAGCCTCATGCCGCCGTAGTAGTACAGGACATCCTCGTGGCGCGGGTTGAGCTCGAGCGCGCGCGCATAGGTGTCGGACGCGCGCTGGGTCATTCGCGCCACCCGAAGCGTTGTGGCCTCGCGATACAGTTTCCAAAAATCCTGCACGCGCATACGATCGCTTTCGGCCGTTCCGTTCTCCGTGATGAGAAGGCGCTGGTTCGGGGACACGCCGGCGAGCACGGTACGCGCGCCGCCCGGCCACCGGACCTCGACCGTGTCGGCTCGGACGGCGGCTCCGAGTCCGAACGTCTCGATGAGACTGTTCTGCGACAGGTATGAGCTTTGCGCGCCGATCTGCCGGGTCTGAGTCGTGTCGGCCACGACCACGCGAACGGTGGCGCCGATGCCCTGCCTGGGGGACTTCGTACCACGCACCTCGATCTGGAGCCAGTGGTTGCGATTGCCCCCGTCGTTGCGCAGAAGGATCCCTGGTCCGCCGTGGTTCACGATGAAGACGTCTTCGTCTCCATCGTTGTCATAGTCGGTAAAGGCGGCACCTCGCCCTACGAATTCCTTTCCGAACGTCGCGCCCGCCACGGACGACACGTCGAAAAATCCAGCTCGGCGCCCCTGGTTCCAGAACAGCTGGTTACGCATCGGCACCAGCTGCTTCGGGTCGGTCTTGTCTTGCAGCGTGCTGC
>JANMTG010000013.1:0-2713 GCA_031390205.1 Gemmatimonadota bacterium
CCGGCACCTTCGACGGCAGCCGCGCCCGGGGCAGCAACTCGACAACCCCGAGCTGCTGACGCAGCACCTCACGATAGAGAAAGAGCACGCCGCTCAACGCCTGGTTCTGCGTCGATGCCGCCACGTGCTGCTCCACGGCCAGCCAGGTGAGAAACGCCGAGATCTCGGGTGCGCCGAGCTCGCGCGGATGGCGTCGGCCATGGAACACGATGAACCGCCGGATCCAATGGACGTAGGCGTCCTCGGTCCGCCGGCTGTAGTGCCGCGCGCGGATCGCGGCCCGCACCTGCTCAAGAAGACGAGGCGGCGTCATGGCAATCTCCCTCGCGACGACGATGCCATCGTCGTCAACGGCGGATCAAGCTGGTAGCTGGGGGGAGCGTCCGGCAACCGACGATGCTGTCCCGGTGCTCACCAGCGTCACGTCAAGGGCGCCTCGCTTCACTCGGCCCCTTCGGGCTTCGGCCCTGACACTGGTTGTGCGCCGGGAAGACCTGGCGATTGTCGCCGGCCTCGCCGGAAGGCATGGCCATTGGCCGCGCCGCCACGAAGGGAAGCTCAGATCTGACCCTCGGCGGTTGACCCATCGGGGTCAGTTCTGACCCTCCCAGGGGCGCGGTGGCGAAGAGCGCTGCTGCGCAGCGGGAGTTAGATGACACGTCACCCCCAGCAGGGTGCTGCAGAGGAACTGTGGTTCCCGATTCGGAACGCTCTGATGGCGGAGGACTTGGCCGCGAGCGGCCTTCGCTGGGTTCCTCGTTGGGAACATCGGGTGCCGAAGAGAAACTCGTTGAATCCGTAGCTCTTACGGGAGCGGCTGATCTTGGCCCGATTTTGGCGTTGCAGCGGGACACAATGGCAACACGACGCACGAAATCGATCAGCACCAAGGTAACCGAAGCGGAATACAACGACATCGCCAGACGCGCAGAACCGCTGACCGTGAGTGAGTGGGCACGCGACATCCTTGTCGGCACGGCGCAGCCCGATCCCCTGCACTTCCTCCTGCTCGCCGAGCTCCTCGCCCTCAGAACAATCGTGCTGAATCTGAACTTTGCGCTCGCGGCGAGCGGGCCGCCCACAACAGAGGCGATGCACGCCCTCATCGACAGGGCGGACGCCGAGAAGTTGAGAAAGGCGGAAGAGCGCATCGCTAAGCTCCAACGAGCTGTTGAAACCATCAGCCGATAGGCCAGCCGCGTTCGGCGGACTTCAGCAAGTCGGTCGGACGGGTCGGTGGTCTCCCCGCGGCTTGCCGGAATCGCGTCTCGAGAAAGAGGAAACGCCCAGATGATCCGCACGCCAGTCCTACTGACGCCGACTGAAGTGGCCGAGCTGCTTCGAACCAGCCGGAAGGCGATCTACGCGATGATCGAGCGCGCGCAGCTCCCCGGCATCGTGAGGATCGGCCGCCGCGTGCTCGTCCGTGAAGACGCTCTGGTAGACTGGCTGCGCCAGTAGTCCACGCCGTCGCTGGAAAGTAGGGAGCGATGAGCGTGACAGTCAGAGCGTATCGACAAGGCGGCTGGATGGTGGACATCAACACCCGGCTGTCGAACGGGACGCGGCATCGAGAGCGACGGAGATTGTCCATCAGCTCGAAGTCGGCGGCCCAACGATGGGGAGTGGATCGCGAGCGGCACCTGCTCCAGCACGGCCCGCCCCAAGCAACCAAGGAGGTGCCAACGCTCGCAGAGTTCGCAACCAGGTTCATGGACGGTCACGCCAGAGCGAACCGTCAGAAGCCAAGCGGGATAGCGGCCAAGGAGACCATCTTTCGAGTCCACCTGGTCCCGCTGTTCGGGACGAAGAAGCTGGATGCGATCACGAACGAAGCCGTGCAAGGGTTGAAGCACTCGCTTCGCGACAAGTCGGCGAAGACGGTCAACAACGTGCTGACTGTACTGAGCAAAATGCTGAGGGTCGCTGTGGAATGGGATGTTCTCGATCGGGTGCGGTGCAACGTTCATCTCCTGCCGATTGAGAAATCGTCCGCGTCATTCCACGACTTCGACGAGTTCGAGCGGCTCGTGCAGGCGGCCAAAGAGGACCGACGGGCCCATCTCATCGTGCTCATGGGCGGCGAGGCTGGTCTACGCTGTGGGGAGATGATGGCGCTGGAGTGGCAGGACGTCGATTTCAGAAAGCGTCAGTTGACGATCCAGCGGTCCGACTGGAAAGGGCATGTCACGACGCCAAAGAGCGGACGTCTCCGGCACATTCCCTTGACGGTTCGGCTGGAGGCAGCGCTACGCGATCACCGTCATCTGAAGGGGCCTCGGGTGCTCTGTTCGGACGAGGGCAGCCCGTTGACCCAACGCGGCGTGCAGGGGCTAGTGCGGCGTGCCGCCCGACGGGCAAGGCTCGACAACGTCGGCCTCCACGTCCTTCGTCACACGTTCTGCTCGCATCTGGCGATGCGTGGCGCGCCCACACGCGCCATTCAAGAACTCGCCGGACACGCAGAGATGGTGACAACCCAGCGCTATATGCATCTGAGCCCAGCCGCCATCGATTCAGCGATTCGTCTGCTGGATCAGCGTGGCAATATCGTGGCAACGACCGCCACGATCGCCGAAAACGTCAATAACTAAAAGGGGAAAGATGGTTGCGGGGGCGGGATTTGAACCCGCGACCTTTGGGTTATGAGCCCAACGAGCTACCGGACTGCTCCACCCCGCGTCAGAGGAACTCCGATACTACCACAGACATC
>JANMTG010000015.1:0-2375 GCA_031390205.1 Gemmatimonadota bacterium
CGCACTGACCGACGAGGAGACGGCGATCATTCGCCGGCTCGGCGAGCTACAGACCGTTCCTGAGGGTCGGCCCAAAGGATTCTGGTCCAAAGTCAAAGAGTCGCTTGGCGCGTGAGCTGGATTGCGCTGCGGGTCACGCCCGAAACAAATCGTGACGGAGTAATAGCGGCGCTTTTCGCATCGGGGTCCCAGGGAGTGCAGGAGGATGGCCCCTACCTGGTCACGCACTTTCCAACTGATGCTTCGATCGAGGGGATACGACGCGACGTTCTCAACGCGGATCCGCGGGCAGTCGTTGCCATCACGTCCGTGCCTGTTGCGGATTACTCGGTGTGGCGGGCCTCTGTGTCGGCACATAGAGTCGGTGACCTCGTAATCACTCCACCCTGGCTCGCCGCGGAGTACGATTCTGCCGCCACGATTGTCGTCGATCCGGCGATGGCCTTCGGCACGGGCGAGCATCCGACCACGCGCGGCGTCGTCGAGCTGATGCAGGGCGTGATTCGCCCCGGAGATGTCGTCGCAGATCTCGGTGCAGGAAGCGCCGTTCTGTCCATCACCGCAGCCAGGCTCGGCGCGTCACGGGTAGCGGCGATCGAGCTGGATCACGATGCGATTGGAAACGCTGAGGAGAATGTGCGCGCTAATGACGTGGCGGATCGGGTCGCGGTGATAGAGGGTGACGCCTCCACGCTGCTGCCCCTGCTGGCGCCGGTGCGGGTAGTTCTCGCCAACATTATCTCGTCGGTGTTGATTCCGCTGCTGCCGACCTTGCGCGCGTCGCTTGCGTCGGACGGGCAGGCGATCCTCAGCGGCATTCTTGCCGAGGAGAGCGAGGCGATGGTCGTCGCGCTCGACGCCGGCGCCTGGGCGATCGAACGGGAAGTCACGGAGGATGTGTGGTGGACGGTACAGATCGCGCCGCGATAGCGACGTTCTTCTGCGGCGACACACTCGTGCCTGGGGGAGCGGTGACTCTTACCGAAGAAGCGGCCCATCACATGCGTGTCGCCCGGATCGCAGTCGGGGAGCGTGTCGCGTTGCGCGATGGTGTCGGAACTACCGCGCAAGGAACAGTGGTGAAGATTTCGCGCACGTCGGCTCTGATCGATGTCACCGACACGCATGAAGTCGCCCGTCCGGGGCCGATCCATCTGCTCGCTCCCGTCGCGGATCGGGAGCGGATGCTCTGGCTGGCGGAGAAGGCAACCGAGTTGGGGATCACCAGCTGGCGCCCAGTGATGTGGCGGCGGTCGAAGAGCGTGTCGCCCCGGGGTGACGGCCCGACCTTCCAACGCAAGGTACGAGCGCGGATGACGTCGGCTCTCATTCAGAGTGGTGGTGCGTGGCTTCCGGACGTATTTCCGGAAGCGTCCATTGGGCGCGCGGTGAGCGCCGCTCCGCCGGGTACCCGTCTCCTCCTCACGGAAGATGGCGATCCCATCGCTCAGGTTGCGATGCGCGCACCCATAACGATCGCACTCGGCCCTGAGGGGGGAATTGAGCCCGAGGAGCGCGCGACCTTTACCGGAGCCGATTTTGTGCCGGTACGGCTCGCCGAAAGCACGCTACGTTTCGAGACCGCGGGAATAGCGGCCATCGCGATCGCGGTGGCTGGACTCTCACTTTCGGGGAACTCGGATGGCGAAGCCTAACCCTCGGCCGCCGGCGAATGCGGGCTCGCGCGCCGAGCCATGCATCTTCTGCCGAATCGCGCGCGGAGAGATTCCGGCGCAGATGGTCGCGAACAATGTAGACATGGCCGCGTTCAGGGATCTCAATCCCCAGGCGCCCGTTCACATTCTGGTGATTCCCAAAAAGCACGTTGTGTCGCTGGACGACGCGATGGATTCACCGCTGCTGGGCCAATTGATGGCCTTCGCTGCGGCGATCGCCCGGCAGGAAAAGATCTCGAAGACCGGCTACCGCACTGTGATCAACACCGGCAAGGACGGTGGTCAATCCGTGGCGCACCTGCACATCCACCTCCTTGGCGGCCGCGCGATGACCTGGCCGCCGGGCTGACATCGCTCGCGTCCTCGGCTGCGCGTTGGCTCCGTCGCTTCGGATAGAGCTCTGTCTGGGGGAGGTGAGGGTATCCTCTTCGGCGGCGACGCGAGCTCGGGCGGAGCCCAAAGCGCTCCTTCGCGCTCCGCGCTCCGGAGCTGGTCTCCTTGGTCGCTCGCTTGGACGCCGCCTGCGAGGTCGTGGAGGCTGCTGGGGCTCAGATGGCCGCAGGCGCTGCGCTTCACGGCGGTGGCGGCCATCTGCACGGGCGCGGTGCTGTCCGCGTGGGCCGTCAGGAACGAGCGGCAGCTCGGGAGCTACGTCCTGACATCGAGCTTCGGGTCCAACCTCTGGGTCGGGCACCACGC
>JANMTG010000017.1:0-14428 GCA_031390205.1 Gemmatimonadota bacterium
CTCTTCGGCCAGACCCCGGTTGCGGCTCTGACTGCGCATGTCGCTCGCGACAACCCGGATGCTTCCCTCCGTGGTCAGTTTCGAGCTCAGCTTGTCGAGGAGCCGGGATCTTTCTTCCTCGGAGACCGCTCGTGATGCCGGAATGTTCCAGAAGATCTCGACGCGGGACGAGGTTTTGTTCACGTGTTGCCCGCCGGCTCCCGACGAGCGAGAGACGCGCACGTCCAGCTCGCTGCGCGGGATGCCCACCGACTGGTTTACTGCCAGAGAGTTCGCGGTCGGCGGCGACGAGCTCATGCGATCAGCGCCAGCGGAACAGCTTGGGCGCCGCGAAAAAAGTGATGACCCCCCAGGTGGTCGGCTCGTCGAGAAAGAGGAGCTCCGGATCTCCTACCAGTGCGCAGGCGACAGCGAGCCGCTGCTTCTGTCCGCCGGAAAGCTCACCCACCCGGGAGTAGCGCTTCTCACCGAGCTCGACCAAGTCGATCACCTCGTCAACGTCCCTGGACTCCCGGTAGAAACTCTGAAACAGCGTAAGCGTCTCATCCACCGTGAGCTTCTCGGCGAGCTGAGTGTCCTGGAGCTGGATTCCAAGCAGCTCGCGAAGGTCGCGCGCATCCGACTCCCAGCTCCTGCCGAGCACCAGCACACTGCCCGAGTCGGAAGCTAAAAGTCCCTCGCAGATCTCGATCGTGGTCGTCTTGCCGGCACCATTGGGACCAAGCAGACCGAAGCACTCGCCGGTGCGGACCTCGAGGTCCAGACCCGCGACAGCCACCACATCACCGTAGGATTTGCGAAGCGCCTGTACCTGGAGCGCGGGAGAAGGTGTCACCATTAGTAGACGGGTGTCACGTAAAGAAGGCGGAACAAGTGGGTATGGCCGCGATGAAACCCACGATAAGCTCTTGGCGTACAATGATATAAGGTTGGCTGAAGACGGGGCACCGTCCATTCCAACCTTAGAGTCACATCAACGGAGAAAATATGCGTTCCCTGATCTTGTCGGTACTCGTTGCGGCATCTGGTGCTGCTTCATCCGCGGTGCTGGACGCGCAAGTCGTTTTCAATTCGCGGTCTGGCCCGTCGCGTTTTCAGGTGGGAGGCGACTTCGTCGTGTCGCAGCCGAAAGGCGAGCTCGCGAACAACATCGGCAACGGTTTCGGATTCAACGGCACCGGCATGTTCAGGCTCGACCCGAAGGGATTTATCAGCCTCCGCGGCGATGTCGGGGGAGTGCAGTACGGTCGTGAATCCTTTCGGATTCCTTACCAGCCCTTAACTGGACGGATCGAGCTCGATCTCGAGACGACGAACAGCATCGCCTGGGCCGCGATCGGAGGCCATCTCCAGATTCCCGACGGCTGGATCCGCCCGTACGCAAACGCGTCAATCGCCTACACACATTTCTCTACGAAATCGAGCTTGAAGGGAAGCAATGATTCCTACGAATACGCCTCCACGACGAACCAGAGCGACGGATCACGCGCCTGGATCTTCGGCGGCGGGTTGGTGATTCCCTTCGGGAACAGGTACTCGCTCGGAGGCGTCAACCTCGGGGCGCGCTATTACTACGGCGGGCAAGCGACGTACCTGCGGGAAGGCGACATCACTGACAACCCCGATGGGAGTGTCACGCTCAATCCGCGAAACAGCAAGACGGACCTCGTCCTCTGGCAGCTAGGTGTGTCGTTCGTGTTGCTACGTTCTTCAGCGCGGTAGCTGATGATCGCCTTGCTCGCTGTAGCGTTGTTCGCGCAGACATCCGCAACCATTCAGATCGGAGACAGCCCCAAGGTCGATAGCGCCAAGGCTGACAGCATTGCCAATCGGCGGGAAATACGACGCGATTCGCTTCGTGCCAACCGCGCCGAGCGGGACTCCGTACGCACTGCCGCCCGCATCGCACGGAGGCCGCGGCTCACTCCGGCTCTTCTCGCTTCCGCGTTCAAGGATGTGCGCGCACGTGATCTCCTCCTGCGCGCGCGAGAAGCGAGACTACGGCAGGATTCGACACTCACCGGCTATGAGGCGAAGGCTTACGAGCGGATGTCGGTGGGAATGGGATTCAAACGGATCGGGCGCGACCGGTTATTGATGCGGAGCGAGCGCGCGGCCACTGTGCGGTGGCAGCGCGACAGGGGCGCGATGATCAGCGTCACCGGCCAGCGGAGCGCATTCCCGATGATGGACGGCGTCGGCAGGGGTGAGATCAATCTGGGCACGATGAACGATGTCCCCTACTATCCTGGCCGCGAAACGCTGTGGATCGGATCCGGCTTGGCCAAGGCGGATGTGAGCGAGGACGAGATGATCCATCCGCTCGCAACCGGCGCCGAAGCGTATTACACCTACGCTTCGGGAGACTCGGTGAGCTTCCAGTTGCCGGGCGGGAAGAGGATCGAGTTGCGCGAGCTGCACGTTCGCCCGCGTGAGCCGAAGTGGAACGTGGCTGTGGGCTCGCTCTGGTTCGACGCTTCGACGGCGCAGCTCGTACGCGCCGTGTACCGCATGGCCCAGGAGATGGACATCCTGGCGGTCGCCAAAGAGATCGAGGGCGAGGATCCGAACGACGAGATCCCGCGCTGGGTGAAGCCGATGATCACGCCGATGAAGGGAAAGGTGAGCGCGATCACCGTCGAGTATGGCCTCCACGAAGGGCGCTTCTGGCTGCCGCGCTCGCAGACTCTGGAAGGTGATGGACAGGTGAGCTTCATGCGCATTCCGTTCAAGCTCGAGCAGCGCTACACCTACTCGAGCGTGAACGGAACCGATCCGATGCCGGAGCTCACGATCGCCGTCATCGACACGGTGAGCGACTCGGTTTCGCGCGCGGCCGGGCGTGAGCATCGCCGAAGCGAATGCAAGGTGGGAACAGAGCGCGTGCGGACAGAGAACCGTCGGAGGGGAGGACTGCCTGTCGTGGTGCACGTGCCATGCGACACGATTGCGCTGGCGAGTTCACCCGATCTTCCCAAGTCGATTTACGAAGAGGGCGAGACGCTTTTTGGAACCGCCGAGCGCGACGCGCTGGTGGATATGGCTTTGACGCTGGGCGCACAGCCGGAGTTCGCGCCGCAGCGGCCGACGATCTCCTACGGATTGGCTCTCACGCGCTTCAATCGCATCGAGGGGCTGTCGACCGTGATCGCCGCCGATCAGGTGCTGGGACGCGGCTACACCGCGCACGCCTTGTTCCGACTTGGCGTTGCCGACCTCTCTCCGAATGGCGAGCTGGCTCTGGAGCGAACTGACGGACGCCGGACTTTGACCGGAGGAGTGTACCGGCGGCTTGCCGCATCGAACGACTGGGGCGACCCGCTTGGGTTCAGCAGCTCTCTGTCGGCGCTTCTCTTCGGGCGTGACGAAGGATTCTACTATCGCACCTGGGGCGGCGAGCTGAAGGGTGAGAAGCACGACGGGCTAATCCGCAGCTGGCGTCTCTTCGCCGAGCAGCACACCGATGCGCACGTGAAGACTGAATTCGCGGTCGCGCATCCGGGCGGCGTGAAAGGCGATCTGACCAACATCGATGCGGTCAACGGCTCGATCGTCGGACTGGCGGTGGGTCACCACTCATCGTTCGGGCTCGATCCCCATGGATTCCGCGCGCTCACGGACGGGAAGGTCGAAGGTGGAGCGGGGACATTCGACTATGCGCGCGGCTCTTTCCAGACGACAGTCTCGCGTGGGCTGGGCAGGGCGCTGGATGGAGCCCTGACGCTCGGCGCGGGGACCTCCGGCGGAGCCCTGCCCATTCAGAAACAGTATTTCGTCGGTGGGGTTCAGACCGTGCGCGGCCAGCGCGCGGGTGCCGCGATCGGGGATGCGTTCTGGATGACGAGTGCGGAAGTCGGGACGAGTGCAATTGGTATCAGAAAGATACTATTTGCCGATCTCGGCTGGGCCGGCTCCCGAGAGAACTTCTCGAAGCCCGGACGGCCGTTGAGCGGCGCCGGAACTGGGGTTTCGTTCATGGACGGTCTGGTCAGGCTCGACGTGGCGAAGGGGATTTATCCCGAGAAGTCCGTGCGAGCCAACCTCTACGTCGAGGCCCGGTTCTAGGCTTCGCGTTGCTTAACATCTATGTGGGGGTCGAGGCTGGGTGTCCTCTTCGGCGGCGACACTCGCTCTGGCGGAGCCCAACTACGCGACTTCGCGCTCCGCGCTCCGTCGCTGGTCTCCTTGGTCGCTCGTTTGAACACCGCCTGCGAGGACACCCAGCCTCTCCCTACATCCGTAGAAGCACGCCGGCTTCTCGCCCGCCTCTCGAAGCGTCTACCGCGCGGGTCCGTGAGTGCAATAGTCGTCGCGCGCGGCTGCGACTCGCGTTTCGAGCTCATGGCGGAAGCCTCGGACCGCAAAGTGCGTTTCTTGTCACTCCGCGACGTTGGCTTCGCGTAGGGCCGCGGCCTAATTCCGCGTAGCAGTCAACGCGGCCGCTTCGTATCGCGGCACCCGAGTTTGGTTATTACTGAAATCAGAGGGGAAGTCGGGGGATGTCGGCGAAGGCGGCTTTCCAAAGCGAGCGACCAAGGAGACCGGCGACGGAGCGCGGAGCGCGAAGTCGCGTTCTGGGCTCCCGGGTGCCCGCTTGCGGGCGAGGAGAGCGTAGCCGCCGGAGTCGACATCCTCCCGACTGACCGCGCTCGGATCCGTATTAACGAAAGAACGCCACGTGCGGTGCTACTCCTCGGCCATGAACGGATAGCGGTAGTCGATCGGCGGCGAGAAGGTCTCCTTGATGGTGCGTGGACTGACCCACCGCACGAGGTTGAGCTTGGAGCCGGCCTTGTCGTTGGTGCCGGATCCCCTGGCTCCCCCGAACGGCTGCTGCCCCACGACTGCGCCCGTCGGCTTGTCGTTTATGTAGAAATTGCCCGCGGCGTTGCGCAGGATGAGCGACGCCTGTCGGATTGCCTGGCGGTCGCGGCTGAACACAGCTCCGGTGAGAGCATACGGGGATGTCTCGTCGACGATCCCGAGCGTCTCCTCCCACCTGGCATCCGGGTACACGTGCGCGGTCACGACGGGGCCGAAGATCTCTTCGCAGAGAAGCTTGTAGCCCGTGTCCTTTGTCTCGATGAGAGTAGGCTCGATGAAGAAGCCGTCGTCCCCGCGAGAGACACCGCCGGAGAGGATGCTGGCGTTGGAGCGTCCGTGATCGAGGAACTCGCCGATCTTCGTGAACGCCTTCTTGTCGATCACTGCGCCCATGAAATTCCGGAAATCGGCGACGTCGCCCATCTTCAGATCCTTCATGATTGCGACGGTACGGTCCCGTACCTCAGGCCAGATCGACTTCGGTACGTAAATCCTGCTTACCGCCGAGCATTTCTGCCCCTGGTACTCGAACCCTCCGCGCGCGATCGCTACCGACAGCGCCACCGGATCCGCCGATGCGTGAGCGACGATGAAATCCTTCCCGCCCGTTTCTCCGACGATGCGAGGATAGGATTTGTAGCGCGACATGCTAGCGCCGATCGTCTTCCACATGCTGTTGAATACCGCGGTGCTCCCGGTGAAGTGGACGCCGGCGAGGTCGCGGTGAGCGAGCAGCTTGTCGGAGATTACGCCCGCGTCGCCGGCGACGAAGTTGATGACGCCGGGAGGCAGACCCGCTTCCTCCAGCAGCTTCATGATGTAGTAAGCGCTCAGCATCGCGCTCGACGCCGGCTTCCACACCACGGTGTTCCCCATCAACGCCGGAGCAGTAGGAAGATTTCCGGCGATCGAAGTGAAGTTGAAGGGTGTCACCGCGTACACGAATCCCTCCAGCGGGCGATAGTCGAGCTGGTTCCACATGGTGCGATCGCTGAGCGGCTGTTCGTCGTACAGCCCCTGCGCGTAGAACGGATTGAACCGCCAGAAGTCAATCAGCTCGCAAGCGGCATCGATCTCCGCCTGAAACGCCGTCTTGGACTGGCCGAGCATCGTCGAGGCATTGAGCGTGGTGCGCCACGTCGTCGCCAGGAGCTCCGCGGCCTTGAGGAAAACCGCCGCACGATCCTCCCACGACCAGTTCGCCCAATCCTTCGCCGCCTTGAGAGATGCGTTGATCGCCTGATCGACGTTGGCCGGAGTAGCGCGGTGCCAGTCGGCAAGGACGTGGCGGTGGTTGTGAGGCATCACCGCCTGAGACAGATCGCCGGTTCGGATTTCCTTCCCGTCAATGATGAGCGGGATGTCGATGCGCTCATTGGACATCGACGCCAGCCGGTCCTTGAGAGATGCGCGCTCGGAAGAGCCAGGCGCGTGGGCCTTTATTGGCTCGTTGACCGGTGGGGGCACCCGCCGGTTCCCATTGAACGCGGACGCCACCCTGGCTTCCGGCTGGGCAGTCATCGCGGAAGGTTCGGTCGCCTGCTCGCGCTTTTGCGGCGGAGCGGGCTTGACGGCTGGGGTGGCGTGGCGGACGGCGGAGGGAGCGGCGGACATTCTGGATCCTGGAAAAGTGACCGGGAGATGCCTTGAAAGATACGGTCCACCCGGGGAAAACGAACCCCGTCGGGCTTCTCCCCTGCCTCTATCGGGACTAGAGTGCGCAAATGAGAAATTGTTTCGGTACCCTTGCCGCGCTGGCGCTTCTGATCGGGACAGCATGCGCGGACGAGCCGATCGAATGGGGAGGGATTTCGTATCGTCCCTCGCGTCTGGGTGACCCTGACACCCGTAGCGCAATCATGAACGCGAATCTCGCCGAGATTCAGGGCGCGGTGGGCAGCTGCATTCGTTCCATTCGAGCAGTGGGCGACAGCCTCGATCTGTTTCGCGTGTGGTGGAGCTCACGTGCTGACAGCAGCGTGGTGCTTGCAGCCCAGCGCTCGCAGGATCGGGGACGGACGTGGAGCGCTCCAATTGTGGTCGACTCAACCGACCGGGGACGCCGCGGTTGCGACCGGCCCGCGCCGGGGACGGTATTCGACCCGCGGAGCGGTTATCTGTACGTGGTTTATTTCCTCGAACCCAGCATGGGTGCCGGGATATTCTTTGCCCACGCGATGGATAGAGGGGAGATGTTCCACGCTCCGGTGCCGGTGATGTACGGAAAGCGTCCAGCGGCGGCGAGTGTCACGGGGCATGGCGACAGCGTGGTAGTGGTGTTCGAGGACCCAAACGCGAGCCAATCACGGGTAGGGTACGCCCTGTCTCACACGAGCGGCCATTTCTTCGAGGAGCGCGGGCGGGTGACGCCGAACGAGGAAGTGGCGACAGCACCGTGGGTCGCTCGCGACGGGATGCGGATTACGGTGTGGTGGAAGAGCAGCGACCGGGCTTCGAAGACTGGCGCGGGTGGGACCGGCAACAACTCCGCGCCGAGCAGCGACCGGGTCGGCTTCCGCAGTGGGGTGTGGAGGTAGGGTTCATCGGGGACTTGGCGAAATTCTCGTGACTGCAACCGGAAGCGGGTAGCGGTGAGCTGGCAGCCTGTAGTGTTCAGTTTGCAGTTCTCGCTGGCGTTTCGCTCTACCGCGCCGTGGTCCCAGTAGACTCCAGCCGCTCCCCGATCCCTTTCGGAATGAGACTCCACTGCTCGGGCAGCAACAGCTTCTCTGCCGCCTCGACGGCGCGGTTCGAGTTGGTTGACGCTTCCTGGAGCATCAGGGAAACAGTGCCCGCCATCTCGGACGGATTGCCGTTCTCCTTCAGCTTTGCCACCAGCGTATGGATTCGGCGGAAGAGGGCGGAGTTCCTGGCGTGCAGGGAATCCGCAAGGTCCGTCAGACCCACGATCTGCACCGCGCTCAAGTGAAGGGAGTCCTTGCGCGCGAGAATCTCCGCGACCGGGTTGGGGACAGTGGCTTCTCCCGAAGTCGCATCGTCCGATTCGCGCCGGAGTGGACGGTCGGTGTCACCGGTGACTTCCACCATCGAGAGGGCGACGGGCGAACCGGTGAACTGAATGTCGGCGACGAACAGCTCGTCTAGTGTCGACCCACGCTGGATGGTGCGCTGAACCGGCGAAAAACCCATCCTCCTTGCCGTCACCTGGTAGCGAGGCGCGTGCCCGGGAAAGACGATCCGGTAACGGCCCGCCGAATCCGTTAGCCGGGTGCGGATGAGATTCGACCCCAGAGCAATTGCCTCGATCTGCGCTTCCGCGACTGGACGCCCCCCGAGATCGGTGACGCGGCCGGTGAGCACGTCGGTGAGCGCCGCCCCTTGCGCGGCGAGCGAGGCGGGTGCGGCCAGCAATGAAACGAACAGGGCGTTGACGGATATCATCTGGATTCAGAATAATCAGCAGATGCGCGGGGCGGGGCAACACTGCGATTGCCCGGCAACATTACTCGCGGGTATGCCAAACTGAACACTACAGGCGGCCAGCGATAGGCTGCACGCTCCCGGCTGCCGGCGTGTCTTCGACCGGCGAGCAAGCCTTTTGTAAGCCGGGAGCCGGAACCCGGTAGCAATCAGCCGGCAGCCTGTAGTGTTCACTTTTGCAACCAAGGTTCCACACTTGCAACGGCTCGTGGCATGACGCGGTTTCTCGGCGCACATACGATCGACAACGGCGGAATCCACATGGCCGTGCTCCGCGCCGGCAACGCGGGCATGACGGCGCTGCAGGTTTTCACGGCTATTCCACGCTTCTATGGCGACAAGTCCACAATCAAGCCGGAACGGGTGGCCCGCTTCAAGACGGCGCTGGCGAAGACCAGAATCGAACCGGCGAACGTGGTGGTGCACGCTGCGTACGTCCTGAGCGTCGCGACCCCCGATGACGAGAAGTGGGAGAGGGCGAGCGCCGGGCTGACGAAAGAGCTGGAGCGCTCCAGCGCGCTTGGAATCGGCGCCGTCTGCTTCCACCCGGGCTCGGCGGGTACGGGCGACCGATCTACATCGGCGCAGCGAATCGCGAAGGCGATCGTGAAGGCACTTGGGGCCATTGATTCAGGCACGAAGCTGCTGGTGGAAAACACCGCTGGCGCGGGAAATACCATGGGGAAAACGGCGCAGGAGGTGGGCGAGATATTGTCGCACGTGCCGAAGACGCTGAGAGCGCGCACCGGATACGGCCTCGATACCTGCCACCTTTTTTCATCGGGATATGACATCACCGCATCGAAGCAGGCGTTCACGGCGGTACTCGACGAATTCGAGAGGGAAACGGGCGAGCCGCCCTCATTCTTTCACCTGAACGACAGCGAAGGCGAGCTGGGCTCGAACCGCGACCGCCACGTTCTCATAGGGGACGGGCGCATCGGCCAGCCGGCATTTGAATGGCTCATGCAGGACAGCCGGAGCGAGGGGGTTCCACTCATCCTCGAGACTCCCCAGCAGAACTACGAAATCGCCGACGAAGACGACTCTCCCGACCCTTACGACCTCAAAATGATGGGACTTCTCCTCTAGGATTTCGTGTTTTCCATAGGGAAAATCTTCGCTTTCCCTATTGCATTCGCCTACGGGCACTATACTTTGCTCCGCTGACGGACCGCGTTTCACTCTGTAGCAAATCGCATCCGATCACCAAACCAGGAGACAAGATGGCAAAGAAGAAGAGCGGAAAAAAGAAGTCCTCGTCCCGGAAGTCTTCGCGCAAATCGTCCTCCCGCAAGACGGCGAGAAAAAGCGCGGCGAAGAAAGGTGGACGCAAGAGCAGCCGCAGGAAGTCGTCGGGCAAAAAGCGCACGCCCAACGCCGCATTCATGAAGCCGATGCAGCCGAGCAGTGATCTCTCCAACATTGTCGGCTCAAGCCCGATACCGCGCACCGAAGTGACCAAGAAGCTCTGGCAATACATCAAGCGGAAGGGTCTCCAGGATTCGAAGAACCGCCGCATGATCAACGCCGACGAGAACCTCCGCCCCATCTTCGGCAGCAGCAGACAGGTCTCCATGTTCGAGATGACCCGACTCGTCAACAAGCACCTTCGCAACACGTAAGCTCCTTGGCAACTTCGCCTGACAGGGGGCGCGCTCAAAAGGCGCGCCCCTTTGCGCAGCGGTCGCGCTCGCACAGCATCTGGGAGAACCTGAAGTCGATCGCGGGCGCGCTCGCGATTTTTCTCTTTCTGCGGACGTTTCTCATAGAGGCGTATCGGATTCCCTCCGGGAGCATGATCCCCTCTCTCCTGGTGGGGGACTGGCTGTTCGTCAACAAGCTCGTTTATGGGCCGCACATGCCGTTCACGGACATCAATCTTCCGGGCTACCGCGAGCCGCAACGCAGTGACGTAGCGGTGTTCGTGTCACCCTATCAGCCCGACGAGGCAGCGCGGGGCGCAGACCCGACGCCGACACTGGTGAAGCGTGTGGTGGGCGCGCCAGGCGACACGGTTCACATGCGGAAGGGTGTCCTCTACCTGAATGGAATCGCGCAGCGACAGGGCTTCGGCGCGAGCGGCTATTCCGATGCGGTGGCGAATTCAGTCGACCCACTTTTCGATTGGCAGAAATCGGTCGGTCTCCGATCGTCCCGCTTCGGCGCCGCGCCCGCCCAGCCCGCCCACGACGATTGGGGCCCGATCGTCGTTCCCTCCGGGCGGTTATTCATGATGGGCGACAGCCGCTACAACTCGAAGGACAGCCGCTACTGGGGCTTTGTCCCACGGGAGAACGTGCGCGGGCGGCCCCTGTTCGTGTACTACTCGTACAACGCCGACGACAGTGACCGGCCATTGCCGTGGTTGACCGATATCCGCTGGAGCAGAATCGGCCACTGGATCAGGTAACCACTCCGGCGTCCGCCCCCCGCGTCGTCGCACGCGCGAATACTATGGACGGTTCTCCGCTGTCCATTACATTGGGGCTTCATGAACACGCGTCCCGCTGAGAACAGGCGCCGGCCTTTCATTCCAAGCGAGTGGGATTTCCAGGAGCCCGCTGCCTTCACCCGCATAGCGCGGTCGCCGGCAGAGCTGGCGCTCCTCACCGGTGTGGTGATGCGGCTCTTTCGCGCGGTAGTTCTCACACACGGTACCGCATCGAGCGCCTACCTGGGGGCGGCACTGGTACTGGGCACGCTCTTTCTCCTCGGAATGGCCACGCTTCATCTCGGGCGATTCCCCGTGCGGGAATGGCCGTATCGCGCGCCCTGGTTCGCGATCTTCGAGACTACGGGTGAGATGGCGATGAGCCTGGTGTTGATCGCGCTCCACCGCGAGCCGTGGGGCACCGCGCGCGCCGAGTTCTCCGACTGGCGGCCGATGGCCACCGGAGTGTTGTTCTGGCGATTGATTGCCGTCTGCGTGTGGGCGCTTCTCCTCGGCGCGACCGTTCAGTTCATTCGCGGGCGCGTGCTCAAGGAGTCGGTGAAGGAACCGGAGCCGAAGACGCTGCCCGACGGCCAGCCATTCATCGAGCGCCGGCAAAGGGACGAGTTCAAGCGCTCCTGATTACTATTCGAGAGCGACCAACGCCATTCTGAAACCAGTCGAGGGATGAAGATGTACGATGAGAGATATGTGACGCCAATGCGCCAGGAGCTCACGCAGATCGGCGTCTCCGAGATGCGGACGGCGCAGGAAGTGGATGCGAAGCTGAAGGACGCCCAGGGCACAACTTTGGTAGTCGTCAACTCCGTGTGCGGGTGCGCCGCGAGGAACGCGAGGCCGGCGGTAGCGAAGGCCATCAAGGGCGAGGTAAAGCCCGACGCGCTGACGACTGTTTTCGCGGGCCAGGATGTGGACGCGGTTGACAGAGCGCGCAGTTATTTCACGGGGTACGCGCCGAGCTCGCCCCAGATCGCGCTGCTCAAGGACGGCAAAGTCGTGTACATGCTGGAGCGGCATCAGATCGAGGGCCGTTCCGCCGACGAGATCGCGGCTGATCTCACCCGCGCATTCGAGAAGCACTGCGAGGCCCGCACCGCGGCGTAGGTCGCCTGAACAACCGCGCGCTTCTCGATTCAGTGATAGCGCGCGGGAAGGTGGGGAGTGAGTCCTCTTCGGCGCTACGCTTGCTTGGGCGGAGCCGGGTACTACGCTCGCGCCAGCTTCGCTGGCACTCGCCCGTCTCCTTGGTCGCTCGTTTTGGAAAGCGCCTGCGAGGACACCCCCACCTCCCCACTCCAAAGTCTGAGAAAAACGGTGCGGTCGTTTGCAGCTGAGAAGTCGGCGTGCGGGAGGAAAGGGGAGGAAGAGTTGCACCGGCCGGTTCATGCAACGCGCTACTGTCTACTCGGCCACACCGCGGGTGACGGCCATCGCGAGATCACGTCCGTCGCCGCCGCGGTGCATAATGTTGACGAAGAGGCGAGCCCCCCTCTTGTCGAAATAGATTCCGGTCGGCTCGGCGTCACAATCGGTAAGAGTCGCGAACCGGACGACGCGCTCCGCCGTGAACCGACTCCCGCCTGAGGGCTCCGCCGCCCAGATGTCGTCGCCTCTTGTCTTCGTCGGATAGCTCCCACCTGGATCCTCGGTGATGTACAGGTTGCCGTAGTGATCGAGCGCGAGGTTGTCGGGAGCGCTGAAATCAGCCGGCGCGTTCACCCCGGCCCGGAGGTACTCGTACACGAACGCGTTCTCCATCCCGCCTTTGTGGCCGAGATCGATCGCCAGCACCCGGTTTTCACCGGTGATGGCGACGTAAAGCACGTTCACACCGCCAGGAGTATTGCCCGTGCTGGTGCCGGTCTCGACATCCTCCGGCCGTGAATAGCCGGTCGCGCCGGCGCCAGCGGCGGGGACATCCGAGTTGATCTGAACCTGCGTGCGGTCGAGAGGAATCCAGCGGGCTTCACCCGTGCGATCTCCCGTAGGCGTCTCGACTCTCAACGCGTACAGCTGTCCGCTCGAGAGATCTCCCTTCCGGTCGGGCGTGAACTTGTAGATGTAGCCGGGAGCGCGCTCCGAGATACCATAGAGATTGCCGTGACTGTCGAACCGCATTCCCTCGTGCGAGCGGGAGCCAAGAGCCGGAAGCGGGCGGGCCGCACCGGTGTTCGGGTCGATCTCGTACATTAGTCCGGCCGTTGCCTGCGGGACGAGGGGGTCCTTCAACGTGGCGACGTTTACTTCCTCGCCGGTGACGATCGTGCCCCACGGCGTCCAGACGATGCCGTCGAGCCGCTCCCAGTCCACACGCTGCGCTATCGTCCGCGTCACGCCCGTGATGAGGTCGGTGACCGACAGCATGCCATTGGATCTGGTCTCCGTCACCCGATAGAGAAAGCGCCCGGCGTGCGACCCGGTCTCGTTCTGGGTGTTCATGTCGATCAGATCGCCGAACTGGGGCTCGCTGGCGATGATCTCCTGGCTGTATTCAGGGGGAAGCACCATCGGATTGATGGGATCACCGCCGGGAACGGTGCAGACCGCCGACGATCGCAACGGGTCGAACTGAAAGGCACCGCTCCCGCTCGATCCCTGCGAGGCGAGGAGCGCGCTGGGGGCGGCGAGCATCGACGATGTCGATACGGCGGTCGGCGAGTCTGCACACGCGGCAAGCGCGGCCAGAGTGGCCAGGTGGTACAGGTGAAGTGGTCTCGGTGCTTGCATCATTTCTCCTGAGCATGTTGAGGTCACAAAGGACTCAGGAAGCATCCCCGGCGTTGGAGACTTTCTCGCCACGCCCAAGAACCGACCCCGTCTCGCTAGCGTAACGGGCGTGTGCCGAACAGCCGCGCTTAATGGAAGCTGCGAGCCGCGTGGGTGAGGCGCGCGACGCGGAGCTCGCTGAAGCGCTTGCCAACTACGTTGCGCACGTCGCCGTCCCGCTCGAAACGGCCCTGCACCAGCACGAAGGTCGCAAAGCGCACGACCTCCGAATATTCCTCGA
Organism: Gemmatimonadota bacterium; assembly: GCA_031390205.1. Taxonomy (GTDB): domain Bacteria; phylum Gemmatimonadota; class Gemmatimonadetes; order Gemmatimonadales; family Gemmatimonadaceae; genus UBA4720. The sequence goes on from JANMTG010000017.1 coordinate 13,728, forward strand.
CGAGCTTCTTCGACACGATCACGTTGATGAAGCCGAATTCGTCCTCCATCAGCAGGAAGACCGTGCCCTTCGCGCTCTGGGGCTGCTGGCGAACGGTGACGAGACCAGCGGTCGTGATCTGCTCGCCGCCCTTGAGCTCCATCAGGTCCCGCGAGTCGAGCGCGTTCGCTGTACGCAGCTTCTCGCGCATGTGCTCCATCGGATGGCCGTTGACGCTCACTCCGACAGAGAAATAATCGAGGAAGATCAGCTCGTCGCGCGTGAGCGGCCGCGGATGGTACGGTGCCTCCCGTGCCGGAGCCAGCGGCAGTGTGTCCCCCACGACACGGATCGCGATCCAAGCCGCTCGTCGGCGATCGGGTTCCCAGATGGCGAAAGCGCCCGCTCGGGCGAGGTGGAGCGCATCCGAGCGCAGGAGCGACGCGCGGCCTACTACATCATCGATTGAGGTGAAGGGATCGCCAGAAGTAAGCCGCAGGTTGGAAACAGAGAGCTCATCTCCACCACGCGCCTTCTTGAGCGCCTCGAGCGTCTTCTCCCCCAGTCCGCGAATGTGACGCCACCCGATACGCAGCGCCGGCCGTTCCGGATCCTCCGTCGGTGCGGTCGTACACTCCCAATCGCCTTCTCCCATACACGGCGGCAGCACTTCGAGTCCGTGCCGCCTCGCGTCGTGGATCAGTGTCGACGGCGGATAGAAT
>JANMTG010000031.1:0-2026 GCA_031390205.1 Gemmatimonadota bacterium
GCCGCGCAAGATTTCCGACAGCACCTCGAGCGGGAGCTCGCTCGTCGGGAACGCCACGATGTTGAGCGCGGTCAGTGGCTGGCCGCCCATCGCGTACACGTCCGACAAGGCGTTGGCAGCCGCGATCTGCCCGAAGTCGTATGGATCGTCGACTATCGGCGCGAAGAAATCCACCGTCTGGACGAGAGCGAGATCGTCCGACACCCTGTAGACCCCGGCGTCGTCGAATGTCTCCCGGCCTACGAGCAGGCGGGGATCGGATTTCGTTGGAAGCGCGGCCAGCGCGCGGGACAGGTCACCCGGACCCATTTTGGAAGCTCAACCGGCGCACCGCGCGAATGCGGTGAGGCGGAAGAGTTCCTCCCTCGTCTTTGAGGTGCTCACCTCCTGGTCGCCGCTTGATTTGGGTCCATTCGGGAATTCAGGGAGAGGGGCGATTGGCGAGTTCTTAAACGGAACACTACACGCTGCCTGCTGCGCGCTGCCCGCGGCCGGCTTCCGGCTGAGCCGGTGGCCGGGAGCGGGTAGCGAAGCGCTGGCAGCATTGCTCTTTTCTTTTGTCGGTTTCCCGGCGGGACTCTTATTTTGACCCCACCACCGCTATCGCGTCGATTTCAACGAGCGCGCCGCGCGGCAGCCCAGGAACCTGCACCGTCGATCGTGCGGGGCGCGCGTCGCCGAGCCACTTGCCATAGATCTCGTTCACCGTCGGAAAATGCGAGAGATCGTGCAGGTAGACGGTGGTCTTCACCACGTCGCCCCATCCCGCTCCGCCGGCGCGGAGCACCTCCTGAAGATTCTGCATCACCCGCTCTGTCTGCTCCACGATTCCCCCGGGAACGATCTGACCGGCGATCGGGTCGAGGGCGATCTGTCCGGCGGTGAACAGGAACCCATTGGCGATGACAGCCTGCGAGTACGGTCCGATCGCGGATGGTGCTTTGTCAGTGCTGATTTGCTTTAGTGCCATTCAGAGCTCCGGTTGGGCGACGAAAGAGGCGATTGTTGAATCTGCAAACTGAAAACCACCCGCTGCCAGCATGGTAGCGACTAGCTGGCAGCATTTCCCTTCTCTTTTGCCGTTTTCTGCTCCGGAAATCCGGAAGCGCCAATCTTACTCACGGTGCGGCACTCAATGCCAGACCGAAGAGCCGCCCCGCGTTGTCAGTAGTCACGCGTCCGAGCTCGCTCGCGTCGACTCCCCGCGCCATCGCTACTCTCGCCAGCGTGTGCGTAACCCAGGCGGGCTCATTCCTTTTGCCGCGAAAAGGGACTGGCGCGAGGTAAGGTGAATCAGATTCCACGAGCAGTCTGTCGGCTGGGACAAGCCGCAGAAGATCGAGATCCGTCCATTTCCTGAAGGTCACGATCCCACTGAATGAGATGTACCACCCCGCCGCCAGGGCGTGCTCGGCGAGCGAGTGCGAGCCGGTGAAGCAGTGTAACACGCCGACAACATCCGCGACACGTGCCTCGTCGATGACGCGGCGCGTGTCGTCCTCCGCGTCGCGGGTGTGTACCACCAGTGGCCGTCCTGTGTCGGCGGCCAGCGCAACCTGGGCCGAGAACGCCGCAAGCTGGGCATCGCGCGGCGAATTGTCATAATGGTAGTCAAGCCCGCATTCCCCGACCGCTACAGCTCCCGATTGAAGGTGAGCCCTGAGCCGCGGGATATCGCGCACGGCGTCGAATCTGGCCGCGTCGTGGGGATGTACTCCGGCCGTGCCGAACACGAATCCGGGATTTTCGGCCGCGAGTCGCGCCGCTAGGGTCGCCGCATCCAGCGACTCACCGATGCAGACTATTCCCAGCGCGCCCGACGACCGGGCGCGCGAGATTACGGCGTCGCGGTCGCCGGAGAACGCCGCATCCGCGAGGTGGGCGTGGCTGTCGATGAAGATTGGCGTGCGCCGGTCTTGCGAGGCCATTTGCGCTCGATCCAGAGCAGGACCGGCGCCGCGACGTATATGGAGCTGAACGTTCCGGTGAAAATTCCGAACGACATCACCCAGGCGAACGGTCTGAT